>CAXUBB010000068.1:0-2927 GCA_964249105.1 uncultured Bryobacteraceae bacterium | reverse complement strand
ACTGCGCCGAAGAGGGTGGGGCTGATTCAAGGCATTGGCGAGGATTGCGCTGTTTTTCGTCCTCGCGCCAAGGAGGATCTGGTGTTCACAACCGATTTCGTTTTGGAAGGACGCCATTTCACGCTAGACACGCATACGGCTGCGGACATTGGACATAAAGCCTTGGCCCGCAGCTTATCGGATTTGGCGGCCATGGGGAGTCAGCCGGTGTTCTGCTTAGTGTCGTTGGCTGTGCCGTCGCGCCTGAGCAGCCGTTGGGTGCGCGGGTTTTATCGCGGGCTACTTTCATTGGCCGAACGGTACGGTACTACGTTAGCGGGCGGCGATCTGGCCCAGTTCGATCATGTTGTGGCTGACGTCATGTGCTGCGGTCGCGTGTCTCAGGGTAGAGCATTACTCAGGAGCAAGGCCAAACCGGGTGATCGGATTTACGTAACGGGCGAACTCGGCGGCTCGGCGCATGGGTTGGCGGCAAAGCGAGGCAAACACTGGCGGCGTCATCTCCGCCCGGAGCCGCGCGTCACAGCTGGGTTGGCCTTGCGCCGCTTTCGTGCGTCCGCCTGCATGGATCTGAGCGATGGTCTCGCGCTTGATTTGCATCGCCTTTGCCTGGAGTCCGGCGTTAACGCGGAATTAAGCGGAACTTTGCCGATTGCCCACGGCGCATCGCTCGATGAAGCGCTCAGGGGCGGGGAAGACTACGAACTTCTTTTTACTGCTCCCGCTCAGGCGCGCATTCCGGTTGAAATAGCCGGGCTTCCCGTCACCCGCATCGGTAGGATTACCACCGGTAATCACGGTGAAATTCAGTTCGGCGGACGTCCGCTCCCGGTAGGAGGTTTTGACCATTTCGCATGAGCCCCACACCAATACTCGACTTAATTGAAGCTTTCCGGCGATCAAAGGCCATGTTTACCGCCGTGCGTCTCGGCGTATTTGATGCGCTGGCGCAAACGCCGCAATCCGCCGAGCAGTTAGCGGCAGCCCTCAAGGTCAACGCCGCTGCTCTCACGCGTCTATTGGACGGCTGTATCGCGCTGGAACTGCTGCAACGCGAAGGCGGCGCTTATGCGAATACTCCGCTGGCCGAGCGTTATCTGGCGGGTAACAGTCCTGATACTCTCGCCAACTATATCCGCTATTCCGATCAATCACTTTACAATCTGTGGGCGCATCTGGATGATGCCATACGGGAAGGGACAAACCGCTGGACGCAGGCTTTTGGCAGCCGTAACGCGCTTTTTGACCACTACTTTCGTGACGACGCGGCCACGGCGGCATTCCTGGGCGGCATGCACGGATTCGGCCAGATCGCTTCGCCGCTGATCGTGCGCGCCTTTGATCTCAGCCGCTTCGAGCATCTGGTCGATCTGGGCGGCGCGACAGGCCATCTTGCGGTGGCCGCTTGTGAAGCATATCCGAACCTTCGCGCCACGGTTCTCGATCTCCCGCAAGTGGAACGTTTCGCCCGCGAGCACATCGCCCGCAGCAGCGTAGCCGGCCGCATTGAAACCGTGGCGGGCGACTTCTTCACGGGCGATCTGGTGAAGGGCGATCTCTACTATCTAGGCCGCATACTTCACGACTGGAGCGAAGACAAAATCGTGAAACTGCTCGCTAAAATCTTCGATGCGCTTCCGTCCGGCGGCGCGCTTTTGATCGGCGAGACGCTCGTGAATGATGACCACTCCGGCCCTGTTTATACGCTTATGCAAGACTTGAACATGCTCGTCTGCACCGATGGCCGAGAACGCACCTTTGCCGAGTATTGCGCTTTGCTCGAAGCTGCTGGATTCGCCTCCGTTGATTGCCGCCGAACTGGCTCTTTGATCGACGCGGTTTGCGCGGTGAAAAATTAGTTATCAAAAGGAGACTTCCCTTGCCCCCTGTCCGAATCGAGCGTACCGAGTACGCCGGTTGGCCGAACTGCTATCGTCTGACAAACGGCGAGATCGAACTGGTTGCCACCTCCGATGTGGGCCCGCGCATCATGCGCTGCGGGTTTACCGGCGCCCAGAACTTCTTCGCTGAGTTTACCGAGCAGCTTGGCGGATCGGGCGAGTCCCGATGGATGCCGCGCGGCGGACATCGCCTCTGGATTGCGCCGGAGATCAGGCCGGAAACGTATGCGCTCGACAATGCTCCGGTGAAGGTGAGTATCGATGATAATACTCTGACGCTGCAACAGGCGATTGAGCCGGAAACATCGCTACAAAAGGAGATCTCAATTGAGTTGCATGCAAATGGCCGAGCAACGGTAACGCACCGTATCACAAACACAGGGGTGAAGTCGAGACGGTTCGGACCTTGGGTGCTGAGCATGATGGCCCCAGGCGGTCTAGCGATTACGGTGTTCCCTCCGCGCGCGGGTCACGATCAGACGCTCCTGCCCACAAATCCTTTGGTGATGTGGGCCTACACGGATTTTACGGATACGCGCTGGAAGTTCCGGAAACGTTATTTGTTGCTAAAGCACGATTCTTCCAATATTTATCCGCAGAAGGTTGGTTTGTTCAACGAGACTACCATTTGCGCTTACCTGTTGGGATCAGAGTTATTCATCAAGCGCGCCGCGGCCCAGTTGAACACAGCGTATCCGGATTTCGGAACTTCAGCGCAACTGTTTGTTAACGGCGAATTCCTGGAACTGGAGACTCTTGGACCTTTGACGGATCTACTGCCTGGAGATTCGGTCACGCACGTAGAATTCTGGTCTTTGCACAAAGATGTTGTGCTGGCATCAACCGACGACGACGAGATTGATCGTGTGCTTCTGCCGCTCTTGCGGCAGGATTAGTTTCGGCTCTCCATCTTCTTAGAGAAATTGCTCGGCATCCATCATATTGGGTCAATCATGAGCGCGTAATACCTTAAAACAATCATTATTAATTAAAAAATCGTATTTTGAAGGATATTTGCTTTAAATG
>CAXUBB010000067.1:15269-15528 GCA_964249105.1 uncultured Bryobacteraceae bacterium | reverse complement strand
ATCCAGATGGTTCCATCGGAGGTTTGCACGATATTGGCGACGCCCTGTGCTGTCGCTGAAAAGGCCGGCAGACGCACAAACGGTTCGCCGGGCTTGCGCCGCAGAGACACTCCCGCCGCATCGGCTACCCACATCTGCCCGGCTTGGTCTTTCAATATCCCCCATACCTCGTCGCTGGCAAGACCTTCGGTTGTTGTCCAATGCTCCCAATGGTTATACCCAAGCCACTTTGCCACGCCGTGGCCGCTCACGCCAACCC
>CAXUBB010000067.1:10164-15259 GCA_964249105.1 uncultured Bryobacteraceae bacterium | reverse complement strand
CCCTCCTGGTCCACTTTCACATCTTGCACGGAGTGGGGCCCCCACCCAGTGCGGGCGTCAAAAATATGCCAGTGTCCGTTTTCCCACCGTGCAATCCCCAAACCGAAGCACGAAAGAACACGGCCTTGTCGATCTTCTGTCATGTTGCGGTGGAAAAGGATGGTTTTTACCCCTGGCGGCAGATCCCGGACGGCAAAACGCGCCGCTCCCTTCTCCAGGGCTGCCATGTGCTTCGCGCCGGTAATCCAGAACGTACCGGCATGATCCTCGAAAAGCGTGTTCCACTGGTCCGGCAGAACTCCGTTCCGCTCGTCAAGGACTGTGAGCTTGCTCCTCTGCCATCGGCAGAGCGCTTCACCGAAGCCAAACCAGACTGCGCCCTCTCGATCCTCAAAAACGCTCCAGAAAACAGCGTCTTTGGGGTCCGCCGGCCGGGGCAGCCGCTTGTCGTTGGCCTCCAGTACTTGTTCTACACCGTAGGATCGACCGCCGTCAGGCGAGCGCAAACGGAAGATCGCCTTGGGAGTGGCGGCCAACACTTCTCCTAAGACTCCCTGGGCGATGGTGGTATGCGTCCTCACTTCCAGCGGCTTACCAGCATAAGTGACAGTGACCATCCGCGACCCGGTCCAACGCTGCAATCCTGCCTCGGAGCTAATGAAAATAACTCCGTTTGAATCCTCAAAAATTTTGTAAAGGAACGGGATCGTAACCCCTTCGGCGCGCGTGATCTCACGCATGGATGTCCCGTTATAGCGGTAGAGACCGCCCTCGGTTGCCATCCAAAGGTAGCCTGCCCGGTCCCGCAACAATTCGTTAACCGTCAGATTTCCTAATCCTTCGGCATGCCCGTACAGACGAAACGTGTATTTCTGAGCCGAGCAGGTCTGCGTCAGTGCAAGAAAGCACAGTGCTGATAAGACTCGCTGCCCTGCCCATCGCATAAAAAACATAGTGGCTTCCCTGCTACACTTCTCTTCGGCAGCTTTTCGGTTCGTCTGTAGATTGCGTTAACCGGGAGAAGTGATCCTGCCCTTGTCCTCCGAAATCGCGCCGGCAGTTAACAAGTTATTTTCCTAAAAGGCGCATATAGCTACTGTGCCGTTTTCCTGCTATTCTAGTATTTTCAGCGGTTTCCACCGACTTCTCCCCACGGAATTTTAGCTCTTGAAAATTGGATTTGTAAGTCTCGGCTGTCCCAAAAATTTGGTCGATACCGAGGTAATGATGGGACAGCTTGTGGCCGATGGCCATGAGTTGACGCCTCAGCCTTCGGAAGCGGACGTCATTGTCGTCAATACATGTAGTTTTATTGATCCGGCCAAGCAGGAATCAGTTGACACGATTCTCGAAATGGCCGAGTACAAGAAAACAGGCCAAGCGCAGCGCTTAGTCGTGGCAGGTTGTTTGGTCGAGCGGTATCGGGCGGATATTCAGCAGAACTTGCCGGAAGTGGATGCGGTGCTGGGAACCAATGAACTGGGTAAAATTACGGCTCTTTGTGAAGGTCTGGAGCCGAAGCAGGCCCCTTCGGAGCCTTATCTTTACCACGATTTGACAGCTCGCGTTTTTACTACTCCCAAGTACTCGGCTTATATCAAGATCGCCGAGGGCTGCGATCATCCCTGCTCGTTTTGCGTTATTCCGCAGTTTCGGGGACAGTTCCGGAGCCGCCGTTTTGAGAGCGTCATCAACGAAGCCACCCGCATGTTCGCCATGGGCGTGCGTGAGATCAATCTGATTGGGCAGGATACGACTTGCTACGGCGAGGATTTGGGCTTAAAAGACGGTTTGGCCGAACTGCTCGCGCGTTTGGCCGCTATTCCGACCGAGTTGCCCAAATGGATTCGTTTTCTCTATGCGTATCCGAATAAAGTCACGCAGAAACTGCTTGACACCATCGCGGCGCACGAGTCTTTGGTGAAGTACATTGACATGCCGCTGCAGCATGCCAGCGCGCCGGTGCTGAAGCGTATGAAACGGGGAGCGAATGCGGATATCTTTCTCAAGCTTCTTGAGCGCATTCGGGCGACAATTCCGGGCGTGGCGGTACGCACCAGCATGATTGTCGGGTTTCCCGGCGAGACAGAAAAGGATTTTGAAGAGCTTTGCCGGTTTGCGGAAGCAGCCCAGTTTGATCGCTTGGGAGTTTTTTCGTACAGCGATGAAGAAACAAGCGGCAGTTATCTTCTGGACGGCAAGGTAGACAAACGGACGATCCATGGGCGCAAGCGTAAATTAATGGCCCTGCAACGGCGCGTTTCACTGCGGCGCAATCGGCAACTGATTGGAAAAGAGTTTCCGGTCCTGGTGGAAGGACCGTCACAGGAAACGGATCTGTTGTGGCAGGCTCGATTGGCGACGCAAGCGCCCGAAATTGACGGCCTTTGCTATGTCAATGATTTCGGACCGGGCGAACCGCGTCCGGGCGAGATACGAACTCTGCGCGTGACGGAAGCTCACGATTATGATTTGGTAGGCGAGCTTGTGGATGCGCCGGAGAGCCGCTCCATCGCGCCGCAAACGCTCAATCATTTTCCCATCCTGAATTCTCACCCGGCTCACGCCCTCAGCATCCGATAATAGAAGCATGGGTGTATCCGTCAAATGTCCTATTTGCGGCAAAGAAGTGCCTTTCGGCGATCCCAACATGCCTTTTTGCAGCGACCGGTGCCGGTTACTGGATCTGGGCAACTGGGCGTCGGAGAAGTATGTCATCCCTAGTCCGCGCCAGAACGAGTTGGAAGAAACAGACCAGCCGCTGCCATCCGAAGGCCAGACCCGTTGAAGCGGGCTGCCCTGATCCTGGCGACTTGGTTCGGCTGCGGCTACTTCCCCTGGGGCCCCGGCACGGTAGGGTCACTGGCAGGCTTGCTCATTGCCGTCGGCGTCGAATTCTACTTAGGGGATACGCGGCGATTTCTTTTTGGTATAACTTTCATTCTGTTCATGCCGGCTGTCTGGGCGGCGTCGAAAACAGCGGAGATGACAGGCAAAAAAGATCCTGGCTTGGTGGTGGTGGATGAGGTGTTGGGGCAATGGGTCACGCTGCTGGGAGCGCTCTCGTTCAGGGCAGGGAGCTTTGCGGCTGCTTTTGTTCTTTTCCGGTTATTCGACATTTGGAAGCCTTGGCCGGTACGACGTCTGGAACAATTACCGGGAGGGTATGGAATTGTGGCGGACGATCTTGCAGCCGGGATTTATGGAGCGCTTATCTTGTATATAGGCGGGACGTTAAAGATTTACTGATATGGCGAGAAAAAACATTGCGGCTGAAAAATCTGGGCCACGGCCTTCCATCGCGAGTTTGGAACCCTTTGCGGCTATTACAGGCGGTGAACTGCACATCCGCGGCCAGCATTTAACTTCCAACGGCCAAGCGGTGGTTCGCCTTGGCAACCAAAAAGCGCATCTGGTGGTCGCGGGCGATTCTTACATCATTGCGCGAGTACCTGAGTCCGCCATTGTGGGCGACCTGGTAGTCGGGGCCGGGGAACTCGAAAGCGAGCTGCGACAGACGCACTTGGGAATTCAGATCGCGGACAGCCTTCATCCGGTTGCTAATCCCGCGGTGGATCGCGAGGGGAATGTATATAGCACCTTCAGCGGCTCGCGCGGGCAGAAGAGTCCGGTTTCGATCTACAAAATTCAAGCGGACTACAATTCAAAGCCCTTTGTCACGGACCTGATGAACCCGACGGGATTGGCCTTTGATAAAGAAGGTTTGCTCTATGTATCGAGCCGTTACGACGGAATTATTTATCAGGTCACGCCGAGCGGCAACATGTCGGTGTACGTGGAAGGCATGGGAGTAGCGACGGGCATCGCCTTCGATTCCGAAGAAAATCTGTATGTGGGTGACCGTAGCGGCACCATTTTCAAAATCAGCAAGTCGCGCCAGATTTACGTGTTTGCCACTCTGGAGCCTTCCATCGCGGCTTATCATCTGGCATTTGGGCCGGAAGATTACTTGTATGTGACCGGGCCGACCACCTCCAGCTTTGACTCGGTACACCGCATTTCCAAGGCGGGTGAGGTGGAAGTTTTTTTCCGCGGATTAGGGCGCCCGCAAGGATCGGCTTTCGACGCGGAGGGCCGTCTGTACGTGGCGGCCTCGTTGAAAGGCCGGCGCGGCGTCATTCGCATCAATGCCTCACGGGAGGCGGAGTTGTTTCTTTCCGGACCGGGCATTGTCGGACTGGCGTTCACCCCTTCGAAAGCCATGATTTTGGCGACCCAGAATGCGCTGTTCCGCGTGGATGTGGGTATCGCCGGACGGATCGCGTTCTAAGCAAGTCCTCCCAAACTGAATGAAACAGGCGGAAATCATAGCGATCGGCAGCGAGTTACTTACGCCCCAGCGCGTCGATACAAACTCGCTGATCGTGACCGAGCAGCTCAATCTGCTTGGGGTAGAGCTGGTCAGAAAGCAAGTGATTGGGGATAACCGCGAGCGGCTGACAGAAGCTATTGGCACGGCGCTCAGGCGCTCCCATATTGTGGTGCTGATGGGCGGACTGGGTCCGACCGAGGATGATGTGACCCGCGATGCTGCAGCGGCGGCGACTGGCAGAAAGCTGACGCTCTCCCTGGAACAGGAATCGGTGCTGATCAATCGTTTCCGGCAGATTAATCGGCCGATGGCGAAAAACAATCTGCGGCAGGCTTATGTATTGGAAGGCGCTGAGGTGATGCCGAATCCGCATGGCACCGCGCCGGGCCAATTTATTTCCACGGATCACGGCGCGTTGGCGCTGCTGCCGGGTCCGCCTCGCGAGTTGAAACCGATGCTGGTCAACGAATTGATTCCTCGCCTAAAGCACATTGTGCCGCCGCAGGTGATTCGAGTCCGGACGTTCCGCCTTACCGGCATGGGCGAATCAGACCTGGATACGCTGATTGCCCCAGTCTATACGAAATACGCGAATCCGGCCACCACGATTCTGTTTTCGCTTGGTGATTTGTTCGTGCATTTGCGGGCCACGGCGGAAACCGAAGAACAGGCGGACGCTTTGTTGCGCGAGGTCGGCAACCCGATCGCGGAGTTGCTGGGCGATCGGGTCTATACGGAGGAGGCGGAAGAATCGCTGGAAAT
>CAXUBB010000067.1:5669-10154 GCA_964249105.1 uncultured Bryobacteraceae bacterium | reverse complement strand
ACATGCGGTGCATTGGGGGGTGGGCGGGGGGGCCCCAACGCAGCACGCGACGGTAGCGGCGGCGGAAAGCTGCACGGGCGGACTGGTAGCCGCTAGGCTAACGGAACAGGGCGGCAGTTCGGATTTCTTTCTCGGCGGGTATGTCACATATAGCGAGGCGCAGAAGACTGAGGTTCTGGGTGTCGGACGTGAATTAATTCAAAAGCATTCAGCCGTGAGCGAACCGGTGGCGGCGGCCATGGCGGAGGGCGCTAGAAAACGAAGTGGCGCTACATACGCCTTGGCGATAACCGGCTATGCGGGACCGTCAGGCGGCACGGACTTCGATCCGATAGGAACCGTGTATTTGGGAGTGGCCGGGCCGGAGAAAACGCGAGTCGTTCGCCTCCGCTATGGCGGAGATCGCGGGCGAATTCGCGGGCTGGCGGCGCAGGGCGCGCTGGATCTACTGCGCAGCACACTGCTGGGAAAACAGTAACGCGCGAAGCAGAGCTACTGTGCGGAGCTAAGCTGTGGAAATTCGCCGCCATTTGCTTCCGTAGCTTTGGCGGAAGCGGCAATATCAATGTTTGCAATTGGAATTTTCTGAATCGGACGTTTGGAAAAATTCCAGAACATCTGATTCATCACCGCATAACTTTCAACCGATATTTGCTGACCGTCCCGCAAAACCAGAATCACTGGCGGCGTAGGAGGCCGGTGTTCGGGCGCGGCGCTCACAACGGGCATGGGCTGTTGCTGCTGCTGCCCATTACTCTTCATATTTTGAATTTCCGCCGCCAATTGCTGCACCTGCTGAGCCAATACTTCCTGCGAATCCGCCATTGCCTGAGCATTGGGATCAATAGGCGGCGCGGAATTCTCGTAGCCCGGAAAAGACGAAAACCCTGTATCTAAATAAGGCAAATACAGTGGGGGCGCCACAAAACCTCCATAAAAGCGGGAGCCGCGACTATAACCACTTCCGATTCGATAAGCGCCGGGAAGAATGCCCGTGTAGGCAGAAGCAGGAGAATTCAAACCCACAGGCGTCGGAATATCCGTTCGGATCGGGTAAGGGCGTCCGCCCAGGTTCGGACCAGACGAAGGAGAGACCGTATTTCTCTGAACACTTGACGCGGAATGGGATCCAGCGCTTCCAGCGTGACCAGTACCGTGTTGTGCGTGCAAGCCTGAGGCCAACGCAAATCCTAATACTGCCGCCAAACGAGTCGCTCGTACGAATCGCATAAGTCGCCTCCTAGTTATAGGATAGCGCCGAATCTACGAGGCAAGGGTCATACGGTAGCAGCTAAAGCATCCTCAACCGCTCGTTGTGGATTGTGCGTAATCACGGTCAGGTAGGCGCGGACAGACAAGCCTGCAATCGTGCTTTCCTTTGCTCACCTTGACATTCGAGTGGAGTCGCGTTAATATTAACCTAGAATTTGTACCAGAATTGGTTCTGACCGCATTGAGATTCTACAACGGACTCTGGACCTGCTTATTCTCCAGACGCTTCGGTGGGGACCTGCCCACGGGCATGCCATTGCCAAAGCTATTGAGCATAACTCGGAGGACGTACTACAGGTCGAGCAAGGATCGCTATACCCCGCCTTACACCGGCTGATCAAGCGAGGGTGGATTTCGAACAAAGCGGGCGTTTCCGAGAACAACCGGCGCGCCCATTATTACCAGCTCACAGCGCAAGGTCGCAAGCAGCTCGCCCTCGAGACCACCAAGTGGGATAAATTAGCGGGAGCCATTGCCCGAATCCTCCGGCCCGCTCCGCAGGAAGGTAAGTAATGTGGGGGCGGAAGCGGAGGGAGATGCTCCAGCAACTGGAGCAAGACATTCTGGCTCATATTGAGCAGGAAACCAGTGATAATCTCGGACGCGGAATGTCGCCGGAGGAGGCGCGTTTTGCCGCCCTGCGGAAATTCGGCAATGTCCAGCAAATTAAGGAGCAAACGCGGGAGGTCTGGACAGTAATCGCTTTCGAGCAGTTCCTCCAAGATGTCCGATACGGTTTCCGCACATTGCGCCGCAATCCGGGCTTTGCGGCTGTTGCCATTCTCACCTTGGCGCTCGGGGTTGGTGTCAATACAGCCGTTTTCAGCGTGATCCGTACGGTTCTCCTCCGCCCTCTTCCCTATCCGCAAGCGGACCGCCTCGTCGCGTTCTCGGATGGAATCACCGCCTCCAGCGCGGAGCATTTCAAACCGAACATATCGGGAGCGGACTTCGCCCAATGGCGAGCGCAAGCCCGGTCTTTCGACAAAATGGCCGGCTATGATTACCGCGATGTTACGCTGGCCACGGCCCAGGCTGCCGACCGGGCGCGAATTGCTGTAATTGCCGGTGATTTCTGGGCAATTACGGGAGCCAGGGCAGCCCGGGGCCGATTGTTCGAGCCTAGCAAGCCCCAGGATTTAATCGTACTGTCTCATTCGCTCTTCGTGCGCCGGTTTCACGGAGATCCGGGCATTGTGGGCAAAGTTGTCACACTGGACGGCACGCCCGTCACCGTGGCGGGCGTTCTGCCGCCTGATTTCCGCTTTCTCTTTCCGCAGGACTGGAAGAATATGGCTGTCGCGGAGGCAGAAGCTTTTGTCCCCGCGCCGCCGCTCGTGCGTTCTCCGCCCTCGCGCTTATTTGTGGTGGCTCGCCTGAAACCGTTGGTTCCCATTCAGAGCGCACTGGCGGAGTTGCAAGGAATTGAGGCAACCCTTCTGAAGTCCTATCCTGATCGCTGGCTGCCCGGCATCTCGCGCATGGAACTGCTGCCCTTTCAGATTAAGTTGGCCGGTAGTAGCCGTCAGGCCCTGCTCATCTTGCAGGCCGCCGGCATTTTAGTCTTGCTGATTGCCTGCGTCAACATCACCAACCTCCTGCTGGCGCGCGGCGCGGCCCGCGTTCACGAGATAGCGATTCGAACCGCGCTCGGCGCCGGAGCCGTTCGTGTTCTGCGGCAACTCCTGGCGGAGGGGCTTCTCTTAGCTTTGCTCGGCGGCGCAGCGGGCCTCTTCCTAGCCCAAGGGATGATCCGCCTGCTGGTTCATTTCGGTCCCCATGCCGTTCCCCGTTTGCCGGAAACGACGATGGATGGGTGGGTACTGGCGTTCACCTTTGGCCTTTGTCTCGGTAGCGGAATTATTTTCAGTTTCGGACCCGCACTTACACTCTGGAAAGAGAGCGCACAGAACGCATTGAAAGAGGATACAAGGAGTTCCTCCGCTAGCTTGATCGGTCTTCGTGTCCGCCGATTCCTGGTCGCTTCCGAACTGGCTCTCGCCTTGGTCCTTCTGACGGGCGCCGGCTTGATGCTTAAGAGTTTCTGGAGGATGTACGTCCACCCGACCGGATTCTCTCCGGAAAACACTTTGGTCCTGAAAGTTTCCCTTTCAGAACCGCAATATGCTGATAAGTCCCGGCAGATTGCCTACTTTCAAGAAGTGCTGCATCGTATGGAGCACTTGCCGGGAGCACAAGCGTTTGGCATTGCGAACGTACAGGACTACCTTTTGCAGTCGGCCAACAGTTCGGTGCCGAACGTGGTCGATCAGTTCCGAGAGAGCCTGGTCTCGCCCGGTTACTTTCGTGCAATGGGCATGCAATTAATAAAGGGAAACTGGCTTACCCCTACCGATCCGCCCGACGCTACGATCATCAACGAGACAATGGCGCGACGCGCCTTCGGCAGTAAAGACCCAATAGGCAAACGCATCGACCGGTTAGGGCGTCCCGTGCGCGTCGTGGGTGTGGTCGCTAATCTGAAATATGTTAAGCGCGACGCCGAGCCCGGTCCTGAAATTTTTCGAGCCTACCGGCAAAACTTATCCGGCGGAAACATCACGATGCTTGTAGCCGCGCGCCTGTTGGCGGATCCATTGGAAATGGCCCAGACAGCACGCCGGAAAATCGCGGCTATTGATCCGACACAACCCGTGTACGACATCCAAACTCTCGAACAGGTGTTGACCGATTCGATTGCCGCCCGCCGCTTTCAGTTGTTTCTTCTCGGCACCTTTGCGACAGCGGCTTTGCTGATGGCGCTCGTCGGGGTCTATGGCGTAATGGCTTACTCGGTCACGCAACGGACACGTGAAATCGGTATTCGGATGGCTTTGGGCACCCAAAGGAGTGAAGTCCTTCGCCTGATGATCGCGCAAGGGATTCGAATGACGCTCTGGGGAATGGCTGCGGGGATCGGTGCCGCTTTGGTATTCACTCGCCTGATGGTCAGCCTTCTCTATGAAGTCGCCCCAAACGATTTGTCAACTTTCGGAGCCATCCTGATGGTCCTCGTAGTTACTGTGCTGCTCGCCTCCTGGGTGCCCGCATTCCAAGCATCGCGCCTGGACCCGCAAACGGCGCTCCGGCAGGAGTAGCCCGTGGCACGATTCCAAAGCCTGCTCGCGGCGATAATCATTTTGCTTTCCTGTGCAGGGTCTCGCTCGGCCCGGAGCTTTCGCGTTCTCCCGAAGGTTCCGAACTATGTGTTGC
>CAXUBB010000067.1:3074-5659 GCA_964249105.1 uncultured Bryobacteraceae bacterium | reverse complement strand
GCCGCCAGCTCGGCCGGGCGGATCACTTGCAGGCGCCCTTCCCGGATGTCCTGCGAGCTTATAACGGGTTCCAACCGGGGCAAGGCTGGATCGATCTTCGCCCACTGATGGAACTTCGGATCGAAAACGCCTACTACCAAAACGGGGCTTCGCGGCATGGCTTAACCGGCTTTCTCGGTACGGAGGTGGCCCGCTATGAAGTCCTGCCCCAAGGCTTGCGGCTGCTCTCTGTTCAACCCATGCCGAATCGTTCCGTAAATCAAGCGCCGGTTCAACAGCTCATTGCAAGGCCGGAGTTGAAGTTTCCGTACTACCGTTTGTACTTCGAAATTGTTTTTGCGCGGAGTGACAACGCGCACGGATCGGTTCTCCTCGGCGCTGGTTCGAAAGAGGAACTGGACCAGCTTTCGGCTCAACTCGCACAACCCGAGGCAGTTTGCCATGCGGCGTCGATCCACTGCACTGTTTTTCCGGAAGCCTGTTCGGTATCCGTGGAAATGAGGATTGTGGTTAACGGCCAACCGCAAACGGTCGGTTGGGGTAGTCTTCTTGCTGGTATCACAAATCACCCGCAACACCTACAGGTGAAGCGTCTCTATGCGGGGCGGCTCACGCCCCTGCAGATCAACCCTCGCGATCCCAGTGCCCTGCGTCTGCCGCTCCTGCCGGGAGATCAGATCATTTGGAATTAGAACCTTGCCACTTTTACGGAACGCGCGGAAACGCAATTCAGTACCGCCGTTAAAATGAAAGTTCCATGCGCATCGCTCTTGCTCAGATCAACAATACGGTTGGGGATTTGGAAGCCAATAGCGCCAAAATCCTTGAGTTTGCCCGCCACAGTCAGGAGATGGGGGCTGCGGTGGTGGCGTTTCCCGAGCTTGCTTTAACCGGTTATCCGCCTAGAGATTTGGTTGAAAAAGATTCGTTTCTGGACCGGACTGCCTTGGCGCTGGATCGCATCGCCAAAGAATCAGCGGCGCTGGACTTGTCCCTGGTTGTCGGTTATGTGGGCCGGTCGCCGGCTCATTCGGCCATCAAAGCGCAAAACGCGGCGGCGGTCATTGAAGGCGGAAAGGTTGTCTTTTGCCAGTGCAAAATGCTGTTGCCGAACTATGACGTGTTTGACGAAGCGCGTTACTTTGAGCCAGCCAAGCAGCAGAGTATCTGGACGGTCCGGGGAAAGCGCGTCGCGCTGGCGATTTGCGAGGACGCCTGGAACGACAAACAGTATTGGGAACGGCAGCGTTACACTCGTGATCCGATTGAAGAACTGGTGCAGCGTGGGGCGGATCTGATCCTTACCATTAACGCTTCGCCCTGGAACATCGGCAAACGCAAACAAAGAGAAGCCATTTTTCAAGCCACGGCGCACCGCTTCGGACTGCCGCAGATCTACGTGCATATGGTGGGCGGCAACGATCAGCTAGTATTTGACGGCACCAGCTTTGCCATGACCGCCCAGGGTGAGATTGCAGCGCGGGCGAAGTCGTTTGCGGAAGATTTGATTATCTATGACACCGAAACCGGTACCGGAGATTGTCATGGGACATTTCCGGATTCTGACGAAGCAGCTTACGAAGCGCTAGTTCTCGGCACGCGCGATTACATTCGCAAGTGCGGATTCCGCAGCGTGCTGATCGGATTGAGCGGCGGTATCGACTCCGCCCTGGTGGCCGCCATTGCCGCCGAAGCGGTCGGAAAGGAGAATGTCATGGGCATCGGCATGCCCGGCCCCTACTCCTCCCAACACAGCATTGATGATGCCCGCGCGCTGGCGCAGCAATTGGGCATACGCTTTGAAGTGGTGCCGATTAAATGCGGTTATGAAGCCATGGTCGGAAGCCTGAACGGGTTGTTCGCCGGCTATCAGGCGGATACCACGGAAGAGAATCTGCAATCGCGTCTGCGGGGCATGGTGCTGATGTCACTCTCCAATAAGTTTGGGGCGTTGGTGCTGACCACGGGTAACAAGAGTGAAATTGCGGTCGGCTATTGCACCCTGTACGGCGACATGTGCGGCGGACTGGCGGTAATTAGCGACGTGCCCAAAACCATGGTGTACCGGCTGGCGAAATTGGCCAATAATCGTTATAGGGAGCGTGGCTTGCCGCCGCCGATTCCGGAGAGCACGCTTACGAAACCGCCGTCGGCGGAGCTGAGGCCTGACCAGAAAGACACGGACAGCCTTCCGGAGTACGATGTGCTCGATAAAATTCTGGTTGATTATGTCGAAGGGTATGAGTCCGTGCCGGAGATTGCCCAAAAAGAAGACATTTCCGAAAATCTGGTGCGCGATATTGTCCGCAAAGTAGACCGCAATGAATATAAGCGGCAGCAGGCGGCGCCCGGTTTAAGAATCACATCCAAGGCGTTTGGTATCGGACGCCGCTTCCCGATTGCTCACAGGTTTACCGAATGAAAATTTTAATGCTTCTGTCGCTGGCCGCAACTGGTGTGTTGGTCATGCAGGAAGGCGGCCCGCAAACCGCTTCACAGCAACGAGTGGGGCGCTTAGCGGATGGCGGATTCCTCCTCAACAGCGGATGGACAATACGGCCCGTTGGCGAGGAGGTGCCGGTAGC
>CAXUBB010000067.1:0-3064 GCA_964249105.1 uncultured Bryobacteraceae bacterium | reverse complement strand
CCGGTAGACACCTTTCCGATGAGTAGCGCGATTTCTCGTGACGGCAAGTATCTGCTGGTGCTGAACGGCGGTTATAATCCGCCTTCCGTCAGCGTGATTGACATCGCCGGCAAACGCGAACTAGGAAGAACGGCGCTGCCGGACGCCTGGCTGGGTTTAACCTTCGCGCCCAAAGGCAATACGGTTTACGTTGGCGGCGGAAGTAAAGGCG
This sequence comes from uncultured Bryobacteraceae bacterium, assembly GCA_964249105.1. Lineage (GTDB taxonomy): Bacteria > Acidobacteriota > Terriglobia > Bryobacterales > Bryobacteraceae > Bog-105. Next base: position 2,853 of record CAXUBB010000067.1, on the reverse strand, counting down.
CAATTTACGAACTGACATTCAACGCAGGAGCGTTGACGCGCACGCGGGAGTTTACGGCAGCGAACGCAAATGCGAAAGGAACGCCTTTTATTGGCGACGTAGCTGTCTCGCCGGATGCGCACTTACTGTATGCGGCGGATCTTTATAACGACAGTATCGTGGTCGTTAACTTGCAGTCTGGTCAGATCATCGATCACTGGAAAACGGGGCGGCGGCCCTATCGCCTGCTGGTCGCTCCAGGCGGCAGGCGGCTGTTTGTCAGCAGTTGGGCGGATGGAACAGTCACGCAACTGGATGCGAACAGCGGCACGGAAATCTCAAAAACACGGGTAGGTCCGCATGCGACCGACATGCTGCTGCTTTCAAAGGCAGCTCCGACGGAAGAAGGCAGGACCGAGAACATTGCGCGCTTGTTGGTGGCGGCCTCGAATACAAATAATGTGTACTCGTTTGGGGTAACGCGCGAAGGGAATTTGACTCCGCTCGAAACAATTAACCTTTCGATGACTCCCATGCATCCGCTCGGGATGACCCCTTCGGCTTTGGCAGTGGATGAGGGCGGAAACCGGCTCTTCACGGTTTGCTCAGACGCGAATGTCGTAGCGATCGTTGATATTTCACAGCCGCAGAGCAGAATACTTGGATGGATTCCGACAGGCTGGTATCCCACGGCGGTTACGACGCTGCGCGACGGCGGACTCGTTGTCTTGAACGGCAAGGGTCTGGGCAGCCGGGCGAACCCGGACGGACCGGTTCCCACCAAACGGAATCAGCCGTTATATGAAGGCGGGCCAGTGGTCTCGCCGGGTTACGTGGGGCACATTCAAACGGGCACGGCTCAGTTTGTAAAGGCAGTAACGGACGAAGATCTTTCCGCGTACACCGAGACGGTGCATCGGAACTCGCCTTATCGGGATGAGATGGTCTACGGCCCGATTACCGATGAGCAAGCAGCATTTTTTGCCAACACGCAAGGGCACGCTTCGCCGATTCAGCATGTGATTTATATCATCAAGGAAAACCGGACCTACGATCAGGTGCTTGGTGATCTGGAGAAGGGCAATGGGGATAAATCGTTAACCTTGTTTGGCGAGCAGGTGACCCCTAACCTCCACCAGTTGGCGCGGGACTTTGTGCTTTATGACAACTTCTACGAAAACGCGGACGTCAGCGCGGATGGCCACAATTGGGCGGCGGCGGCCATTGCTCCGGATTACACGATAAAGACGTGGCCCAATGAATACGCCGGGCGCAGGAAGAACTATGACTTCGAGGGCGGAGAGCCTGCGAACACGCCCCCTGCGGGCTATATCTGGAATAACGCGCTGCAAGCGGGAATCACGGTCCGCAGCTACGGAGAATGGGCTCAAAATCTTCCTTTGAAGCAAGTGACCGGAACGCGGCAGATTGAGAAATTGAGGGACCCGGCGCTGACGCCCTATACGGACATGAACTATCGCGGTTTCGATCTGGAGTATGCCGATGTGGACCGGGCCAAGGAATTCATTCGTGAATGGAAGGAGTTCGAGACGAAGGGGCAAGCTCCGCAAATCAGTGTTGTGCGGATGGGAAATGACCATACGTCGGGAACCAAGGCAGGCGCTTTAACGCCTCTGGCTTTCAACGCTGATAATGATTACGCCGTGGGATTGCTGACCGAGGCGGTTTCACACAGCAAGTTTTGGAGCTCGACAGCCATCTTCATCATTGAGGATGATGCTCAGAACGGGCCCGATCATGTGGATTCGCATCGCGCTCCGGCCTGGGTCATCTCGCCTTATACACAGCGTGGAATCGTGGACTCCAACATGTACAACCAGACAGGCATTTTGCGAACAATAGAGATGATCGTCGGTTTGCATCCCCTGACCCACTTTGACGCGGCAGCGCGGCCCCTGTTCGCTGGGTTCAGTCGCCAGCCTAACGCCAAACCGTTCACAGCCATTGCGCCCACAACATCGCTCACGGAGCGCAATGCGGGAAGCGCGGCAGGCGCGAAGGAATCAGCCAGAATGGATTTTTCGGACGCGGACCGCGCCGACGATGACAAGCTGAATGATGTGCTTTGGAGAGCCATCAAGCACTCCGCACCGCCGGCTCCGATGCGCAGCGGATTTGCGCGTTAGTCAGTTTCAGAGCCGTTTTCATGGAACATATTCAACCGTGAGAACGATGGCTACAAATTCTATACTCGTTCTTAATTTACCCGGCTTAATAGCTGTTCGAATGACTTCTCGATACTTTACCGTGAACGGCGTTTCATATTCTTAAACGACTGTGTGTCGTGATCTCCTGAAACTCTTCGGATGGGCACACAAAGTGACTCCCTGCGCGAGCAATTGCAAGAAGTCGATGTGCAAGATTGCCTTTAAGGAAGACAGGCCCTTCCTCGTGCGATATAATTCCTGCTCCGACAAGGAGGATCTATGTTCAAACGGTATCTTCTACTGGTTGCGGGTTCTGCCGTGGCAGCTTGTGCCCAAAGCAATCCTTGGATTGGGACATGGAAGATGAATCCGGCGAAAAGCCATATGGAGAACATCCCTGACGTGTCCGCGATGGCCACGATGACGCTTCACATCATAGAACAAGGTAACAAAGAAGTGCTCGACTTTGAGGGCGTGGATATCAAGGGCAAGAAGTTTAAGCAGAGATTGGTCCAACCGATCAAAGGCGGCAAAGTGGAAGGGCCGTCGGAAGCTGATTTTGATGCCGCGATCCTCTCCGTTCCGGACTCACACCACTGGATTTATTCTTACAGTAAGAATGGAAAGCCCGTCGCGAAGCGGATCGTGACGTTAAGCGAGGATGGCAAAACCCAGACTGCTCAGTTCTCGGCTCAGCTACCAAACG
>CAXUBB010000066.1:0-15555 GCA_964249105.1 uncultured Bryobacteraceae bacterium | reverse complement strand
ATGGAAGCAACTGAGGGCACCGCCATACAAAGAGGCGGTGTCCTTTTTGCTTTCGTGGTGCTGGCCTTGTGATCGGCTCCATTCAAAAAACAAATATAAGATCTTTTGTTGTAGCACTACACTAGTTTGTATTACTTACAACAGCCTATACAACCAATTGCTTAGTTTTGAAAAAGCAGAGCTTACGATGCCTGTCCAGGCTCTGTACTTTGGCACGGTCTGGAAAGCCGTTGATCTCCGTTACACCTGGACCGGAGATGGAACGCTCTTATTGAGTCTGGAAAGCGAGGCGCACACGACGCCGACATGGCCGCTGACCTACCATGATCTGCTCTGCCATCTTCGTAGTATGTGTCCCTGGCAATTGGACATGGAGGTCATTATCGGTATGGACGAAGAGCTAACCGAAGTTTTAACTCTTTATCATGAATTCGACCATGCTCCTCACACAAGCGCTACTTTGATGCTGGTTGCGACACCGCCAGACGCTTACTTCGAACGTCAAGCCGCCTGAACTGTTCTCAATCGGGTTCTCGCCCGCTTCATCGGTACTAGAAGCGCCAGAACAATCTGCTCATAAACGTAATTGCTTCGGCTGTCCCGGAATTTTTCTGCAAATGAACGGAGCGTGCCAGCGGAAAACGTCTCCAGAATCGTCGGATGGATATAATATTTCCGGCAAGTTGCCGGCTTATTGCCGAGTTTGCACGCGACACTCTTTACAACGTCCACTAAAGCAGCTTTCGCCGCCTTTGCCGATAATGTGCCGTCTTCATTGGGAGCATCATCAATAAACTGTTCCAATAGATAGTTCGCCGCCAGGCAGGTTCCTCCCCAGGTGCGAAAGTCCTTCGCCGTGAAATCACCTCCGCTAATCTGTCGCAGGTACTCATTCACGTCCCCGGATTCGATACTCTGCGGCTGGCCGTTGTTATCGATGTATTCCAGCAAGGAACTGCCCGGAATATCCTTGCAGCGCCGGAGCACCTTGGCCAATCGCTTGTCTTCAAGCGTGATCTCGTGGTGCTGGCCGCTCTTACCGCGAAACTTAAACTTCAGAACATCCCCTAAAATCTGACAATGCCGGTTGCGGAGCGTAGTCAGTCCAAACGATCCGTTCTCTTCCGCATATTCTTCGTTGCCGACCCGAATATAAGTAGTCTCAAGCAATTTGACCACCGCCGCCAGCACCTTTCGCTTCGGCATTCCCCGCCGGTTTAGATCCCGATTCACGATGCGCCGGATACGCGGCAGCACCTTACCAAACGCCAGCATGCGATCGAACTTCACTAGATCCCGGGCTTGCCGGTATGCTGGATGATACCGGTACTGCTTCCGGCCCTTCGCATCCCAGCCTACCGCCTGAATATGCCCGTTTTTGCTTGGACAGATCCAGACCGACGTCCAAGCCGGAGGTATTACTAGAGATTGGATGCGCCGAAGCGTTTCCTCATTGTCAATCGGCTGATCGTGGGCATCCAAATAGACAAAGTCATCGCCTCGTTTCTCACGCCGTATCCCTAGTCCCTTCGGAATTACATACCGTAACCCGGCATCGTGAGCTGACTTTACCTCGTCCGGAATAACGGAACTGATGTTGGTGGGAGTGGTTGACATCTGTTTTTAATTAGATGCGCTGAAAAAGCGAAACACTACTTTGATGCTAATACGAGCCTAGCCGGAGCAAGAAGGAACGAATTGTTACTATTCAATGAAGCCGGGAAAGGGCCATCGTAGTCCCACGTACTTGGAACATTCATGGTAAAAGCAGTTATTTTTGACATAGATGGAACTCTGCTCGATTCCGTTGACCTGCATGCGGAAGCCTGGCAGGAGGCATTTAAGAAATTCGGCTATGATTTCCCCTTCGACAAAATCCGCAGTCAAATCGGCAAAGGCGGAGACCAGCTCCTGCCGGTTTTTCTGTCGAAAGAGGAGCAAGAACAGAAGGGCAAAGCGATTACTGAGTACCGCAGCCAATTATTCAAAGAGAAGTACCTTTCGAAAGTAAAGCCGTTCCCCCATGTCCGGGAACTGTTCGAAAAGGTAAAAGCGCATGGCCAGAAGCCGGCTTTAGCTTCTTCCGCCAAGGGTGACGAGTTGAAAACCTTTGAACGCATTGCCAAAATCGAAGATCTGGTCGATACAGAAGCCTCCTCCGCCGATGCTAAACGCTCAAAACCCCATCCGGACATTTTTGAAGCGGCTTTAGACCGGTTGGGAAGCGGCGTTCAGCCCGAAGATGTAGTAATCGTCGGAGACAGCCCATTCGATGCCGAAGCTGCGGGAAAAGCAGGCGTGCGAACGGTCGGGGTGCTCTGCGGCGGATTTGCGGAAAAAGATCTGCGTGAAGCTGGTTGTATCTCCATCTTCCGCGACCCCGAAGACCTATGGCGGCGTTACGAGGAATCGCCTCTGGCGCCCCATCAATAAAATTAGGATAAGGAACGGCTTAGTTGCGAGAACGCCGCCATCATAGCGAACAAAAAGAACAACAAATCGTTGTTCCAAAAGACAAAGGCCGTAAACAGGCACAAAAGAGCAAGCTGGGACCGGGGGTCCAGTGACCAATCAAACATGAGCGGTAACTTCCTATAGTGCCAGATCAGGAATGAGGATCTCCATTAATTCCGTGTAACTTTTTTCACTATAGCTTGTTTTGCCGCTTGAACTGAGCATTCTTACCGTCGTATCATCGCGCCCAGTGGACATGGTTTCAGCTTCAGAGGAACAATCCTCACCCCCACACGCCTTCTCCCTTTCTCCCCCTCGCCAGGCGCTCCTGCTATTCCGAGCATGCCTTGCCCTCTATGCCATTGGTCTTCTTATCTATTCACAGACCATGGCGTTTGTATGGGACGAGGGTTTCCACCTGCTGGCGGCGCAACTTATCGATAACTGCAAAACGCCGTATATCGATTTCTGTTTTCCGCAGACGTTACTGAATGCTTACTGGAACGCTGCCTGGATGCGCTTATTCGGCCAAAGCTGGCGCGTTACGCACATTCCCGCCGCTTTGCTAATTGCCGGGGGCGTTTATCTCATTGCTGACTTCGTTCTCAAGCGATTTCCTGTCCCGCGCTGGCGTTTCCCCTGTGCCCTGGCCGTTGCGGGCTTTACCGGTTTCAACGACATCGTGATTCAATTTGGTCCCATTGCCCAGTCCTACGCGTCTGGTATGTTCCTCTCGGTCGCCGCCTTCCGGCTCACGATAGGAGCCGTTGAACGTACTGCTTGGTTTTGGGCGCTCGCTTCCGGCTTGTGCGCGGGCGCGGCAGCGGGCAGCACGCTCCTGACCGCTCCGGTCGCGCCGGTACTTCTGTTCTGGCTTTTGGTATACAACTTCACAGGCAATCGCTGGAGCAAAGCCCTGGCCTTCTGCTTCGGATACGTTCTGGCGTTTGCTCCCATGATCTCCCTTCTGATGAAGGCCCCGCGACAAACGCTTTTTAATATCCTGCAATACCAAGCCATCTTTCGGCGCGTGAAGTGGGAAGGCGCAACGACGCATGATATCGACGCCCTCACCGCTTGGCTGAATTCCACTCCCGCGCTCCTGCTGGGCTTGCTCGCGCTCGCCGGATTTTTCTTTCTCAAGCGCTCTGCCTGGGAGCGCCAGCGGCGCGCCGAACTTTACCTGTGCGCCTGGCTGAGCGGCGCGCTGATTCTCTACATTGCCACAGCGCATCCGACCTTTCAGCGGTACTTTATCTTCGCCGTTCCGTTCTGTAGCACCGTCGCGGCGGTTGGTCTATACGCAGTCGGCTCGCGGCTTGCCAGCCCCGCGCGGCCTTTCTGGCCCGCCGCCGTGCTCAGCGCTTTATTATTTCTCTCGTTAGGGAAAATGCTCTTCGACGAACGCGACTCCACTACCTGGAAGAACTATGAAAATATCGCGAAAAAAATCCGCGAAGTCACACCACCGGACGCCAACCTCTACGCCGACGAGCAGGTCTATTTCCTGCTGCGCCGTACTCCTCCACCCGGCATGGAGTTCTCCTACTCGCATAAGCTCGATCTGCCGCCAAGGCAAGAGGCGCTGTTCCATATTGTTTCCGAACGCGAACTCAACGAGCAGGTAAAGGCCGGTAAATTTGCCACTGTCGAGAGCTGCAAGGATGATCGCATCGACGAAATGAAGCTGCCGGAACTCTTCCCCAATCAGGCCGACATCGGCGACTGCAGCATCTTTTGGGGAAAAGTTAAACGCCGATAACCGGCTCAATGCGTCATCGCGTACACGATATAGTTCACGCCCAGCCGCACCGCTAATGCCGAGTACTTTTCGGGGTACCCCGGCTCGTCCGCCCACTCCCAGGCGTCTCCAATATCTGAGTTAAAGGAAATCGCCACCATGAGGCGGCCTTTGTCGTCATAAATTCCACGCCACCGTGCCACATAGCCGTCCAGTTTGTGGCCCTCCCCCAAGTGACTGGCCCCCACAACCTGATACCGGTCATCGAGGTCATAAACCGTATGAAATGCCGCGTCACTGTTCGGGATATCCACAATCGGACGATCTGGAAAGACCCGCTTCATGCTTTCTTCAAAGACCTGCCACTCCACCGTGCCGTGCAAGTCATCGGCCATGAAGAATCCGCCGCGCAGCAGATAATCGCGCAGCTTTTTCGCTTGCCCATCGGTGATGCCCCACTCGCCCACCTGCACGGCATACAGCCAGGGCCAGTTGTAAACGTCATCCCCTTCGTCCAAATTGACAAGTTGCTCTACGGAACGGGTACTCACTCGCGTTAACCGCCGCACCGCCTCTGAAAAGTGTCGGTCTGCCCTCGGAAAATCCTGCGACCACAGGGAAGTACCCTCCCACCAGGCCGGGTTATCGCGTCCTTCGTAACCGTTGTTCCAACCGGGCGGAAACATCAGGCGCGCAAATACCCACTCTGTTTTTTCCTGATAGTCCGGCGGCAGCGGAATCGTGCCGAGGCGATATTCTATTCCCGGCAGTTCCCGAAACGGCTTCGGCAGCGTGCGGTCCAGCGCATACGCCGTGCAGAGAAATACAAAAGCGCTTCCCACCGCCAACAACGCACTTTTCCGCTTCAAACGCACGCCCTTGCCCCGAGCATACCACTGCGTATTCAACCGGCACTAAACACGCTTGTGTATGGCTGCTTAATTCGGGAAGCAAAAGGGCCAGCCCAAACGAATTGAGTTTACTGACCCTGCTTGCGTCTAAATACTAGCGCCGCCAGTACCCCGGATAGTAGCGATGCCCGTAATATCTCGGACTCACCCAGTACGACCGAGGATACGGCCTTGGTGCCCAGTAACCAGCGCGCCAAGAATAGCGAGGTCCCTCGGGATAGTAGTATCCGGGCACCCAAGCGTATCCCGGTCCCGGAGCAACCGGCGTAGCGTACGTCACAACCGGAGGTGGTGGAGGCGGCGGAGCATAGTATCCAGGCCCATATCCGCCAAATCCGATTCCAAAGAACACGCGAGTACCCGCAAACATCGAGCTTCCCGCCAGTAAGAGTAGCGCTAACAATTTCGTTTTCATATGTTTCTCCTCCCCAAATATTGCCGCTTCAGCGGTCTCGCTTCTCTTCCTTGCATCTGTTATGCCACTTGTAAATCATTGATTCTTTAAGCTCCATTCCCGCTTACATTGGGTTTCACCCACCATCGGTGGTGCATTTGGGCCGCTCCGTCGATTTGCCTCGACAACATCGGGCAGAACGGGTGTTTGAAAATGTGATCATGTTTGATTTCCGAGGAAAGCGGGTACTCGTGACGGGCGGCACTAGCGGTATCGGCTCCGCGATTGCGCAAGCCTTTTCGCTCGCCGGAGCAAGCGTGCTTGCACTCGGTTTAGCTTCTGAAGAAAGCGCCCCCGCTTTGATCCAGACGGAAATTCTCGATGTTACCGATACCGGTGCTGTGAACAAACTCATCGGTAGTCTGTCCGAGTTGCACATTGTCGTGAATGCCGCAGGCATGATCCGGAGGGATGAGGAATTCGACTTGGATGTTTTTGCGCAAGTGCTCGATGTTAATCTCATCAGCGCCATGCGCGTTTGCATGGCAGCGCATTCAAAGCTGCGGATGTCGGGCGGTTCGGTCATCAACATTGCCTCCATGCTTAGTTTTTTCGGGGGAGGCCGAGTTCCCGCCTATAGCGCGAGTAAAGGCGGAATTGTTCAGCTCACCCGCTCTTTGGCGATTGCCTGGGCGGCGGATCACATCCGCGTCAATGCGGTGGCACCCGGCTGGATTTCTACTCCGCTCACACAAGCGCTCCAGCGCGACGCCGCCCGTTCGGCGGAACTGGTCTCTCGTACTCCTCTCGGACGTTGGGGCCGTCCCGAGGAGATTGCCGGTCCCGTGCTATTCTTGGCTTCCGAACTAGCTTCTTTCATCACCGGAGCTGTCGTTCCCGTGGACGGCGGCTACTCGATTTTCTGAAGTTTACTATCAAAGTTCCATGCAGACCACTCATCCTTTATCGCCTCAACAAATCGTCGCCCAGGGCGTTCCGGACGATGAGCGCGTGTGGGTGCCGCAAGCTCCCAACGTGTGGTTTCGTCCTTTGATGCTGAATACTCTCAACGGCCAGTGGTGCAATCTGCTGCGCGTGCGCCGGGCCGGTATCCTCAGCCGCCACCGGCATCCCGCTCCCGTTCACGGCTACGTCCTCAAAGGGTCCTGGCGGTATCTCGAGCATGACTGGGTGGCGCGCGCCGGCGATTATGTCTTCGAGCCACCCGGCGAAACCCACACGCTCACTGTGGACGAGGATGTCGATGAGATGATCACGTTTTTCAATATCTCCGGTTGCATGTATTACGTCGATGACCAGGGAAAAAACACCGGGTTTGAGGATGTCTTCACCAAAATCGATATGTGCCGCAAGCATTACATCGAAATCGGGCTCGGGGCGGACTATGTCGATCAGTTTGTGCGGTGATGTGCGTTGACCGTTACTGCCCTAAACTCGCCTCTGCCATCGTAAGGAAAACGTTTCGCATACTGTCAGTGCCGCCGTCCGCTCGCTGAATGAGCATGATCGAGATAAGATCATTCTCCGGATCGATCCAGCCCTGGGTTCCAAAAGCGCCGCCGTGACCGTACGTTCCTTGGGAGTGCCCGGCCAGTTCGCCCAGCGGATCGGTCACCACCTCCCAGGCGAGTCCGTAGTCAGCGCCGCGCATCCAGCCGACCGGATGAATGCCGGTGGTATGAGCTTCCGTCATCAGGTGGACGGAGAAGGGCGAAAGATAGCGGCGGCTTCCAGAAACGCCGTGGTTCAGCATCATGCGGTAAAGGCGCAGCAGATCTTCGGCGGTTGAATAAAGACCCCATCCGGGGGCAGGGAAGACCGCGCCCTGCCGGTGCTTGGCGGGATCACCGCCCAGAATGGTCGCGGGAGCGCGCTCCAGTTTTCCATCTTTTCCCACGTACACCATGGCGATGCGCGCAATCTTATCGGCGGGCGGATAGAAGAACGTGTCCTTCATCCCGAGCGGACGCAGGATGCGGTCGGCGATGAAGCCCTCATACTTCTGACCGGAACAGACCTCAATCAGGCGACCGAGAATTTCAATGCCGGGACTGCTATAGCTCCATTGGGTGCCGGGCTGAAAAAGCAGCGGTTGTTTGGCAAGTTGCCGCACCACCTCCGCTAAAGGCACATTCATTAATTGCGGATAATCGTGAATCGCGGCGGGCGCGGGGTCCTGAATACCGGCTGTGTGGGTCAGAAGATCGCGAATCGTGATGGGATGGTCGGGCTGGCTGAGGCGGGACGCATCCGGGCCCGCATTGGCGGCAACGCGCTGGTTATGAAACTCTGGTAGATACTGCTCGACGGGATCGCGCAGGGCGAGTTTTCCTTCTTCCGCCAGTATCATAATGCCGATGGCGGTCACGGGCTTCGTCATGGACATAATCTGAAAAATCGTGTCCTTTCGCATGGGACGGCCCGCCTCAACATCAGCCATGCCGAGAGCATCGAACTCGATGACATCATTGCCGTGAGCCACAAGCGTGACAGCGCCCGCAACGGTGTGTTCATCAATAGAGTGTTGAATCCGCTGCGGGATTTGCGAGAGGATTGTCTGGTTCACGCCGGTGGCGCGGGTCGAATGGTCCGCCGCGGGCGAGAGTAACCCACCTATCGCAAGAAGAAGGAAAACGTTTCGCACGGCTAACCAGCATATCGGAAGTTCCCTGAAACATGAGGTCACATCGAATTATAGATACTAGAGGAGGCGGAATGCACATGAACTTACCCGGCGCGGCTCATACGGTCGCATTACATGTGAACGGAATCGACTACAAACTGCAACTCGAAGCGCGCGTGTCATTACTCGACGCCCTACGCGAAAACATCGGCTTGACCGGTACCAAGAAGGGCTGTAACCAAGGCGCGTGCGGGGCCTGCACGGTCCTGGTGGATGGCGAACGCATCAATTCGTGTTTCGCCCTGGCGATTCAGTACGAGGGCCGCAAGATTACGACGATTGAAGGTTTGGCGAACGCCGATGGGCTACATCCCTTGCAAAACGCGTTCATCAAGCACGACGGTTTCCAGTGCGGCTATTGCACGCCCGGCCAGATCTGCTCCGCCGTCGCGATGATGAGTGAGTTTCAAAGCGGATTGCCGAGCGCCGTCACCGAAAACATGGCCGACGCGCATATCGAATTCTCAGACGCTGAAATTAAGGAGCGCATGAGCGGAAATCTCTGCCGCTGCGGCGCTTACGTCGGGATCACCGATGCGATTCATGAGGCTTTTGAGGAGATCAGCAAGTGAAAAACTTTTCCTACGCCCGAGCAGAGGATCAGCAATCAGCCCTGAACTTCCTTGCGCAAAACGGCGGCATAAAACTGCTCGGGGGCGGCACCAACCTGATTGATCTCATGCGCGAAAACATCGAGCAGCCTGACGCTCTCGTTGACATTACGCGCCTGCCTCTCACCGCCGTCGAAGAGCAGCCCGATGGCGGTTTGCGCATTGGGGCTTTAGTTCGCAACAGTCACTTAGCCGGAAACTCACTCGTGCGGGAACGGTATCCGGTGCTCTCGCAAGCTATCCTGATGGGCGCTTCCGCCCAGTTGCGCAACATGGCGACCACCGGCGGCAATCTCATGCAGCGAACACGTTGCTATTACTTTTACGACAGCGCCGCCCATTGCAACAAACGGCTGCCGGGCGCCGGATGCGATGCCATTGACGGATTCAACCGGATTCATGCGATCCTGGGAACATCGCCCGCCTGTATTGCCACACATCCGTCCGATATGTGCGTCGCCATGGCCGCTTTGGATGCCGTTGTGCATGTAACGGGAAAGGGTGGATCACGTAGTATCCCGCTGGTTGACTTCCATCGACTGCCGGGCGACACGCCGCAGCTCGATACCAATCTGCAACGGGACGAATTGATCATAGCCGTTGACCTCCCGGCGCTTCCTTTTGCCCGAAGATCGCTGTACCGAAAAGTGCGCGACCGCGCCAGTTACGCCTTTGCCCTTGTTTCCGTGGCCGCCGCGTTGGAAATCGAGAACGGCGCTATTAAACAGGTACGTTTGGCGTTGGGCGGGGTGGCGCATAAACCGTGGCGCGCTTCGACAGCCGAACAGCACTTGATCGGTAAATCGCCGGATGAGCAGACGTTTCAGCAGGCTGCCGAACTTGAGCTCGAAGCGTCAAAACCGTTCCGGCATAACGGCTTCAAAATCGATCTGGCGAAAAGAACTATTGTTAGCGTTTTAGCGGAATTATCAATGAAGGAGTCATCCTGATGAGTATTCTTTCCAAAGTCACCCAGGCGGTCGTGCAGCTTGTACCCGACCGTGATCGCGATCAGCTCAGCGAAGCTGACCGATTCATTGGCAAGCCCATTGACCGGCTCGACGGACGCGAGAAAGTTACCGGCGCGGCGACCTTCTCGGCGGAGTTTCCGCTCGAAAATCTCGTCTACGCCTCGCTCGCCTATAGCACGGTAGCCAAAGGCACTATCAAGAGCATTGACGCCAGCGAAGCGGAGAAGGCGCCGGGCGTTCTGTCTGTCATCACGCATAAGAATGCGCCGAAGATGAAGAATCCGCCGCTCTTCAGCCCCAGCGGCGGAACGGATGCGGCGGGCTGCAAGCTAAATGTCGTTAATACAGACGAGATTATGTGGAACGGGCAGCCGATTGCGGTGATTGTAGCGGACACGATTGACCGCGCCGATCACGCCGCTTCACTGATCAGAGTTGAGTACGAGCAGGAGTCCGCCGACACATCGTTCGCGGAGCAAAAGGCTCACGCGGAGACTCCGAAGAACATCATGGGTGAGGACACGGAAGTCACTCACGGCGATGCGGAGAAAGCGCTCGCTGGGGCGAAGTTTAAGGTCGATCACCGGTACACCACGCCGCGCTATAACCACAATGCCATCGAACTCCACGCGACCACGGCTGTTTGGAACGGGGATAAGCTGACCGTTTATGATGCCAGCCAATTTGTGCGGGGCGTGGCGGATTCGCTCGCCAAAATGTTTTCCTTGGACAAAGAAAACGTGCGTGTCCTGGCGCCCTTCGTGGGCGGCGGTTTCGGCGGGAAAGGTTCAATGTGGAGCCATGTCCAGCTATGCGTGCTAGCCGCCAAGGTGGTAGATCGACCAGTCAAGCTGGTTTTACCCCGTGAAGGCGTGTTTCGCGTCGTCGGCGGACGCACACCCTCCGAACAAAGAGTTGCGTTAGCGGCGGACGAAACGGGCAAACTGACATCGTTAATTCAAACCGGCGTCACTGCCACGACCTATACTAACGACTTCGCGGAGCAGTTTTCTTTTCCCGCGCGGCACCTGTACGCGACGGAAAATCTGTATATCACTCAATCCGTTGTGCGTCTCAACACAACGGCGAACACATTCATGCGCGCGCCGGGCGAATCCATCGGCACCTTTGCCCTGGAGTCCGCGATGGATGAACTGGCGTACCAGCTCGGGATGGACCCGGTTGAGTTGCGCCTGCGAAATGATCCTGAACGAGATCCGGCGAAGGGGATAGAGTTTTCCTCCCGCCATTTCAAAGAGGCTTACCGGCTCGGTGCGGAGAAGTTCGGCTGGGGAAATCGGCCCGCGCAGCCTCGCTCTCTACGTGACGGTAAGTGGCTGATTGGCCAAGGCGTCGCCACCGCGTTCTACCCCGCCTACCGGTTTCCCGCCGCAGCCAGAGTAAGGCTCAATGCGGACGGAACCGCCGTGGTGCAGAGTTCAGCGCAGGAGATGGGCATGGGCACGGCTACCGTTCAAACGCAACATGCAGCCGAGCGTTTAGGGCTACCTATGGAAAAGGTGCGCTTTGAGTACGGTGACACGAACTTGCCGCAAGCGCCCGTGGCCGGCGGTTCGAATCAAACGGTGAGCGTTGCGCTCGCGGTCCAGGAAGCTTGTGAGAAGTTACAGCGTGAACTGCTTACCTTAGCCAAAAAGGACGGAAGCTCGCCGCTCGCCGGATCCCATTTTGACGACGTGCGGGCGTGTGACAGCGGCCTGTTTCGCAGGGACAAGCGCGAAACCGGCGAAACCTATGTCGCTATGCTGGCGCGGCTCAAACAGGATTTCGTTGAGGCGGAGGCCGAATCAGGTCAGCCTTTTGAAATGATGAAGTACTCGATGGGTTCCTATGGCGCGCAGTTCTGTGAAGCTCGCGTCAACGAGGGGACCGGCGAAGTCCGCATCTCCCGCTGGGTCGGCGCTTTTGACACTGGCCGCATCTTGAATCCGAAAACAGCGAATTCGCAATTCATGGGCGGAATCACCATGGGTATCGGCATGGCTTTGACAGAAGAAACCTTCTTCGATGAACGTAGCGGACGTATTATGAATCCAAGCCTGGCCGAGTATCATGTGCCGGTGAATTTGGATATTCCCAACATCGAAACGTACTTCCTGGATATTCCCGACCCGCACACTCCGCTCGGCGCTCACGGCATCGGCGAAATTGGAATTACCGGAGCCGCCGCCGCTGTTGCCAATGCGGTGTATCACGCTACTGGGGTGCGCATTCGTGATCTCCCGATCACCTTGGACAAGCTGTTGTAAGGTGCGACAAGGAAGAAGCAATGCCCACCGGCGCTAATTCGAACTCCTCGGCAATCAGTTCGTAGGACCGCATCCGCGCCGCGTGGTCATACATGATATTGACAATCAGAATTTCATCCGCCCTGCCGTATTCCCCGGATAGATGCTCCACCTCTTCATGAACACGCTGGGGTGTACCTGTGATTAATCGTCTGCCCGGCGGCATGATGTCAGTATCCAGACCTTCCTGCGCGAGAAACTGCTGCGCTTTTTCAACCGTGGGAACCGCAATCAGCCTGCCCCGGTGCAGCAGCGTCATCATCATTCGCATGCTGGCCGAAAGCCGCAGCGCCTCGGCATCGGTCTCCGCGCAAATGGCCCACGCCGCTACTATCACATAAGGTTTACTCAAATAAGTTGAAGGACAGAATCTCTCCCGGTAATAATCCACAATCTCCGAGCCATGCGCATTGATAAAATCCGCGAACACATACGGCAACCCTAATTCCGCCGCCCAAATTGCGCTTTGGGGCGAAGATCCAAGCAAGTACGGCTGCGGACTGGTAAACGGAGGGCCAGACCAGCGAACCTCTCCGAAGTATCCCAGCAGTTCATCCAGTTGCTCCCGAAAATCGTCCGGAGCGCGCTGCCGCCGATCCCGCTGCAAAGCAAAAGCGATATTAGGGCTTGCTCCCGCTGCCCGTCCGATCCCTAAATCGATTCGACCCGGAAACATCCCGCTCAACATGCTGAACGACTCGGCCACTTTTAAGGGGCTATAGTGCGGCAGCATGATTCCGCCGCTCCCCACCCGTATCCGCGCCGTCGCCGCCGCAATCGGCCCCATCAAAACTTCCGGACTCGCGCACGCCAACGCCGGCGTGCCATGATGCTCCGCTACCCAGTAACGCCCGTATCCCAACTCTTCCGCCAATTGGGCCAACTCCACTGTATTTCGCAGCGCTTGCCCGACTGTGGACCCTTCCGGGATGGGCGCTTGATCCAAAATTCCTAAATGCATAAGGGCTTTCTCTTTCTTTGATAGAAATAATCCGCTCCAGGCCGCAAAACACGCCTGATAGTCTCAAAAAGGATGCGTTTACCCGTATTTTTGATGGCCCTTACCGCGTTTGTGGGCCTTGGAGCGTCAGGAAAGGACCAGTACACCGACCGGAAGCACTGGGCGGGCTACGGCGGAGGCCCTGACCACGTCAACTACACAAAACTGAATCAGATTAACCGGAAAAACGTTACCAACCTGAAGGTTGCCTGGACCTACGACACCGGCGACGCCTTCCGCGGCTCAGAGATGGAGTGCAATCCGATTGTAGTTGATGAGACCCTCTACGCCACCACTCCAAAACTCCGTCTGATTGCTCTCGACGCCGCCACCGGCCAATTGAAATGGAGTTTCGATCCTAACAAGGGCGGCCGCGTGCTGGGCAAAATGCGCAATCGAGGCGTCACTTATTGGGCCAGCCCCGATCGCAAGGACCGCCGCGTTCTTTTCGTTTCCCGTCAATATCTGTATGCCGTAAATGCCACAAACGGCGAGCTGGTCAAGAGCTTTGGGCAAGATGGACGCATTGACCTCCGCAACGATTTAGGCCGCGACCCCGCGCAACAGTCCGTTACCGCTACCACGCCGCCTGTGGTCTACAAAGATTTGCTCATCATGGGAAGCACCGTGGCCGAAACTCTTCCTGCCTCGCCCGGCGACGTTCGCGCCTATGACGCCCGCACCGGAAAGCTGCGCTGGTCTTTTCACACCATCCCGCATCCCGGCGAGTACGGCTATGATACTTGGCCTCGTGATGCCTGGACCTATACCGGCGGCGTGAACAACTGGACCGGCATGAGCCTCGACGCTAAGCGCGGAGTGGTTTATGTGCCGACCGGCTCGGCTTCTTTCGATTTTTACGGTTCGAATCGCCTGGGGGATGACTTATTCGCCAATTGCATCCTGGCGCTCAACGCCGAAACCGGCGAACGCCTATGGCACTTTCAAACCGTTCACCATGACGTGTGGGATCGTGATCTGCCTGCGCCGCCCGCGCTCGTCACTGTCCGTCGCAACGGGCAGAAGATAGACGCTCTTGCCCAAATTACAAAATCCGGGTTTGTCTATTTATTCAATCGCGAGAATGGCGCACCGCTTTTTCCCATTGAGTCTCGTCCCTATGCAGCGACAGATATTGACGGTGAAACTTTAACGGCTACACAGCCGCTTCCTGTCAAGCCTCCTCCCTTTGCGCGCCAGCGTCTCACGGAAGATTTACTGACGGACCGCACGCCCGACGCGCACGAAGCTGTTCTTCAGCGTTTCCGGCGGGTCCGCAGTAACGGCCAATTTACGCCGCCAAGCTTTCAGGGCACGATTATCTTTCCCGGCACCGACGGAGGAGGCGAGTGGGGCGGCCCGGCTTTTGACCCCAAAACCGGCTTGTTGTACGTGAACGCCAACGAGATGGCCTGGATCTTGCGTCTGATCCCGCATCAATCAGCCGCCAGCGCGCATAGCGGAAAAGATCTTTACGCGAGCGAGTGCGCCAGTTGCCATCGTCCTGACCGCACCGGCGCGCCTCCTGATTTTCCTTCGCTGGTCAACATTGCCGATAAGCTCAACGCGGACGAAGTAGAAACCATGATCCGTGAAGGCGGCGCCCGCATGCCTTCCTTCCGCAGACTTCCCTCAAACGACATCAAGGCTCTCGTAAGTTATCTCGTCTACAACGAAGATGTAGAGCTTAACAACAAGGACCGAGGCGCTTCTCCTAATGATTTGAAATATGGGATCGACGGTTATAATCGCTTTCTCGACCCCGATGGCTATCCCGCCGTGAAACCGCCCTGGGGCACGCTGAACGCCATTAACCTGAACACTGGCGAACTGGCATGGAAAATTCCCTTCGGAGAGTATCCCGCTCTCGCCCAGCAGGGACTCCACAATACCGGCAGCGAAAACTACGGCGGAGCAGTCGTGACTTCAAACGGTTTACTCTTTATTGCAGCTACCAGCTATGATCGTAAGTTCCACGTCTTCGATAAACTCACTGGTCAGTTGCTCTGGGAAACCACTTTGCCTTTTGCCGGTAACGCCACGCCTGCTGTCTACCAAGCAAAGGGAAGAGAATTTATCGTCATTGGTTGCGGCGGCGGTAAATCCAAGGACCCCTCCGGCGCGACGTATGTCGCGTTTGCGCTGCCGACGGGTAAGAGCTAAATAGGGCCGCCTTGGGTCGACTCGGGAGTCTTTTTCGCGGGTCGCGGGTTTTGGCTCTCGACCGCTTTGCGGATTGCGTCGACATCGGCAAGGTCTTGCGGGCGTCCGGACGCCCGCTTCGCCGGAATTAGATCGTCGCGTGAAATGAAAAATGCCTTTAAGCCGATTTCGAGGTCAATTGGAGCCTCAACACGCTGTTCCCATGCCGCATCAAAATCGACGCCGGGGATGTCGGGAAGAATATCGAACCCATGGGGATCACGCCCAAAACGGAAGAAACTGCTGCGGTTTACAAAG
>CAXUBB010000065.1:14278-15584 GCA_964249105.1 uncultured Bryobacteraceae bacterium | reverse complement strand
CATCACTCCGGCTGTTGCCGCAAACTGGACGGACAAGCTCAACGGACCCAAGTCTCCAACGCGCGAACTGGAGATTACCTTCCGCCCCGACGTTTACATCCAAGATGGCCGCTACGCCAATAACACTTGGCTGCAAGAACTGCCCCGGCCCATGACAAAACTCACCTGGGATAACGCCGTGATGGTGAGCGTCGCGACAGCGGAACGGTTCAAACTCGAAAATCAGCAGCACGTCGAATTGCGCTTGCGGGGCCAAACCGTTCGCGGCTCGGTCTGGATACTACCCGGCCAACCTGACAACTCCATCCGGGTTGATCTCGGCTACGGCCGGACACAAGCAGGCCGCGCCGGAAACGGAGCCGGATTCGATGCGTATTTGCTGCGCGCCTCGGATGCGCTTTGGAGCAATTCGGGAGTCGAGATTCACAAGGTCGATACAAAGTATCCGCTGGCCACCACGCAGATGCACCAGTCCATGGAAGGCCGCGATATTGTGATCTCGAACACCCTCGATGGATACAAGCAGAATTCTGAATTTGCCAAGCTCAAAAATCATCCCCCCAAGGACAACCTGACGCTTTACCCTCACTGGCAGTACCGGGGCTATAAGTGGGGCATGTCCATTGATCTTACGGCTTGCGTCAACTGCAATGCCTGTGTGGTGGCGTGCCAGGCCGAGAACAATATTCCGGTCGTCGGCAAGGAGCAGGTATTAGCCCGTCGCGCCATGCACTGGCTTCGAATTGACACGTATTACAAGGGTGATCCGAGAGCGCCGGAAGCCGTCTATCAGCCTGTGCCTTGTATGCAATGCGAGAACGCGCCGTGCGAACTGGTCTGTCCCGTCCAGGCGACCAATCACAGCGGCGAAGGCTTAAACAATATGGTTTATAACCGCTGTGTCGGCACCCGCTACTGCTCCAACAATTGCCCCTACAAAGTTCGGCGCTTTAACTTTCTGCTGTATCAGGATTGGAATACCGAAACCCTGAAAATGCAGCGCAACCCGGATGTTTCGGTTCGCAGCCGGGGCGTCATGGAAAAATGCACCTACTGCGTGCAGCGGATCAAGGAAGCCGAAATCACCGCCGAAATAGAGAACCGGCCGGTGCGGGACGGCGAAATACAAACTGCTTGCCAGCAGGCGTGTCCTACCGAAGCCATTATCTTTGGAGACATCAACAACAGCGGCAACCGCGTCGCAAAGCTGAAAGCGGAAAAACTCGACTACTCGCTGCTGGCTGAATTGAACACGCGCCCGCGCACCACCTATCTGGCGGAGTTGAAAAACCCGAATCCCGAGTTA
>CAXUBB010000065.1:0-14268 GCA_964249105.1 uncultured Bryobacteraceae bacterium | reverse complement strand
CCGAGCTAAAGGAGAGCGCGCTCGCATGACAGTCGAAGAGCGGCAACGGCACACCGGACGGGCGCTCGATCCCAATAACGATCTGGCGGTCATTGCCCCTAGCCAGACTTTCGAAACGGTGAGCGCACAGATCAGCGACATCGTCCTGTTCCGCAAAACGCCGCTCTTCTGGTGGTGTACTTTTGCGGCGGGATGCGTTTTATTTTTGGTCTTCTTTGTGGCCGTGAATTATCTTGTGGGCAAGGGCGTAGGAATCTGGGGTATTCAAATTCCTGTCGCCTGGGGTTTTGCGATCACCAACTTTGTCTGGTGGATTGGAATCGGTCATGCCGGTACGCTCATTTCGGCCATCCTGCTGCTGCTCCGGCAAAGCTGGCGCAATTCCATTAATCGTTTTGCGGAAGCCATGACCATTTTCGCGGTTGTCTGCGCGGGCCTGTTTCCGCTACTGCATTTGGGACGTCCCTGGCTTTTCTATTGGCTCATTCCCTACCCGAACACGATGACCATTCAGCCGCAGTTCAGAAGTCCGCTCGTCTGGGATGTGTTCGCGGTTTCCACTTACGCCATCGTGTCGATCATATTCTGGTACCTCGGCATGCTCCCGGATCTCGGCACATTGCGCGACCGCTCTAAAAGCGGCTTTCGCTATGGGTTCTACGGCGTGCTGGCCCTTGGCTGGCGCGGCTCCTCCCGGCATTGGCGCATGCACCAGAGCGCTTCGCTGCTGCTGGCCGGTCTTGCCACTCCGCTCGTTCTTTCCGTTCACACGGTGGTGAGTTTCGATTTCACGATTGCCATTCTCCCCGGCTGGCATTCCACCATCTTCCCGCCCTACTTTGTCGCGGGCGCGGTCTACTCCGGCTTTGCCATGGTTTTGATTCTGTGCATTCCTCTGCGCGCCGTTTACGGCTTGCACAATCTTATAACTGAACGCCACCTCAATAACTGCGCTAAGCTCATGCTTTTTACGGGATTAATTCTTGCCTACACTTATTGCATTGAGCCTTTCACTTCCTGGTACGGCGGCAACCAGTTTGAAATGTACACAGTCCACAATCGCGCCGTCGGCCCGCAATCCTGGACGTTCTGGCTCGTCATTCTGTTGAACGTGATCATTCCGCAGGCTCTCTGGTTCCCGAAAGTTAGAGTCAGCCCGAAACCGTTGTTTGCTGTCGCGGTAGTGGTTTTGACCGGAATGTGGGTGGAACGCTACATGATTATCGTGACCAGTCTCGACCGCGATTTTCTCCCTTCCTCCTGGGCCAACTTCGCGGCAACATTCTGGGACAACGCCACTCTTTATGGATCAGTGGGACTCTTTGTTGTCCTTTTCATGCTGTTTGTTCGCTTTCTGCCGATGATCTCGATGGCGGAAGTGCGCGAACTGCTGCCCTTTTCAAAACCGGGAGGAGGAACCGAGAAGTGACGGACTCTTCAACAGCTTACGGGTTGGTGGCCGAGTTCGATGATCCGACCAGTTTGGTCGAAGCCGCCCGGAAAGTGCGGAACGCCGGCTACCGGCGCTTTGACGCTTTCACTCCCTATCCCATCAAGGATCTGGATGAGATTGTGCCGGGGCCGAATTATATTCCGCTCCTTATTTTGCTCGGCGGCTTTACGGGAGCGGCTATCGCTTGGGTGATGCAGTACTACATCGCGGCCATCGACTATCCAGTTAATGTCGGCGGACGTCCTCTGTATAGCTGGCCCGCTTTCGTTCCGATTCTTTTTGAACTGACCGTGCTTCTCGCGGCTGGCGGCGCTTTCTTTGGAACACTGGCGCTCTGCGGATTTCCGCGTATCAACTTTCCACTATTCAATCTGCCGCAATTTGCGGACGCGACCAGCAACCGTTTTTTTCTTTGCATCGAACGCGCCGACCCTGTTTATAACCAGTACGCGACGCCCCAGTTTCTGCAAGAGTTACAGTCGATTGGAGTTTGGGAAGTTGAAAAGGATTAGCTTCATCGTGACAATCGCCTGTGCCTTGCTCCTGACAGCGGCGTGCCGCCGCGACATGCAGGACCAGCCGAAATACAAACCGCTCGGCCCAAACACGTTCTTCGCCGATGGCCGCGACTCCCGGCCTCTTCCGGCCAACGTCATCGCCCGCGATGAACTCGATGAGGTGAACCCATCGCATACCGGCGCTCAGAACGGCGCGTTTCTCAATATCATTCCCGAACCAATCAACGCGGCGCTGCTCCAGCGCGGACGGGACCGCTTCGATATCTATTGCAGCCCGTGTCATGGCCGCACCGGTGACGGCTACGGCATGATTCGCCAGCGCGGTTTCTGGATTCCTTCCAATTTGCATACGGACCGGCTCCGCGCTGTTCCGCCCGGCTACCTTTTTCAGGTGATTACCAACGGCTATGGCGCAATGCCGGACTACCGGGATCAAATCGCCGCGCATGACCGCTGGGCGATTGTCGCCTATCTACGCGCCTTACAGTTGAGCCGGCACGCCACTCTCACGGACGTTCCGCCCGACGCGCGACGGCAACTGGCCTCGGGAGCTTCCAAATGACTTCCGCCTTTCATCCCTCTCCGGAGCTGCATCAGGATCTTCGACGTTGGTTCTCTCCCGCCCTGGGAATCGGCATCCTGCTATCGATCGTCTCGCTCATTGGCCTTTTCTTCAGTCCCGGCGACTTCTTCCGCTCCTATTTGATGGGCTACCTGTTCTGGCTTGATCTGACGCTTGGCTCGCTCGCCATCGTCATGATGCAGTATTTGACCGGCGGAGCCTGGGGCATCATGACCCGCCGGACGCTGGAATCAGCCACCAGAACTCTGCCCTTATTGGCCTTGTTGTTCATCCCGGTTGCCCTTGGCATCCCGCATCTCTACGACTGGGCGCATCCCGATCTGGTCCGGCAGGAATACGTTCTGCACCACCGCGCCAGCTACATGAACACGCCGATGTTTATCATCCGCGCGATCATTTACTTCCTTATCTGGGGCGTGTTCGCATACTTCTTGAATAAATGGTCCGCGCAGCAGGACCAGCACGGCGGCTTTGAAAAACGGCTGGCCGCCCTGAGCGCGCCCGGTCTCATTCTCTACGTTTTCACCGTCACGTTTTCCGCCGTCGATTGGGCGGAATCGCTCGAAACAGATTGGTACTCCACCATGTGGGGCTTTCTGTTTGTCGCTGGCCAGGGACTCGCCGCTTTCGCCTTCATCATTATCGCGATGGCTCTGCTGGCGCGCCGCGAGCCTCTCGCCAGCAGGTTTAAGCCGTCGCACTTGCACGATTTAGGCAAGCTCCTGCTCACCTTTGTGATGGTCTGGGCGTATTTCTCGTTCTCGCAACTGCTGATCGTGTGGTCCGGCAATCTCACTGATGAGATTCCCTGGTATATGCGGCGTCTTGCTACCACGTGGGGCTGGCTCGGCGTGGCGCTGATCGTTTTTCAATTTATCGTTCCGTTTCTGCTGCTTCTTTCGAAGCCGCTGAAGCGCAATGTCATTGCCCTCTGCTGCGTTGTCGGTCTCATTATTATCATGCGCTTTGTTGACCTCATGTGGATTGTCATGCCCAGCTACTACCAGCGCGGCCTTCGCCTCCACTGGCTCAACTTCTCTGTTCCGCTGGCGTTGGGAGGACTATGGATCGCCGCATTCATATGGCAACTCAAAGACCGGCCGCTATTGCCGTTGAACGCTCCCAGTTTAGAAAAGGCTTTACATCATGGCGACGACTAACAGGAATTTTTTGACGGGCGTTGCTGCTTCTCTCGGAAGGCTTGCCGGGTCGATGGAGGGCGTTATCGAATCCGCCACCGATGCTATGCGACGCAAAGGCGAACCGCGCCATGAAGATACTCACTTCGAAGCCAGCGACATCAGCGGGCGCAACGTCTTTCTAGCCGGCTTAGGCGTCCTCTTGGGCACGTGGATACTGGCGAGTTTCCTGTATTTCTTCTTCGGTTATCTGGCGCATGATCGCGCCCGTGTCAGCCCGCCGCCTTTGCCCGTCGCGGGGCGCCCCGAGTCTTTGCCTCCTCAGCCGCGCTTGCAGCAATCTCCGCCGCGTGATTTGAAAGCTTTACGCACCCGCGAGGACTGGGAACTCAACCACTATTATTGGATCGATAAAGCTCATGGCACGATAGCCATGCCGATTGAACAGGCAATACGGATTGTGGCGGAGCGAGGCATCCCGCCGCAGCAACTAGCGCCGAACGCCACGCTCACGCCTCCCCAGGAAGGCACCCGCCTCACCGGCTTCGAAGGGAAAGTGGAGCCCGAACCCAAATGATCCGCTCTCTGCTAAGCGCCTATTTATTTACGTGCCTGTTGCTGCCGGCAGCAACAGGGGTTAAGCTGCCGCGAGAGTTGAACGGTGTCGGTTTTGACCAAAAGCTCAATGAGCCGGTACCGCTTGATGCCGTCTTCCGCGATGAATCCGGCCGCACGGTGAAATTGGGTCAGTACTTTCATAGAGTGCCGGTCATCTTGGCAACTGTTTACTATCGCTGCCCTATGTTGTGCAGCCAAATTCTGAGCGGTGTGGTCCGGGGTCTTCGTCCGCTCTCCCTTCAGCCGGGCCGCGATTTCGAAATCGTCGCCGTCAGCATTAATCCGGATGAAACGCCGCAGGATGCCGCGGCCAAGCGGGATCAATACTCCCGGAGCTATTCAAAAAGCGCGGGTCCGGCGGGTTGGCATTTTCTTGTTGGCTCCGAACCGTCCATCAACGCAGTGACAAACGCCATCGGCTTTCACTACCGCTACGATCCGCCCACCAAAATGTACTTTCACGCCAGCGGCATCACGGTGTTGACGCCGGAGGGCCGCGTCTCTCGTTACCTCTACGGAGTGGACTACGAGCCGAAGGACCTGAAACTCTCGCTCATCGAGGCCGCGCATCAGCGGATTGGCTCTCCCGTCGATCAGATTTTGCTGTTTTGCTACCACTACGATCCTAAAACCGGCAAATACGGAGCGGTTGTCGTCAACATGCTGAAGGGAGCTTCGGCGCTTCTTCTGGTCTGTCTGGTGATTGTTCTCACCTGGCTGTGGCGTCATGACCTCCGCCAATATGGCGGCGCGATAAAGGAAGTTCCACGCACATGATTCCCAAATTGCGTTTTTTTCCGGATTCTGCTTCTTCTGTTTCGTCTGAAGTGAACTTCTTCTTTGTTCTGATGGTGGTTCTATGCACAACAGTGGCCACCGGCATAGCGGTTTTTTTGATCTACTCCGCCATCCGTTACCGCCGCCAGCAAGAAAACGAGATGGGCAATCAAAGGCGCAACTACATTCCGGCGGAAGCCGCCTGGATTATTCTCCCGTTCTTTTTCTTCATGGGCATGTTTGCCTGGGGCGCGAAGCTGTATTTCAAAATCGAACGCCCGCCCGATAACACCATCAACATGTATGCCGTGGGCAGGCAATGGATGTGGAAGATTCAGCATCCGGAAGGGCAGCGCGAAATCAACACGCTTCACATACCGGTTGGGCGGCCCATCAAATTGATCATGACCTCCGAAGACGTCATTCACAGCTTTTTTGTTCCCGCCTTCCGCACCAAGCAGGATGTTTTGCCGGATCGTTATGAAACCACCTGGTTTGAAGCAACGAAGCCCGGCAAATACCATCTTTTCTGCGCCGAGTATTGCGGAACGAAGCACTCGGGGATGATCGGCTGGGTTTATGCCATGACGCCTAGTGATTACCAGCGATGGCTGACGGACGGCGCGGCGGAAGGCTCGCTTGCCTCGCAGGGAGAAAAATTCTTTCACCAGTTCGGCTGCTCGAACTGCCACCAATTCAATGGTCAGGGCCGCTGCCCCGATCTTCGTAACCTTTACAATCGCCCCGTGCAGATCGCGGCCGGCGGAATCGTGACTGCCGACGATTCCTATCTGCGCGAATCCATTCTCAATCCGAACGCCAAAATCGTGTACGGTTTCGCCCCTAACATCATGCCCAACTTTACGGGCCAAATCTCGGAAGAACAGCTAGTCGCCCTGATCTCTTATATTAAGGCGCTGGGACCGGAGCCGGGAACACAGCAACCCTCCAGTTCCGGAACCGCTCCGAGAAATTACGGAACGGAAAAGGGCATCGCGGGGCCTGGCGCAACATCCATATCCGGCTCGCAAGTGGAGGCCCGCTGATGATTCAAACAGTTCAAGCACAAGTCGAAAAAAACTATCTCACGGAGAAGCAGGGCATCTTATCCTGGTTCTTCTCCACTGACCACAAACGGATCGCGATTCTCTATACCGGGTCGATTACCGCGTTCTTTTTTCTCGGCGGCTTTTTCGCTCTCCTGATGCGCCTGAATTTACTGTCGCCGCGCGATCAGCTTGTCAGCCCCGAAACATATAACAAGCTGTTCACCATGCACGGCATCATCATGGTCTGGTTCTTCCTGATTCCGTCCATTCCCAATACCCTAGGTAATTTCTTTATACCGATGACGATTGGGGCAAAAGACCTCGCTTTCCCGAAGCTCAACCTGTTCAGTTGGTACGTTTTCATGCTCGGCGCAGCCGTGACGATTTATGCTCTCTTTCGCGGCGGCGTCGATAGCGGCTGGACCTTTTACACGCCTTTCACCACCAGCTATTCAACCACGTACGTCACAACCGCGGCGATCGGCATTTTCATTAACGGTTTTTCCGCCATCATGACCGGAGTAAACTTTATCGCGACCATTCACCGCATGCGCGCGCCCGGCCTTACCTGGTTCCGCTTGCCGATCTTTATCTGGTCCCTGTATGCCACCAGCATTATCTTTGTGTTAGCCACGCCGGTGCTGGCCATCACGCTGCTGATGATCGCGGTGGAGCGCATTGCGCAGGTCGGCATCTTCGATCCCGCGCTGGGCGGCGATCCGGTGCTCTTCCAGCATATGTTCTGGTTTTACTCGCACCCGGCGGTTTACATCATGGTGCTGCCGGCTTTCGCCGTGGTCAGCGAAATCATCCCGGCATTTTCGCGCAAGCCATTGTTCGGCTATAAGGCGGTAGCGTTCTCCAGCATGGCGATTGCGGTGCTTGGTTTCCTGGTTTGGGGGCATCACATGTTCGTGGCCGGAACATCGATCTACTCCGCCATGATCTTCTCCCTGCTGAGCTATCTGGTAGCCATTCCCTCTGCCATTAAAGTATTCAACTGGACGGCTACGATCTATAAAGGATCGGTCTCCTGGAATGCTCCGATGCTGTACGCTATTGGCTTTATCGGTCTCTTCTCCATCGGGGGAATGACGGGTCTTTTTCTCGCCGCCTTGGGACTGGATGTGCATGTCACGGACACCTACTTCGTGATCGCGCATTTTCACTACATCATGGTGGGCGGCACGGTGATGGCTTTTCTCGGCGGCGTTCATTACTGGTGGCCGAAAATCAGCGGAAAAATGTATTCCGAAGGCCTCGCCAGAATTTCCGCGCTGACTGTTTTCCTGGGCTTCAATCTGACATTCTTTCCGCAGTTTGTTCTCGGCTATTTAGGGATGCCGCGCCGCTACGCCGCTTATCCGGAAGAGTTCCAGATGCTGAACGTGCTCTCCACCGCGGGCGCCAGCATCCTAGGGGTTGGTTATGTGATGCCGTTGTTTTACCTGCTCTGGTCGTGGAAGTACGGCAAAGATGCTGGGCCAAACCCATGGCGCGCGACCGGACTCGAATGGAAAACGCCCTCGCCGCCGCCCAAGCACAACTTTGAAGTCACGCCCACGGTGGATTACCGGCCTTACGATTACGAAGCCATGCAGGAGGAGTTGGGCCTTGTCCGAACCAGTCACTCTTGAACTGCGCGAACAGTTCGCCACGCCCGAACAGCAGCGCGAAACCGCCAGTATCGGCATGTGGGTCTTCCTGATCACGGAAGTCATGCTTTTCGGCGGTTTGTTCACTGCCTTCACGGTTTACCGTCTCAGCCATCCCATGGCGTTCGATGCCGGCAGCGCTCATATGGAGTTTCTGATTGGCGGCATTAATACAGGGGTATTGATCTGCAGCAGTTTTACCATGGCCCTCGCCATTCACAGCGCCGAAACCGGCAAGGAGAAAAGGGTCATGCTGTTTCTGCTCGCCACGATGGTGATCGGCGCTATCTTTCTGGCGCTCAAATTCACGGAATACTATCTTCACTTTCAGGACAATAAGGTGCCCGCCCTCTGGTTCGAATATTCGGGGCCGCAAGCGCCTTACGTGCAGATGTTTTTTGTGTTTTACTTCTTGATGACGGGCCTGCATGCGCTGCATATGACTATTGGCATCGGCATCCTTTCCGTGCTCCTGTTTCGCACGCTACTGGGCAGCTTTTCCGCTCAATACTATACGCCGCTGGAGTTGGGCGGCCTGTATTGGCATTTTATTGATATCGTCTGGGTTTTTCTATACGCCATCTTTTACATTCCGGGGTTGCACGTCCGATGAAACAGCCTACCGTTTCGATCAGAACTTATACGTTCACATTCGTGGCCCTGCTTGCCCTTGCCCTGGCCACCACGCTGATTGGTTTTCTGGATCTTGGCCCTTTCAGCATGGTGATCGCGGTCACGATTGCCACGGCAAAAGCAGTTCTGATCGCATCTTTTTTCATGCACGCTCTCTATGAGTCAAAAGTAATCCGCGTCATTCTCGCGGGCGGCGTGATCTGGTTTCTGATTATGGTCTCGCTGACTTTAGGCGACTACATGACCCGCGGCTGGGTATTGAATTTGGGCGGCAAATAGCACGTAAGGCTTGGGACAGAAACGCTACCATACATACGGGGCCTTTTGCTATATAATGAACAAGGAGGGCCACGGTGTTACGAGTACCGCAGCCCTTCCAGATTACGTCCGCCGTTTCCAGTGGATGTAAATCTGAATCGTACCGACGAGAGTCAGTACAAGCCTTATTCGAATGGTCAAATTGACCACCTCCTAGCAGGAGAAGTGGTATCGGAGAGCCGGGACTTCATCCCGGCTTTTCCCTTCTCAGCCTAACTGAATAGCTGAGACCAGAGAAACTTCGCTTATCCCGTCCCTTCCACCAGGATCCTTATTATGCCAAAGAAATTGCAGACGCTAACGTGACAAAATGGAGGCTCATACGTCCATCGTGATGGTGGATACTAGAGCCGAAGTTATCGGGAATATTGGCGTGGGTAACGCGACAGGGCGGGCGGATGAGCATGCGTTGATTCGAGCCGCCCAGCGCGGAGATTCGGACGCCTTTGAGCAGCTTGTCCGGTCCTATGATGGCAACGTCCTTCGCATGGCGCTCAATCTGTTGCATTCGGAAGAGGATGCGCGTGATGTATATCAGGAAGCGTTTCTCCGCGTCTACCGTAATCTGCCGAAATTCCGCTTTGATTGCAGCTTTAGCACGTGGCTTTATCGTATCGTCGCCAATCTTTGCCTGGACCAGATCAGGAAACGGAAGGTCCGGCGCGAGGAAGCGTCCTCGGTCTCGACCGGCGACGGAGAGTTCGACCGGTTTCAGTTTTTGCCGGAAGAGCGCGCCGATGTCGATCCGCAACGGCAGTTGATGAGTTCCGAAGTGAATAGCCGTATTCAAGAGGTTCTGAACCAGTTAACCGCACGCGAGCGGCTGGTCTTTGAAATGCGCCACTTTGGGGGTTTGCGATTGAGGGCCATTGGAGAAGCGCTGGGAGTGACCGAAGAGGCGGCCAAGAACTGCCTGTTCCGCGCGACGCAGAAAATGCGCGCCGCGCTGGGGGATTTCGTATGAACTGCCAACAGGTTCAAACCAACCTTTCGCTTTATCTCTACGGCGAGCTGGAGTTTGCCGCTGAAGAAGAGTTGGAGCAGCATTTGCAGGACTGCTCTTTTTGTCAATTAGCATTGTCCCGCGAAAAGGCCTGGCATACCAAATTGAACGGCGAGCGCAAGGACGTTCCGCTGGACCTGCTGGGGCAATGCCGCCGTGATTTGCGAAGAGCAATGAAGGCGCCCGAAGCCCGGAGCAGGCGCTCATGGCGGTTCCCTGATTTTTTCAGCGCCTTTGATTTCAGCGGCGGCCAATGGTCCAAGCGGCTGGCTTTTGCGTCATTTTTCGTATTTGCCGGGTTTGGCTTATCGACATTCATGGACCGCATACATCTGGTAAACCGGCTGGGTATTGGGAATGAGACGCAGATGGGAATCCTGAACTATCCGGCGTCCCGGATTCGTGACATCCAACCGGCCAGTAATAACCAGATCCGCATCGTGGTTGATCGCACGCAGGAGCAAGAAATCGTCGGCAGTGTTGGAGATGAAGCCGTGCGGCAACTGCTACTGACAGCGATCAAAGATCCTGCCGATCCTGGATTGAGAGTGGATTCCGTTGAGTTGCTCAAAGGGCAGGATGGAACGGATATTCGCGATGCGCTTCTCTACACCGTGCGCCATGACGAGAATGCGGCTGTGCGCCTGAAAGCGTTGGAAGGTTTGCGGCGCTTCCGGGATGACCGCGCCACGCATGAAGCGTTGCGCTCTGTTCTGCAATACGACAGCAGCCCGGCGGTTCGCTCGGAAGCGATTGATGTGCTGGCGCCCATGAGCGGTCCGCTGAAAATCACGCCGGAACTGGCGGGTACTTTAGAAGAGATTGCCCGTTCGGAGCGCGATGACGATTACCTTCGGACGCGCTGCCTGCAAATTTTGCGGATCGCCGGCACTCCGCGAACTTATTAGCCCTGCTTAATAAAATTCCGTTTCCGGCACAATCGACTTTTCCGCTGCCTCGTCAAAGATGATGAACAGTTGGATCTCATATGCGTTGGACACTTCTTTCAATTCCCGCCTTGGCGGCGTTCCTGGTTCTTAGTGGAAAGGTTCAGGCCCAATCAGACTTACTTCCCCGCTTTCAGCTTGCCGCTCAACTGAGAAATCAATTCAGTTATTTGGGCGTAAATCTGGTTGACGTGGATGCGGATCGCGTGAGTCGGCTAAAACTGAGCGAAGAACGCGGCGTGGAAGTAGTCAATGTGGAGGAGGGCAGCCCCGCCGATAATGCCGGTATCAAGCCGGGGGATGTCATTCTCGGCTACAACGGAGAGAATGTTCTGGGAACGCAGCAGTTTAGCCGCTTAGTGCGGGAAACGCCTCCCGGCAGGAAGGTGAAAATCCAGCTTTGGCGGGATGGGAAAGCGCAGAGCACTACCGCCATTATCGGAGCGTTCCCTTCCCGTACGCCCGCCATTCCCGCTCAGTTTGCCAATCTCAGCTTGCCCGATCTGCGCGGATTCAGGGTGCCCGATGTCCCTAGTATCATCATGACTTGGACCAGTTCGGCAATCGGCATCGAATGCGAGCCGGTAGATGCGCAACTGGCGCAGTACTTCGGCGTAAAACAGGGTGTTCTGGTACGCTCCGTGGCAAAGGACAGCGCTGGAGAAAAGGCTGGTTTTAGAGCAGGTGATGTGCTCACTTCCGTAGGCGGCAGGAGTCTGAGTAATCCCGAGGACTTACGGCGCGTTCTACGTCAACCCGGTAAGCCAGTACCGGTCTTGTTGGTCCGGGACCACAAGCAACTCAACTTGACCGTAACGCCGCTGCCGGATGACCAGGAGTAGAGTAGGAGGCTCCGGTCATTCCTCCTCCAGATTGGGCAAGCATGTCCGGTCGCGTAACGGGCAGTTGCTTTGCCATCAAGGATCGCAGCCGCAGAATAGCCTGTGATTTTAGTTGCGAAACGCGGGACTCATGCAAGTCTACGATTCCCGCGATCTCGCGTAAGGTTACTTCCTCGTAATAGTAGAGATTCAATATCGTTTTCTCAAGGCGGGGAAGCTTTCCGATCGCCTCGCCCAACAAGCTTTCAAGCTCCGCCCGCTCCACGATCCGCGACGGCCATTGTTCATCCGTGCCGGATAGATAGCGTAGAAGATCATATCGATTCTCCTCGCTGCCCGCGTGTTCCAGGCTGCCCAGAGTCAAGCCGTGCGCCTTTGACAACCACTCCTGATATTCGGCTACCGGCAAGCCGAGATGAGCCGCAATTTCCTCCTCCGTGGGAACCCGGCAAAGTTTGCCCTCCAAGGCGGCAATGGCAGCCTCAATCAGTTTTACTCGTTTGCGTTGCTGGCGGGGAGCCCAATCGAGGTCACGCAGGCTGTCCAGAATCGCGCCTCGAATCTTATATTCAGCGTACGTTTTTAGTTTTACGTCATGACGGGAATCATAACGATCAATCGCCGCGATCAGCCCCAGTATTCCAATGGAGACGAGATCATCCAAACTCACCGAAACAGGCAAGCGCTCATGGATTCTCTTCGCAATCAGCTTGACTTGAGCCAGGTGTTCTAAAATTAAGTGCTCCCGCCCCCCCCTGTGGGCACTGGGTGGATAAAGGCTTTCTTGCTGCTCACTGACGGTCATGGTGATGTTCTAGGACATATTCGTCGGAAAATGGCGGTAGCTTAAGAACTTGTACCTGTCTGGCGATCAAATTTGCCTTCAGTTTCTTCCGCGCTTAGACTTCGGATATTTCTGAGAGTGCTTTATGGCGCTCTTCCTGTAAAATGCAATAAGAGATCAGATAAGGAAAGTCTTGGATCATATGCCTAACGTCCCCTCATCGACTGGAGCACATGGATCTTATGGTGCCGCTGCCGTGCGGGCCCGGGAACAAAGCGGCAACTCGGATGAGGGCACCCGAGAAAACCGGATCGCCGTGCTGCGTCGGCAGTATCTTGAGGGAACTTACCAAGTGGATACGCGAGAACTGAGCGCCGCGCTGATCAGGCGGCACTTGGCAAAGGACAGCTAATCGACGTTAGCTTCCGGCGAGACAGCCGAATCAGTTTAGAACGTCACCCGCAGGGCAGTCTGCACTTGGCGATTCCCGTACCCGCTTAGTGTGCCGGTAACAAATCCGAAGCTGCCGGAACTGACATTGCCGCTTGGATTGGCGAAATGCGGCGTATTGGTGAGATTGTAGAACTCGCCCCGAAATTCCAGCCGCACTCGCTCTTTAATAGCAAAGGTTCTGAACAGCGAAAAGTCATAGTTGGAAAGATGCGGTCCCCGAATAGTATTGCGCCCGGCATTGCCGAAGCGGTTCGGACCAGGCACGGCAAAGGAGGAGATTGAAAACCAAGGCTGGCCCGGTCCAATGCCTCCCAAAGTCTGAACCGGCGCGGCGGCATCCGCAAAGTTCCCGTTGCCCGGACAATTACATGCTGTCGCATCGGCCGTAGCCGTAAAGGGAGTGCCGGTCGCATACCGGTAAATACCGTTCAACTGCCAATCTG
The DNA here is from genome assembly GCA_964249105.1 of uncultured Bryobacteraceae bacterium. Taxonomy (GTDB): domain Bacteria; phylum Acidobacteriota; class Terriglobia; order Bryobacterales; family Bryobacteraceae; genus Bog-105. Next base: position 1,053 of record CAXUBB010000065.1, on the reverse strand, counting down.
AAAGCAGGTGAGCCGCGAAGCCTCCACTGCTTAAGAACGGCTTGCTTTTGCCGAACGGCAACTCATAAACGTGGCTGATCGTGAGAAGGTGAGTTTGATCGAAGTCTGACGGCCCATACTGGCGGCGCAGATCCAGATTGTCCGTAAAGCCCGGCTGATTGCTCCCCACATCCAGCGACTTGCTCCAGGCGTAAGCGACCGAAAGGCTCACGCCCTTTGAAAAACGCTTTGCAAGACTCGTTTGCAGCGAGTTGTAATTGCTGTTCACTCCATCAGCGCGCAGGCTGGTGCCGGCATCCCGGCCATACAGGATGCGGAAGGGAAGGCCGTTGACGCCGGTACCAGGCACGGCCGCATTGAGCTGCTGATTATACGGCAATTGCCTGCCCAGATTGCCGACGTAGCCGACATCCAGGGTGAAGCCGCCGGCGAGTTGCTGCTGCCCAGTGAGATTGTAGTTCTGGACCGTCGGCAGGGGATTATGTGTGGGTATCACAAAGAAGCCTTGGTTGGGAGCGGGGCTGATGCGCCCATTGGAAGGAACACTGAGGAAATTCACGAGCGGCAAACTAGCAAAGGTTCCATTCACAATATAATCGTTCGCATTCCCGTTTTGCACGTTGTAAATGACCGGAAACTGCGTTGAAAGCGTTCCGCCTGTAAACCCGAAACGGCCTGTCCAGGAGCTGATGGCATAACCGCCTCGAAGCACGGTCTTCTCGCCCGCACGATAGGCAAACCCGACGCGCGGCTGCACGCTCGATTGTGAAGGCACGCCGGTCGCCAGATCCACATCACCATAACCGGCGATCAAAAGCGTATTCGTGTAGGGATCGAAATTCGATGCTCCTCCTTTGTAGCGCGGCTTTACGGGGGAATACCACTCGTAGCGTACGCCCAGATCCAACGTCAGTTTCGGCGAGACGCGATAGGTGTCCTGAATGAACCCGGCAATCTGTGTCTGGCGATTGGTGGGCGTGATGGTCTGGTAGGTGCGACTGGTTTGGTCCGGCGCTCCGATCAGATAGGAGGCAAAGGAATTGACGAACGAAC
>CAXUBB010000064.1:14812-15807 GCA_964249105.1 uncultured Bryobacteraceae bacterium | reverse complement strand
CTTCTTGCCCGCGCCACCAGCGTATTAAATTCCGCGCGCGGCATTTTCAGCTTTTCCGGGTGAGCGTCGATCCATTGGGAGAAGGCGGCATATTTTTTGTCCGTCCAGCCCCCTTCAAATTCAGCGCCGTTTTTTCCCTGCTGATTTAATTCAAAGTTAAAAGCATCCTTCAAATTAGTGAACTCCGCCGAACTGATGGCCGCTTCGGCCAGGATGGCGGGAATGAAGAGCACCCCGTCTGTTTTGGCGAGCACCAAATCTCCCGGCAGCACAACCGCCCGTCCGATGCGAATCGGAGAGTTGATTGCCGTTAGTTCCATTTGCGCCCAGGCCGACGGATCAGCGCCGCGATAGAATCCGTTGAAGTTTGGAATCTCCCGGTTTTCTTCCTGGTCCCGAATGCCGGCGTTGAAGACGAAGCCCGTATGGGTATGGGCGGCAATGCCGTTGCCGAGGTTGGAACCGATCAAAGTGCCTTCAATGATCTTTCCGAAGCCGTCAGCGACATAAACATCTCCGATCTGCAATTCATTAATAGGCCAACTATTGGTTCCGCTCACGCGTCCTTCCGCTTTTCCCTCGGCGGCAATGGCTTTGGCCATATCCGGACGCAGCGGCATATATTGGGCCGTGAGAGCACGGCCGGCAAATGGTTTTTCAATATGGAGCGCCTGCCAGCCGCCCTCAAACTGATTACGGTACCCGCTCCCGCGCAGATAGTCCCATACATCCTCAATCGACACATCCAGAGCGCGCTTGAGCAGATCCTCCGGCACTTTCGGGCGTCCGTCGGGGAAACGGTCGCCTTTCCAGTCCGAGGTGTAAAACATCATCTGTTCCTTCGTCATCTTTACTTGCGCGAAGGCAGGCAAGGCCCCCAACAGCAGGCAGGCGGCCCAGGCTATCCCAATTAATTTCTTCATACAAGTCTCCTGTACAGCGGTTCGCCTCCGAACCGGCGTAAACAATATGACAAATGTACTCCATAGTAAGAT
>CAXUBB010000064.1:8288-14802 GCA_964249105.1 uncultured Bryobacteraceae bacterium | reverse complement strand
TTGCAAATCCTTCCTATGGACAGTACAAAGGAATTGTGATACTTTCTTTGTAATGTCCAAAGGAAAATCAGAAGTGTTACAAGGCACGCTTGACCTGATGATCCTGAAAACGCTGCACGCGCTGGGGCCGCTGCACGGATTCGGTATCGCACGCCGCATTGAACAGGTCAGCGAAGCGGTGCTTCAACTGAATGAAGGCACCGTATACACTTCCCTGCTGCGGCTCCAGCAACAGGGCTGGATACGGTCGGATTGGGGCACGTCGGAAAACAACCGAAAAGCCAAGTTCTACTCGATCACAAAACCAGGGTTCAAACAGCTAGAGCGTGAAACCGAAAATTGGGAGCGCATCTCGGGCGTCATTGGCCGGGTATTGAGTTTAGGAACGGAGAAGTAACATGATCCCGCGCTTATGCATTTTAGCGGCGAAGCTTAAAAATTTGTTCAGCCGCTGCCAAATCGATTTCGATAATGAGATCCAGGCGCATCTCCATCTGCTCACGGAAAGGCTGATTCGCCAGGGCATGGCGCCCGAGGAGGCCGCGTGGGCTGCGCGAGGCCAGTTTGGTAATACAACTTCCCTACTGTTGAAACAATGAGAGATGCAGATTTTTCCATGGTTGGAAGGGCTTTGGCGCTATCTGCGTTATGGCGCGCGCCAACTCCGCTGGAGTCCGCTGTTTACGACGGTTGCCGTGTTATCTCTCGCGCTCGGCATTGGGGCGAATACTGCCGTGTTTACGCTATTGGATCAGCTTGTTCTTCGATTGTTGCCGGTTCATGATCCACAGCGGTTAGTAATGATATGGTCCACGGAACCGTACCTGGGTGATTGGAGTGATGAGAACACTCTCTCCTATCCGATGTACCAGGATTTTCAGCGCAAGGCACCGGCCTTTGAATCTGTGTTCTGCCGGAATAATCAATCGTTTGGTATCAGCTTTGGCGATGACACGGAACGCGTATCGGGTGAGTTGGTATCGGGCAATTACTTTCAGGCTCTCGGCGTAAAACCAGCCATCGGGCGCGTGTTCTCGCCAGGAGAGGACGATCAGGTATACAAAGGGCATCCGTCCGTCGTTTTGAGTTACCGCTACTGGGTAAATCGTTTTGCAGGGGATTCCGGCATCATCGGCAGAAAAGTAGTGGTCAACAACTATCCCATGACGGTCGTCGGCGTCGCGGCTCCCGGCTTTACCGGCGTTGATCCTTCCAGTCCCCTAAGCTTGTGGGTACCCATTCAAATGGAGCCGGTAGTAAGAATTAACAACGTTAATGACCTGGGAAATCGCCGTCGCAGTTGGATACAGGTATTTGCGCGCCTGAAGCCGGGCTATACCGTTGAATCAGCGCGCGCCTCCACCCAGCCTTTATTCCATCAGATTCTCTTAGAAGAATTTACCCAGCCGGAAATGCGAAGATACTCGCCCTATGACCGCACCCGGTTTTTGAAACGCACGGTAATTATCCAAACTGCCGCGAACGGCTACTCGGATCTTCGCCAAAGGTATCACACGGCTCTCCTTGTACTGATGTGCATGGCAGGTTTCATTCTGCTGATCGCCTGCTTCAATGTGGCAAATTTACTGATCGCACGAGGGGAAGCGCGGCGGAAGGAAATGGCGGTGCGACTTTCGCTCGGCGCGTCACGGATTACAGTGATTCGGCAACTGATAGGGGAAAGCACTCTGCTGTCATTGGGCGGCGTAGCTTTGGGCTTGCTGCTTTCGGTCGTGACCACGCGCGCGTTACTCAGTATGCTTCCACAAGGCTATAACGGGATTGCTTTGCGGTCGGAACCGGATGGGCGCATTCTTTTATTTAGCGTGGGAGTAGCGATCCTCACAGGTTTTTTGTTCGGGCTTACGCCGGCATTGCAGGCGACCAAGTTTGATCTTTGGACTACGCTGAAGAATGCCGTCGGCAATGTGGCCGGGAACAGCGAGTCGGTAAGGCTGCGAAAAGCTCTCGTGATCGCTCAAGTGGCGCTCTCGTTTTTGCTGGTCATCGGAGCCGGTCTTTTTGTACGGACGCTCAGCAATCTGAAAAACTCCGGCATGGGTTTCAAAGAAATTGGAAATTTGGTCACGTTCCGGATTAATCCCGCAGATAACGGATACACGGTGCCGCGCCTTCACGTTTTTTATGCAGACCTGCTGCGGGAAATCCAAGCCACGCCGGGCGTTCAATCCGCAGGTTTTTCCTGGATTCGATTATTGAGCAACAACGGGAATGATTCTTATATAGAGGTAGAAGGTCATCAGGCAAAAGACGGCGAGGACATGCAGGCGTATATCAACTCAGTCTCTCCCAGCTATTGGAAGACGGTGGGAGTGGCATTATTGCAGGGCAGGGATTTTGACGGACGCGAACTGCCGCATACCAGCCCAAAGGACGGAGATCCGACGGCAGCGGTTGTGAACCGCAGATTTGCAGAACATTTTTTCGGCAATCACAACCCCATTGGGCGCAAAATCAGCTTTGACCGCAACAGCAAACCCAACATACCGATTGTGGGTGTTGTAGAAAACTCCTTGTACGGTGGTCCGCGCGCTGGTATGCGGCGGCAAGTCACTCTTGCCTATGCACAAGATTCTGAGTCGAAACCAGTGTCGTTTTATGTACGTACGGCAATGGAGCCGAAAGCCATGCTCGCAAAGCTGCAGAATATCGTGCATAAACATGATCCGTCCGTAGTTGTGTGGGAAATGAAAACGCTGGAGCAGCAGTTGAATCAGGTGTTGAGTACAGAACGCATGATTGCGTTTTTATCTGTAGCCTTCGGAGCATTAGCGACAATACTGGCCGCGCTCGGATTGTATGGCGTGATGGCGTTTACAGTGGCCCGGCGAACCAAGGAGATTGGTCTGCGAATGGCCTTGGGCGCGCAGCGGTGGTCGGTGCTGTGGCTGGTGCTGCGTGAAGTATTGGTTTTGTTAGGAGTTGGATTGGGAGTGGGCGTCCCCTGCGCGTATCTTTTAAGCCGCTACGTGTCCTCGCAATTATTCGGAGTGATGCCTAACGATGCATGGACATACGCCGCCGCCATAACAATTTTGGGATTAGCGGCAGCCGTATCGGGGTTTGTACCGGCGCGACGTGCCAGCACGATCGATCCGATTACGGCTTTGCGGTACGAATAGAGAGGCGCGGAGTTCCGCGTGAAAGTTCCGCCGGAGAAAGAGCCTCTTTTGAAAGCCCCTCTTTCGTGTGCGCGGCGGATTTTGCCAGCATGTGATAGATTTCGTGTGCCATTACTCGCGCCAAGGCAATGCCGTACTCGGTTTGATGGGCTTCCGGGTTGCCTCTGCCGATTGCGCGTTGGAGAGCGGTTCGAACGCGGTCGCATTCCACTTCGCCGAACGGCAAGAGTTCACCATCAACGGAATGGGTCATGGCCAAAGGGCCGCGCTCGTCCGAAAGAGCCCCGACCGGCATAGCGTTCATCGTGCAGGTGCCTTTCATTTTGAAAAGCAGCAAATCGCCGGAGACAGGCGCATCCGGCCAACCGTTTTTTAATTCCAAATCAATCCGAAGATGGGAATCCGACAGAATGTTTTGCAGCTCGGATTTCAGGGCGTTCAGTGATGCGGCTGAACGTACGCCCGTAAATTCCACCAGCACCGTTACCGACTGGGGATCAGGGTTGGGAGTGCCGGCAAGCAAACTGACAGCGGCCAGCAAACAGGGGGAAAACGCTACAGGGCGCATTTTGCTTTCAGCCTCTCGACAAGGAGTTGCTCGCCCATGCAGGGCGGTTCGATTGCAGTATAGCGCCTTTACGTAATTTTATTTGCTAGGAATTTACTGGTGTAGTACTGCTGAAGCAGCCTTCAGGGCCGTGTACGACGCAGGTTTCGGTTGGTTCGTGCCGGTCGCGGCGTAAGGATCTGATTTTCAGCAGCGCTTGGGATTTGAGAGATTGTTGCAGTATCGGCTCCAAGGCCGGATCACGGGCGCTTGTGCAGGCGAAGATCGCGACGAAGCTGACCATTTGGGCGCTCCAGAGGTCGCTGGGATTAGCCTCTATTTTGACCATCACCCCTGCCCCTGGAACCAGCCCCGTTCCGACCGTGAGAGGAAGAATCAGACGTCCGCCCGGAGGGAGCCGATTGAGCCATAAGCTTTGCGGATGCGTCACGCCGGCGTTGATGAGCATGGCGTCGCATTCACCAGGATCGAAGAACCCTCCGTCAGTTGCCTGAACAGTGACATGCGGATAGCTTGCCAGGTTTTTTTGGGCGCGAGCCGCTAGACCCGGATCTACTTCCACCGCCACGACCCTGCCGCTTGCTCCGACTATCTCCGCCAAAATAGCCGTGTAATAGCCGACGCCGCAGCCTAAGTGAAAAACGCGGTCTCCTGCCCTCAGATCCAGGGCGTTGATCCAGTGCGCCAAGGCGCTCGGCTGACCGTTATTCAAGTGGCGTTTCGGATCGAGCGCAACTAATACGTTGTGATACAGATCCCGCGGATTTTCCGTGGTGATGTAACCCTTTTCGCGGCTCATCATGTCAGGCGAGGCAATCTGCCAAGGCGGAGGGCCAATAAACTGCTCCCGCGGCAAGTGCGCGAAAGCTTCTGTTAAAGGTCCGGAGTTCAAACCGGCGGCCATGCGCACTTCCTCAGCGTAAAAGCGGCGGCAATCCTCATCGGTCATAACGGGAGTGAGTATTCCACAGAAGCTCAAGCGAGTCAATTTCCTGCTGAACCCCTCCGGAATTTTCCCGATTTTTTGATAGCTGCTCGATCATCCATTGTTTGTGATGCCACTCTTCCACATCACGCAACGTCTGACGCAGAGTCAGAAGTACCCAGAGATGCTTGACAACTAGGGCAGCAGCGAAACAAGCAAGAACAATGATCACACTAAGCTATCGGCTAGTATTGCGAAAATGACTGTGAAAACGGGTATTGTCTTCATCCTCGCGGTACTAAATGAAGCGTAAAAAGGTCTCATTGGGTACCTCTAGTACCGACTTATCAGCCCATTTGTGCCGAGGGTTCCTGCTACAGTGTTGACCGGGAGGGTTTTCTGTTGTTTACGCGCTTCAGATTGCTTGCAGGTTCTTTGTTGGTTCTTGGTTCGCTCGTTCCATCGGTGTTTGCGGCATCGGTCAATCAGTACAGTCAAGTGTTTGCCTTCGGCGATAGCTTGTCCGATACGGGCAACATTTCAATCGCGACGGGTGGGCAGTATCCGGGGCCGAACTACGCTCCGGGCCGTTATACCGATGGTCCTAACACAACGCCGGCCACAACAGGCCCCGTGGGTTTATGGGTGGAGCAGCTTGCATCCAAACTGGGCGCAGCCGATCCGCAGCCTTTCCTGGCGGGAGGCACTAATTATGCGGTTGCCTCGGCCATGACGGGATCGAATGGCCTGTATAACATCACCGATCAGATCAACTACTTCGTGGCGCAGCATCCATTGGGAGCTTCGTCAGCCTCGCTCTACACCATTTGGGGCGGAGCGAATGATTTCTTCTTTGGCAATAATACTCCAGGATCAGCGGCATCCGTAGCCGATAGTCTCTACGCAAACATTCAGACGCTGGCCGGAACGGGGGTCAAGGATTTCCTCTGGGTTAATCTTCCGCCTCTTGGCCTGACGCCTCGCGGCATGACATCAGGCGGAGACTTAGAAACAGAAGTCGCGAACTTTAATCAGGAGTGGGCCGTTGACATTGCCAAGCTGCAAGGTCAGGGAGTCAATGTGGTCGGCGTGGATGTGTTTAATCTTTTCCTGCAAGTCGCCCAGAATCCAGGAGCGTACGGATTTACCAACATCACAGATCCCGCGCAGGGGTTGAGCGGAGTAAACCCTAATAATTATCTTTTCTGGGATATGGAGCATCCGACGACAGCCGGTCATGCCCTCGTGGCGGACCTGGCTTACAACGATTTAACCGGCTCTCCAGTACCGGAACCCATGAGCTTGGCCGTTACCGCGCTAGGATTGTGCGCGCTGTTGATGGCGCGGCGCGTTCGACAATCTCGATAATGCGCTGATCTTCGGCCCCGCTCGTCATTCTGATCTCGATTCGCCGGGGAGGCAGCAGGCGCGGAAACTTGTCTCCCCATTCAATCAGGACCAGCGCCGGTTTATCGAAGAGTTCTTCCAGGCCAAGCCGGTTTGCTTCGTCCTCCGTATCTAGGCGGTACAGGTCGATATGGTAAACGCTGACGGGGTCTCCGTATTCGTGAATCAAGGCAAAGGTCGGGCTACTGACCTCTTCCGCACTGGCAGTATTTCGGCCTTCCACAATGCCTTTCGGCAGCGTGGTTTTTCCGGCGCCGAGATCGCCGGTGAGCATGACCACGGCGGCTTCCGGCAAAAGAGCGGCGAGACGGCGGCCTAGCTCTTGAGTTTCTTCGCTTGACGATGTTGTGAAGCGGGCGGGGAAAGGGGAGGCCGGATTGCTGGGCAGGCTCTTTATTTCCAGATCAGTTGTAGTCCTTCGCTCTCGTATAACGGAAATTTGTCATCACCGCCGACCAGCGGAATGCCTTC
>CAXUBB010000064.1:0-8188 GCA_964249105.1 uncultured Bryobacteraceae bacterium | reverse complement strand
CTTCGCTCTCGTATAACGGAAATTTGTCATCACCGCCGACCAGCGGAATGCCTTCATGCAGCGCAGTGGCGATCAGCATACGATCAAACGGCTCCCGTATACTTACCGCGCTCAGAATGCGCTCGGTATTAGGATCAGTCAATAATTTCTGTACCTTGGCCGGGACGCCTGACAATCCTTCTAATCCGACGGTTACCAGCACTTGCGTATCAAGTAGCAGGGCCATTATTCAAATTCCCCTTTCAGCCATGCTTCCAGTTCGGCATCGGTTTGCGGCCCCACGTGCCAGTTCGGATCGAGGATTTTAATTCGACCCTTCATCGTGCCGAACTTGGGCACTCCCCGACTTTCTACTTTTGCCGGAACCAGGTCGGCGACGGGCTGGCCGTCTTCCCCGCAGATGGTCACTTGCCGGCCGTCCTTGACGGCTTCTACCAATTCATATAGTTTATTGCTGGCTTCGCCGATTGTGTAGGTCATGCATGCCTTCCCTCTTCCAGGATGCCAGATTTCTGGATCTGGTGAATAGCTTCCGGCAAGCTGTCGAGGAGGTCGAAGGCCAGGGTTGATTCTTCTCCTAAGCGCTGGGCGGCCAGTTCTCCGCAGCGTCCATGCAGCCAGACAGCGGCAATGACGGCGCGCTTCCATGCGTCTCCGTCCTCCTTCGCGGGTGAATGTTGGGCAACTAGACCGGCAATCATTCCCGTTAAGATATCGCCGGTGCCGCCGGTGGCCATCGAGGGTGAGCCGGTTGGATTGATCCAGGTTTCTCCATCGGCGAAGGCAATCACAGTGCGGTCGCCTTTGAGGACAATCGTTGCTCCGGTTTCACGCGCGAAGTTTTGAGCGGTACCGAGGCGGTCGGCTTGCACTTCTTTGACGGATTTACCGGTGAGGCGGCTCATCTCGCCGGGGTGGGGGGTCAGAATGCGAATTTTGTCCGTCATCCTAGGGACTTTGCCAGCGAGCGCGTTCAAGGCGTCGGCATCGCAAACGGCGGGGATTTTTACTTCCGTATAGAGGCGCTGCACAAGCTGCACAGTTGAATCCTCGGTGCCGAGGCCGGGACCGATAGCGAGAACGGTCATAGTCTCAAGCAGCTTCAAAAGGCGCTCCGCCTGAGAAAGGCCGATGCGTCCCGACGGCGTTTCTTCGAGCGGCTCCGTCATAAGTTCGGGGCGCACGGCGGCTACGGCTGTAAGCGCGCTCTTAGGGATCGCAACGGTCACTAAACCAGCTCCGCTTCGGTAAGCTCCTACTCCGGTCATGGATGGAGCGCCGCTTTTGCCGAAAGAACCTCCGACAACAAAAACATGGCCATACATGCCTTTGTTGGAATCGAGCGGACGCTTTTTGAATAAGTCGCGGAGATCGGCTTCCGTTGTTAGGCTGAGTTTGAAATCAGGGTTTGCGCCGCAGAGTTCATCAGGGGTGCCGATGGGGTAAACGGCCAGTTTGCCGACGTGCTCGTAAATGGGCGAGAGCACTTGGCTCGGTTTGGGGGCGGTGAAGGTGACAGTGTAGTCAGCGTGGACGAAGTCGCCGGTTGGTTTTGCTTCGTCCGAGGGCAGGCCGGAGGGAATGTCAACGGCTACTTTCTTTGCCAGCGGAAAGAGTTGGTTGATCCGGTGAATAGCTTCGAGCGCCGGGCCTTCAGCAGGACCTTTGAGGCCAGTTCCCAGGATGGCATCGACAACAACCGTAGCCAAACTCCGCTCGTTCGGCAGACCGCGAGCTATGGGGCAGCCGCAAGCCTGGAGCATGCGCCGGTTCGCCGCGGCATCGCCTTTCAGCGATTCGGGGTCGAAAAGTTCAACAACTGATAATTCGGCGCAGAGTTTGCGAGTAAAGAGCTGGCGGGCGATGACAAAGCCGTCACCGGCGTTGTTGCCCCTGCCGCAAATCACCGTGACCCGGTGCCGGCCAAGCGGTTTGAATGTATCGCAAAGAAAATCGACAACGCTCCGGCCCGCGTTTTCCATCAGGATTAGGCCGGGAATGCCGCGCTCTATCGTGAGCCGATCCACTTCGCGCATTTCAACAGCGGTCAGGATCTTCATGTAGTTTGCACCTGACGGGCGAGCAGTAATGTCATGTCATCAAACAATTCGGGTGAGCCAGTCCAACTGCGGACTGATTCTAGAATAATTTGCACAATTTCGCGGTCATCCTGGGCGGCGTGTTTCTTCACGAGTTCGATAAGGCGCTCCTCGCCGAACATTTCACCATAGGCGTTTTCCGGCTCCGTAATGCCGTCGGTGTAGCAGACAAGGAGGTCGCCGGGGTGCATCACCATGCAGCTTTCGTCATACTTAGCGAAAGGGAACGCGCCGACGACAGTACCGTTGGAGTCGAGCGGAATCACTTCATCCTTGCGGAAGAGCAGGGGCGACAGATGCCCGGCATTGGTGTAGGTCAGTGTGCAGGTGGCCTCGTCAAACAGGGCGAAGAAAAAGGTAGCGTATTTTTCGGGCGCGGTATGAGCGTAGATTTGTTTGTTCAATTTTGAGACTAGTTGCGAGGCATCAAGCTGCGGAGTGTCGGCGCATTCACTCGGGCGCAGCGGAGCATAGGTGCTGATTTGGGCTCGCAGAGCCGCCTGCAGAGTTGCCATAAGAAGCGCGGCGGAGATGCCTTTTCCGGCTACATCTCCAATAGCGAAGACTAGTTTGCCTTGGGCAATCTCGACATAGTCGTAGTAATCGCCGGAAACCATGCGGGCAGGGTCGCAACGAACGGTGAGTTTCAGGCCACAGGTGGGCGGGGCTGCCTTCGGATAGAGCTGGCCTTGCACTTCGCGGGCAATTTCCAGTTCGGTTTGCATACGCTCTTTTTCTTTTTCGATCACGAGCAGACGTTCGAGATTGCCGGTCATTTGATTGAAGGATTGCGTAACCTCGCCAAGCTGATCGGAAGAACGGACGGGAATGCGGTGACGGAAGTCGCCGTGGATGACGCGCTGTGTTCCCTCGTAAAGTTGATTGATAGCGCCCGTAATCTGCCGGGATAGCCTGGCGCCGATCCAAATGGCAATCAGTTCCACCAATAGGAAGAGCGCGGCAACAGCGATGAGAGAGTCAACCAGAACATCACGGATCACTTCGGATTCCGAAAAGAAGCTGCGCAGAACAGCGGAAGGACGGGATAGAACCGACAAAACTGTACGAAAGGTCTTATCGGGCGCATCGAGATGATAGTGCTGTTGCGTGGCAGGAATAATAACAGGAATATCCAGACGACTCACCGGTGGAGGAAGATGAATAGGATGCTGTCCGTCAAACTGAGAACCGGCAACAGCGGATGCATGCTGAGCTTCACTTTCATCATGCGAATCTTTTTCATCATCTTCCAGCAAAGCGATTTCGCCCAGATGCGGAACGAGATTCTGAACAATCGCATTAGTGAGCGGGGAAATCACAGTAATCTCGCACGAGGAATCAATATCATGCGACCACCCGTAGAAGTGCTCGTTCAGCACCAGCACGCCTTCCTTAATGGGTTTCCAACCGGGAGGGATGTTCAGCGCCGCTGCTTCTTCCGGGAAGTGATGCTCACCCGTTCTGTCCTTTATGTAGAACGTAATGCCAGACATCGTTCTTGCAAATGCCTTTTGGATCTCAGGCGCGGAGGCCAGGCGCCTTTCCTTAGGCGTATTGTGCAGAACTTCCACGGCAGCGTTAATGGCATCGAGATGGCGCTGGAGAGCGGAACTGGCGAGATAAATAGCCAATTCATTCATTAATGCCCAGGAGCCTAGTCCCACGAACAAGAGGATCAGGAGAAGCGGCAAGGCTCCGAAGAGACCGTAGACCAGAAGCAGGCGATTATGGAGACTCCATAGGGAATGGTGCTTGAGCAGACGAGCGGCGCGGAAGGCAAAGCGGATGGCAAAGGGAATTAAAAGGAATAAATCGAGAAGCGCGAGCAGGGCGTAGCCGGTGAAATAAAGAGTAATCGCAACGGCAAGACCGATCAGGCAGATGCTTCCCGATATGCCGAGACGCTGAAAGATTTGACGGACTTGCGACATCCCTTTGAAATTATCTCGTAGACCTACGATTCGGCTTTCTTTTTGCTTTATTGGAACTCTATTTTCCCGGATTCGGACACTCCGCGCCCAAAACGTAGAAGAGAGAATCCATCGTTACAATTAGTTACAAGTCGGATATTGATGGAAACCTTTGTGCTATAGATTTGCTGCTATGCAAGGACTACTCCAGGATATTCGTTTCGCGCTGCAATTGCTTTGGAAGGGGCGGGGTTTTACTTGTATCGCGATTTTAACCCTGGCGCTTGGGATTGGCTGCAACACCGGGGTATTTAGCTTTATCTATGCTTGGGTGCTTACCCCCGCGCCGTTTCCGCAAGCGGCACAGTTGACTCTGATTCGCTTTGAACACAGGACGGAAAAGTCAGTGGAAAATCTTGCGCCTGCCGACTTTGCTGACTTAAGGGAGGCAAGCGGAGAAACGTTTCAGTCAATGGCTGGGTTTGATATCGAGAATTTCAATTTGAGCGGGGGAGCCCCGCAAGCCCAGAGCGTTGAAGGCGCTCGCATTTCCCCCGACTTCTTCAAAGTCTTTCGCGTGCAGCCGGCCTTGGGAAGAGGATTCCGCGCTGAAGAAGAACAGGACGGGCAAGGGCAAGTCGCCATCTTGAGCGACGGACTGTGGAAACAGCGTTATGCGGGCGATCCGAATATTCTTGGGAAAAGCGTGCGCATTGATGGCGTTGAGTACCGTATCGTGGGCGTGATGTCCCCACGGTTCCAGGTCGCCTTGATAGGAGCCATTAACGTGTGGATGCCGCTCGCCCTTGGGCCGCAGGAGCGCCAGAACCGGACGGACCGGAACCTTGGGGTTTTCGCGCGTTTGCAACCGCAAGTGACGCCTGAAGCAGCCCGCGCTTACCTCGACCGTTTCGCCCAACACCTCGAAGAGCGCGCTGGCGCCAGTCACACCAACCTCGGTTTCCGGCTGCTGACCTATTCGCGAGCCGTGGCCCGGCAGAGTGGTGAAAACGGGATGCGTGTCGTCTTCGGTATTGTCGGGTGTTTGCTGCTCATCGCGTGTTCCAATGTTGCAAATTTGATTTTGGCCCGCTCCCTTAACCGGCGGCGTGAGATGGGTATCCGGCTGGCCATGGGAGCAGGCCGTTGGCGTTTGGCGCGGCAGGTCGTTACGGAAAGCGTGCTGCTATTTCTCGCCGGAGGATTAGCCTCGATTCTGGTGGCGCAATGGATAGCGCAAGGGTCGGAGAATCGCCTGCCTCCCAGCGTATCGGCTTATTTGCCGAACTATGGACGCGTCGAACTCAACTACGTTGCTTTCGTTTACACGCTTGCCGTGGCATTCATCACGGGAGTGATGTTTAGCGTGGGACCGGCATTGCGCGCTTCGGGCGTGGACCTGAACGAGGTTCTAAAACAGACTTCACGAAACGCTTCTCATAGACATGCCGGGCGCTGGCAAGACGCTCTCGTGATTGTGGAAATCGCCATGACACTCATTATTACGGTTACCGCCGGTTTGCTATGTCGCAACTTGATAGCCGTGTATGCGGCAGACCCGGGATTTCAGTCAAAGGACGTTTACTTGGGCCGGTTGTCATTACCGGAGAAGCGTTACTCCGGCGATGAACGAGTACGGCAGTTTTACGATAGTCTGCTTTCACGAGCACGAGCCAAGCCGGAAATTAGTGCGGCAGCTTTGGCGGAGTTTCCTCCTTTTGGCGGGATCGGCGATGTTCAATTCGAGATCACCGGCAAACCAAGCAAGCCGGGAGAGAGGCCGTTAGCAGGTTATAGCGCCATTTCAGCAGGTTACATTCAGCTATTGCACTTACATCTTTTAGAAGGACGCGATATCCAGGATAGCGACCGGGAGAACAGAATGCCGGTAGCAATCGTTAACCGGACCTTCGCTCGTCGCTTCTTCCCCAAAAGTGAGACGGTAGGACAAACTCTTCAGCTCATGACAGGTAAGCCTCAGACTGTACAGATTGTGGGTGTGGTGGAAGATGCAATTCAGTTCGAGTTGGGAGAGACGCCCAAATCAGTAGTGTTGACTTCTTGCGCGCAGTTTCCGAGCCATCTTATGCAGTTGCTAGTTCGTTCGCAACTTCATAAGGGCAGTTCAGCGGCGAACGCGATGCTGCAAAGCGTCTTTGCCGAGGACCGTGATCTTGCCTTATCCCGCGTTGCTTCACTTGACACGCTGATGGCGGAGCAGATGGCGCCCCAGAGGCTTTTGACGCAATGGACCATCGGGTTCGCGGGGCTCGCTGTGTTGCTGTCAATGACCGGCATCTATGGTGTTGTCAGTTATACCGTTGAGCGTCAAACTCAGGAGTTCGGGATTCGCATCGCGCTCGGAGCGCAACCGGATGACATCCTGCGGCAGGTTACGGCCCGGAGTCTGTATTTGCTTGTGCCAGGCGTCACTATCGGCCTAGCGGGAATATTCGCCAGCAGTTATGTGCTGCGTGCGGTTCTTGTTAAAGTGAGTCCGACAGACCCACTGAGCTTGACAGGAGTTACGCTTCTGTTTGTAAGCTTGGCGCTATTCGCGTGCGCGATTCCGGCGCGTAGAGCTTCAAAGATACAGCCCATCGAGGCGCTACGCTATGAGTAAATGGATATCAAGAGAAATGGGGCGGCACAGCGATTTGAGGCCGAGGTGGAAGGCAAAATGGGCGTGCTGGAGTATCAAATAAAAGGTCACTCGATTGTGTTTACGCATACCGGAGTTCCACCGGACATTGAAGGGCGCAGGATCGCCAGCGCACTCACGAAAGCAGGATTGGAATACGCGCGGGCGCAAAGATTAAAAGTTGTGCCGCAATGCTCCTTCGTACGGGCATATCTGGCGAAGCACTCCGAATACAGTGATCTCGCTTAGCTATGCGGGCGGGGGTTATGGTACAGAGCAGTCAATGTCGGATGACATGAGTTTCATCGAACAAAGCTACCGGGCATAGCGAGTATGGAGGAGAAGCTGAAGTTTAGCAACAAGCTGTTCACGAATTCGGAATCCGTTCCGACGCATTTGAGCAAGAACTTCCAGAGGATTATCGAGAAATCCCTGCTGATAAGCATCCCCAAGAACACCCAAGGCTCCCGTTACAGGAAGGAGACGGCTTTGGGCGAGAGATCTTCCCTTCCATTCATCGAGAATTAATACATCTGCCTTTTGTTCGACCGTTAGCTGAATGGCCTCCGCCTCACTGCTATCCAGAGAGGTTGCCAGTTCAATATCTGGTCGAGCCGCAAGAGGATAAATGCGGAGCCAAGCAGGATGGTCGTCAATCCACCGGCGAACTGGCCAAGGCGTAGCAAGGTGGGATAGTTAGCGAGCTACGGCTGGGGGAATAAGCACAGTACCAAATAAATGAACTAATAAGTCGGTTTGCTCAACGGCAATCAAGTAACGCAGAGGCGAAGTATTGGAGACTGCCAGCATCCAGTCATTTAGCTATTGCCTACGTAACCGCTGTAGGAGATCGGCTTCTGCTTCCAACTCCTCCATGGAGTAGTCGTAAAGATCTATGTGCTTTGCTAAAAAATCTTCAGTTTCAATCCGAGCAAGGCCAAGCAGTTGACCAACTTGCATTTGGGTTAGAAGCTTTTGACGATACCCATCAACAGCAAAAGCCTCTAAAGCTTGCCGGGACAAATCACCGCGAGAAGCAAAAATCTGAGCAATACTGTCAGGGAGTTCAAGGGTAAACGTCATAGGCCTAGGCCAACAGCTTAGGGCGTTGAAAGAATAGAGTAAGTCAGAAATTTCACTATAACTACGCGAGCGGCGCTTTAGTGACCTTGCCGCTACGGATACAGGAGGTACAGACACGCAGGCGCTTGCCAGCACCCTTGACAACGGCGTGAACTGTTTGCAGATTCAGATTCCAACGACGCTTAGTCACATTGTGGGCGTGGCTGATCCGATTCCCGAACTGCGGTCCACGACCACAAACTTCACATACTTTTGCCATAAGAACACACTTCTACTACCCTCATCTTGAACAGGGGTAAACTTCACTTTAGCATTCCCCCGTGTTGTCCGCAAGCAGGGCTGACTCGCTATTTCCATCTTCTACTGGCAGATCAGGATAAAAATACACTTTTCGCCGGATGGTTCCTGTTCCCGAAATCTTCCAACAGTGAAGTATTGCGATGTTTTTTCGCCTG
>CAXUBB010000063.1:13911-15855 GCA_964249105.1 uncultured Bryobacteraceae bacterium | reverse complement strand
CTTCGAGGCAAGATCCCACGGTGAAAAGGGAGACGAAGCGCCCGCTACGGTTTTGAACTCTTGCATGACAGTGGCCCGAGCGGGCGGCGCGCTTGGCATTCCGGGCCTTTATGTGACGGATGATCCGGGCAGTAAGGATGAGCACGCGAAATCGGGCGTTTTGGGCATCCGCATCGGCCTGGGCTGGGCGAAGTCGCACACCTTTGCTACCGGGCAGTGTCCGGTCTTGAATTACAATCGCCAGCTCATGATGGCCATTCTGCACGAGCGCGCTTTTCCAGCGAAGGCTGTCAACGTGCAAGTTATTTCGCTCGATGACGCGCCGCAAGGGTATAAGGATTTCGATAAAGGCGCGGCAAAGAAATTCGTCCTTGATCCGCATGGCTTAGTAAAGAAACACGCGGCCTGAGATTTCAGAGTGGTTGCAAACACGATCATCACTGTTGGAACACGCGGCAAGGGGCTGTATCCATTTACGCGATCCGTGGAAGAATGGATCGCCAAGCAAAGGTTGGCCAATGGCCTCTTGACCGTGTTCATTCAGCACACGTCTTGTTCTCTGGTAATCCAGGAGAACGCGGATCCCGATGTCACGCTGGATCTGCGCGACTTTTTTGAGCGTCTGGTGCCCGAAGAGGAAAAGGGCTACCGGCACACGGCGGAAGGACCGGATGATATGACCTCGCACATTCGGTCAACTCTTACGCAAACCAGCTTAAGCATTCCCGTCATCTCCGGACGGCTTGCTCTAGGAACATGGCAGGGGCTGTATGTTTTCGAGCATCGAGCGCACCCGCATCAGCGGCGAGTTGTTTTGCAGTGGATCGGCGAGAAGTGAACCCGGCCTGCGCGAAATAACCAAGCATCAGCAGCTCCACTCCTACGTGCATGAAGCCGATCGGTCCGTTGTTGCCTCCGCCGTGCGTCCATAACGGAATCGCTGTTAACGTAGCAACGCAGGACGCACGAACCGCAAAGCCGGAACGCGCATAGATCACAGCCGCAGGCAGCACCAGAAGCGTACTGTCATACCAGGCAATGTAGGGCGAGATTAACAGCGCTCCCACGAGAGCCACGCTCAACGATTCGGCCGGCGGGAGGACCCGAAACAACCAACATGCAGTAAGGACCACAATGACTGCGAGCGCCGGATAACACCAAGGTTGGTGGATCGCGTTGCTAAAACCGAGCAAGCCGACCGGAAATCCGCCAACCCTCCCCGGCGCGGCTATGGCAGCCGCTGTGTATACCTTCAGAGGAGTTAAGCTCATGGAACCTAGCAACACAACAACAATTCCAAGCGCAAAGGTTGCTAACGCCCGGTAGCGTTTTCCGAAAATCAACAGGGCGGGAATTAACAGCGTGAGATGGAATTTACAGAGACATAGGGCGAATGCGCCTCCTGCCCATCGCTCCCTGTTCCGCTCCATATATAGAAAGGCCGTCACGAAAGCAAGCAGGTAAAAGGCGATATCAGCTCCGCTGAAAATACCCCCGGCAGCAGGGAAAAAGGCGGCACAGGCTATTACCAGAAACGGAGACAGTTGAAACCTGCGGATCAGGATGAGTACAGATGCAAAGTAAGCGGCCAGTCCGCCCAGCAGCCAAACAATTAATGCCGGATAATAAGGCAGATACCGCAGGGGGCGGAGCGGGAGCGAGAAAAGGGAAGGCCGGATGTAAGGGGCCCAGTGAGGAACCCTAACTGGCTGGAGATGCGCTTGCCAGAATGTAGCGAAAGCATCAGCATTGTACAGGGAAGAGATAGGCAGATGAGCAGCGATATAAAAAACGGGAAAGTCCCACCCCAGTTGGTGAGAATGTCGCTCCAGCATCGTCCAGTAATAAAGCACAACGGCCACGCCAATAAGCAGGCATAAACCGGTCTCTATTCTCTGTTTTTTCGTTTGCTGTGAAGGCATGCTCAAGAAGCATGTATTCGAT
>CAXUBB010000063.1:0-13811 GCA_964249105.1 uncultured Bryobacteraceae bacterium | reverse complement strand
TATTCTCTGTTTTTTCGTTTGCTGTGAAGGCATGCTCAAGAAGCATGTATTCGATCAGCCGGGATTGTCTCAGCCCACAGGAGCTATGGAACGTTTATTGCAGCATCCGCTTCTGCTTACGCAGAAAGGCCGGCGTGTCGTAGTCATCGGCGGGCGGCATTTCTTCCACTGTGGGTTCATGTTCCGGCGACGCGGCTTGTACGACAATTTCCGGTTCGGGCAGCGGTTCCACTGAAGGTGGGGGATTGATTATATGAGCTGTATGGTCCGCTATGGTTGCCGTGGTAAAAGGAAAGTGCGGGTTACGTCTGTCGATTTCAGGGAGCGTGTCGCGCTGGAATCCGGTCGCAATCACCGTAATCTTGACGTTTGCTCCCATTTTTTCATCCAGTACAACTCCGAAGTTAATCTGCACATCATCATTCTCGGTAGCGGCGCGAATTAAGTTGCAGGCTTCGTTCACCTCATGAATGCCGAGTTGACTGGAAGCCGTAATGTTAATCAGCACGCCACGCGCTCCGAATACCCCGCCCTCTTCCATCAAGGGACTATTAATGGCCTGTTTCGCGGCCTCTACCAGCGCATTTTCGCCCGATCCCGTCGCGGTGCCCATCATGGCGTAACCCATGCCCGCCATGATTGTGCGGATATCAGAAAAATCCCGATTAATTAGGCCAGGGGTAGTGATAATGTCGGCCATCCCCTGCACCGCCTGGCGCAGCACATCATCGGCATAACGAAATGCCTCGAAAAAGCTGGTGCCTTTCGGAGCTAGATTGAGCAGTTTTTCATTCGGAATGCTGATCAGCGTGTCGCAACTGCCCGCTAATTCGGCCAAACCCCGCTCTGCCTGCTTCATCCGGCGCGGACCTTCAAACGCAAAGGGCTTGGTGACCACCGCCACCGTCAGCGCGTTCAGTTCTTTGGCTAACGAGGCCACGACGGGAGCAGCACCGGTGCCGGTACCGCCTCCGAGTCCCGCCGTGACAAATACCATATCGGCGCCTTCCAGAATTTCTATAATCTGTTCCGTATCTTCCAGGGCGGCTTGACGGCCTACGGAGGGGTCGGCTCCGGCTCCCAACCCATTGGTCAGTTTTTTCCCAATCGCCAGCTTGTTGGCAACCGACGAGGCCGCCAACGCCTGCTTGTCCGTGTTCAGGATATAGAATTCGATACCGGCCAAGCCTTCTTGAAGCATTCGCGCCACGGCGTTAGACCCGCCGCCGCCCACACCCACCACCTTGATCCGCGTGCCAAGTTGCGATTCCTCTTCAATCAGGTACTTCAAATTATCTGTCATGCGTCGTTCTCTTCGCCCCTACCATCCAGCTCAAAACTACTTCAATACCAAACCGGCCAAGCCGTTGGAAGCTCGTTTCACTTCGCGCTTCAGGTGCAGCCGCCCGGAGTACATGGCGAGTCCCGCCGCCACGGTCCACACCGGATTGTCCAGTTCGGAAGGCCATCCTTCAATGCCGGCCGCCAAACCGTTGCGCGCCTGGCAGTTCAGAATCCGTTCCGCCATGTCGCACATGCCGGGGAGCATCGCGCCGCCGCCGGTCAGGATCACCCCTTCCAGCAGCGATTGTTCCATGCCGATGCGCAAAATTTCGGAGTAGATCCGGTCAAAGATCTCCTCCGCTCGCGCTTCCAGAATCTCGTTCAACTGATGGCGAGGAGCTTCGCGCGGCGCTCGTCCCTCCGGCGAAGGAATCTCAATTAGGCTATGGTCGGATTCAATGCCGGTAATAGCGCAGCCATACTCTTTTTTGAGGCTTTCCGCGTCCTCGTAATCGACTTTCAGAAGCCAGGAGATATCACGCGTCAGGTGATCACCCGCCACGGGAAGACTCATGGCAAGCAGCAAAGCGTCGCCGTCATAGATGGCAATCTGAGTGGATTGCGCCCCGATATCAACAACGGCCACGCCGCGCGCCCGATCTTCCGGCAACACCGCCGCGTAAGCCGCCGCAATGCCCTCAAATACAGTTTCATCAACGGCCAAATGCGCCTGATGCACGGCGGAGAGCAGCGCTCCATGATCTTGCGCGGAAGCAGTGACGACATGCACGTTTGCTTCTAAACGGGCGCAGGTAATTCCTTTGGGATTACGATAACCGGCCCGTCCATCCAGGGTGAAATCCTGCGGACAGATTTGCAAAACCTGCCGGTCTTCTTCCAAGCGAACCCGCGCCCCGAGTTCGACGGCGTAACGCAAATCGTCCGGCTCAATATCGCGTCGGCGGCCAAATTCATACAGGCCGCGGCTATTAATGCCCGATACGGAACCGCCCACTCCGACCACCGCCGATTCGGGAGACACTTGCGCGCGCAGTTCGGCTTCGTGCAGGGCAAACCTGATGCTTTGCGTCAGAGCTTCCTGGTCGCTCAAACGGCTGCGACTCCAGGCTTGCACGGGCGCTTGGGCGTGACTAAGAAATCTTAGCGTCTCATTTTCAAGCGCGCAAATGACAATGCGCGTACAGGTGCTGCCTGCATCCAGCCCGACGGCCAGTTTTGCCTTACTTGCCATGCCGTTCTTCTCCTACCGCCGTAATGATGCCGTCCACGCGTAGATCAAGCGTTCTCACATCGGGCCGCTTCGCTCGAATTTCGCTATAGTTCGCCAGAAAGTTCTGCAATCTCTCCCCGTAGTTCTCATCACCCAGCATTAAATTGAGGACGCTATCCTCCACGTGCTCGGCAATTGTCAGATTATTAGGGTCCGCGGCGTTGATTTCAGAAATGTCTTTGCCCAGCGGCCCAATCTCTTTGAGCATTGCCAGCACGCGATGCACACGGGCGCGGCGATCCTCGGCTCCCTCCGATTCCCGAATCCCGGTAATCACCGGCAGAGTAAACTTAGCGGCCACTTTCGGACGGAGAATGAATCCTTCGCGATCAATCAAAGCAAAACGCGACATGCCGTCTTTTGCGTTGGGGGGAAGATGGACAAACGCCACCGGCGTACGTTCATGCACTTGCACTTTTAGTGTATTAGGCCAGATTCTGGCAACGCTGGCCTCCTCAATCCAGTCGATTTGCAGCAACCGCTCCCGCCGTTTCCCGACTGGAACCAGGTACAGGCTGCGGCCAAAATCCTCGGCAAAGACATGGCGGAGTTGAGAGGCCGACGCATAACGCACCCCTTCCAAAACGAGATTGGGACTTTGACCGGCCAGATCATCCGCTTCGGTTATGCGGAAGCGGCTATCTTTAATCAGAAACTCCTCGGTCGTGTGCCAGGCAAACAAGGTGATGATCATGAGCAGCACGCCGGCGATCAGCCAAAGAACAAAACGCCCCAGGCGAACGCCTTCCCACAACCATCCGCCCGTTAGAGTCATACTCCACTCCCGCGCAAGCGCTCCAGGATTTTTTCTGCCGCTCCCGACACATTACCCGCGCCCAACGTGATAATCAGATCTCCCGGCCCCGCCGATTTGAAAACAGCATCAATGCCGTCCTGTATAGCGCCGGCATAGTACGCCGAACGATGCCCGAATGATTGTATTTTCTCAAGCAGCGCCTGGGTGCTTACGCCTTCCAACGCTTGTTCGGATGCGGCGTAGATGTCGAGCAGGTAAACTTCATCTGCGCCGTGAAACGCCGTGCCGAATTCATCGAGCAGATGCTTGGTCCGGGAAAACCGATGCGGCTGGAACAGGACTAGAATACGCCGGAATGGTCCCAGCCGCGCCGCCGCTAAAGTCGCTCTGATCTCGGTCGGATGGTGCCCGTAATCATCGATCACCGTAATGCCCCGCTCCGTTCCGCGCAGGGAGAAGCGTCGGTCCACGCCGCCGAAAGCGGCCAGCCCTTCCCGGATTTGATCGAGAGCTACCTCCATCTCCAAGCCCACGCCGATGGCGGCAGTAGCGTTGAGAACATTGTGTAAGCCGGGAACATTGAGGTGAAAGCTGCCTAGTTCGCCACCGGCGCGGCGCACCGAAAAGTCGCTTCCGTTCGGCAGCAAACTAAAGCTCCCAATTTGCAGATCAACCTGAGCCGAGCGGCCATAAGTAATGGTCCGCCGCTGGATCGCCGGGAAAATCTTCTGGATATTCGGATCATCCATGCAGATCACGGCGGCGCCGTAAAACGGAATTTTATTGATGAAGTCAGTAAAAGCGTCGCGAATCTCATCGAGTGAACTGTAGTGATCGAGATGCTCGCGATCGATATTTGTAACCACGGCGACGATCGGGGCCAGTTTGAGAAAAGAGCCGTCGCTTTCATCGGATTCGACCACCAGAATGGAGCTCTTGCCGACCCGCGCATTCGAGCCTTGCATGCCTGCGACACGGCCCCCGACCACGACGGTCGGGTCCAGATTGGCGGTATTCAAAATGGAAGCAACCATGGAAGTGGTCGTGGTCTTTCCGTGGCTGCCCGCGATGGCAATGCCAAACTTCAGGCGCATTAGTTCGGCCAGCAGTTCGCCGCGTGGAATCACGGGAATCTGTAAACGGCGCGCTTCCAATACTTCAGGGTTGCGGCTGTCGAGGGCCGACGTCACAACAACCGCTTTAGCGCCGGCTACGTTTTCCGCCTGGTGCCCAGGGTAAATAGTTGCGCCTAGCTTGGTCAGGCGCTCGGTGATCGGGCTGAATTTAAGGTCGGAGCCGGAGACTTCGTAACCGAGAGTAAGCAGAACTTCAGCGATACCGCTCATTCCAATGCCCCCGATACCCACGAAATGCACGTGCTGGGGCTTAAAAAACATTCTTTATCCGTATTGTTCCGGCTTTCGTGATCTGTGTCAATGCGTGAAAGAGCTTTTTCGTCATGGTCTCAAAAAGAAGCGGCCTGCTCCAGAACATCCGCCGCGCGTTGGGCCGCGCCCGGCTTCGCAAACTGCTGTACGCGCATCCGCATTGCATCAATAGCGGCAGGATCGGTGCGCAATTTCTCGACCTCCTCAAATAATCGCTGTCCGGTCAATTCACTATCGGGAACCATTCGCGCCGCCCCCGCTTCGGTCATCACCTCGGCATTCCGGCGCTGATGGTCATCGGCGGCAAACGGAAAAGGAACCAGCAAGGAAGCCATTTTCGCGGCTGCAATCTCATTAACCGCGCCCGCGCCCGACCGCCCGATAATCAGATCCACCTGCCGGAACGTGTTTGCCATGTTGTGAATGAACGGCACAACCTCTCCATCCAGACTGGCATTCTTAAACTCCTGGGCCAGCGCTTCGTGCTCAGCCGCTCCGGTTTGATGGATGATCCGAACGGGAGCGCCGCTGTTGCGGAACAACGGCCAGCTTTCTTGTGACGCCCGGTTCAGAGTGCGCGAACCGCGACTGCCGCCCGTAATTAACACCGTGAACTGACCGCCCCTCTTCGGTTCCACTCCGAAGAACTCCGGGCGTACGGGTAAGCCTGTTACTTCCGACCGGGAAGGCGGAAACCATTTTCGCGTTGCCTCAAAACCTAGCAACGCACGATAAACATACCGGGCCATTTTGCGATTAGCGAAACCCGGAACCGCATTGGGCTCCATCACGACCAGCGGAATGCGAAAAACACTCGTGGCCAGAACAACCGGACCGGCGACAAAGCCGCCCATGCTGAATACGGCGCGAGGCTGAAACTTTCGTAGAATGCCGGAGGCCGTCAGCACACCTAAAGGCAGTTGCAGCGCGGTTTGCAATTGTTTGCGCAAACCAACCCGGTTCAACGCTCCGCTGCGAATAAATTCCATATCGTAACCGGCTTCCGGCACTAAACGCGCTTCCATTCCTTCCCGTGTTCCGATAAATAAGACACGATGACCCCGATCCCGCAAGACTTGAGCCACCGCGAGAGCCGGAAAGATATGACCACCTGTTCCTCCCCCCGTCAGCACGAACGAATGCTTCATGGAACCAATCAACTCAAGCCGTGTGTTCGCTCACGCTCAATAACATGCCCATCAGTAGCAGAGTGCTGAGAAGCGAACTGCCGCCGGAACTGATGAAGGGCAACGGAATGCCTTTATTGGGCATCAGATCCAGTACAACACTGATGTTGATTAGGGCTTGCACCACCACGCAGACCGTAATGCTCAAAGCTAGATAGCGGCCAAACTCATCTCCCGCGCGGGCGTAAGTTCGCAAACCGCGCCAGAGCACAACAACAAAGCCAAACAGCAGCAACAGGGAGCCGGCCAATCCGGTTTCCTCGCCGACAATCGCATAGATAAAATCCGTTTGCGCCTCAGGTAGATAAAGCATCTTCTGCCTGCTCTGCATCAACCCGAGACCCGAGAGCCCTCCTGAACCGACGGCGATCTTGGCCTGGCGCTGCTGATAACCGGGATCGCTGGTGGAGGCGGTCTGTTTGGCGTACCTCAAAATGCGGCCACCTGGATCAACTTTGGCGAGCAGCTTGTGATCTTTATCGATAAAATCGATGGCTCGCGCCAATCGATAAGGCTTCATGGCGATGAAGCTTAAGCCTAACAAGACGCCGAGCGCTCCGCATACGACCAAGTAACGGTACTCAATGCCGGCAACAAAGACCACGGCGAAGGTGGTTGCAACCAGCACCACGGCGGTCCCCAGATCAGCGATAGCGACTGCCAGCGCAATCACCGCGATGCAAACCGCGATGGGCCCAAGCGTGTGTTTGTCGTTCACCGTTCCAATCCGGCGGCACAGAAAAAACGCGAGAAAGAGCGACAAAGCGGGTTTCGCTAATTCGGAAGGTTGTAGCGAGAGCGGTCCGGCTCTCAGCCAGCGATGACTTCCCGTATCGGTGAGGTAAACAACAACGAGCAGCAGCAGCACAATCCCTAAGCCGGCAAATGCGATGCGCGGATCATTCCATTGCCGGTAATCGCGTTTCATGCAGAACAACAGGATAGTTACCGAAACAAGGGCCCATCCGAGTTGCCGCACAAAAAAGTGAACGCCGGAAACATGGAACTTGAGTTCGGCCAGGATGGAGGAGGCGCTGTAGACCATAACCAATCCAAAGCACACCATCGCCAGCACAGTGAGAAACAGGAGCCAATCTGTTTTGAGCCGTTGCGCCATATTCTTAAACCAATTCTTTCACTAGCTGTTTAAACATTTTTCCGCGTTCTTCAAAGTTTTGAAACTGGTCAAAGCTCGCGCATGCGGGAGCCAACAGAACGGTATCGCCCGGCTGCGCGTGATCGCGCGCATACCGGATCGCGTTATCGAGCGTACCGCAGTCAACAATCGGAACCGCATTCGCCAGAGCTTCTTTAATTAATGGAGCAGCGGCATAAGGATAAGGCGGTTGAGCGCCAATCAGCAACGCCGCTTTCGCCCGTCGTTCCAACGGCTCGCGCAGCGGAGCGTAGTCGCTGCCCTTGTCTTTTCCGCCTAGAATGATCCATAAGCCGTTGTGAAAGGCGTCGATTGCTTTCAAAGAGGCATCCACGTTTGTGGCCTTCGAATCATTGAAATAATCAACGCCGTCCAACTGGCGAACGAACTCGATGCGGTGTTCGACGCCGGGGAAGGAAGCAACGGCGGACCCAATCTGCTCGGCTTGCGCTCCGGCCCGCAAGGCAATCAGCGCGGCGGCCATCACGTTTTCCACGTTGTGCAAGCCGCGCAGCTTAATGTCCTTGCGATGCAGCAACGGCTGCTTATTCCAAAAAAGCTGATCGTTTCTCATCCAAACACCGTGCGGCACGGGCTGTGAGGTGCTGAACCAGCACACTTCAGCCTTTGTGCGCGCGGCAAAACTTCGGCAAACCTGATCTTCCAGGTTCAGCACGGCATAGCTTCCCGTGTCTTGCGTTTCAAAGAGGCGAGCTTTCGCATTGGCGTAGTTTTTGAATGTGCCGTGACGGTCCAGATGATCGGGCGTGACATTCAAGCAAGCGGCAATTTTCGCTTGAAAGTGCGAGATGGATTCGAGTTGGAAGCTGGAAAGCTCCAGAACGTTCCACTGTTGGCTGGCGGAAGAATCAATCAGGCTGGTAACGGCAGTTCCGATGTTTCCGCCCACCTGACATGGGATACCGCACTCTTTAAGCAGATGTCCCGTCAGCGCGGTAGTCGTGGTCTTTCCATTCGAGCCGGTGATGCCGATAATGGGGCCTTGCAGAAAGTAAGAAGACAGTTCGACCTCTCCAATCACGGGAATGCCGCGTTCACGAGCGCCGACAAGCATTGGCAAATCGTACGGAACAGCGGGAGACAGCACAATCAAGTCTCCCGTTAAATACTCAGGCTCTTGCGGAACAACAGGCACGTCGAGAGCGGCAAAGCGCTGTTGTTCTTCAGGCGTTAAGATACCGGCATCCATGGCGCGGACGCGCGCGCCCTGTTTTTGCAGCAGTTCGACGGCCGCAAGACCGGAGCGCTTTGTGCCGATCACAAGAACCTGTTTTTCGCGAAGGTGCAAGGAGCCTACTTACCTCAATTTGAGCGTAGTCAGAGCGAACAATGCCATCACCAGACCGGCAATCCAGAAACGGACAATCACCTTTGATTCGGGCCAGCCTAGCGCCTCAAAGTGGTGATGGATCGGAGCCATTTTGAAGATGCGCTTGCCCCCGCGCAAGCGGTAACTGCCCACTTGCAGGATGACGGAAAGCGCTTCGATGACGAAGACGCCGCCAATAAAAACGAGCAGTACTTCCTGTTTGATCAGCACGGCGATAATTCCCAAACCGCCGCCTAGCGCCAGGGAGCCGACATCTCCCATAAACACCTCCGCGGGATGGCAGTTGTACCAAAGAAAGCCCAGACTCGCCCCGAACATTGAGGCGCAGAAGATCGTTAGCTCCTGAGAGCGCGCCAAATGAGCCAGATCCAGGTAATTCGAGAATCTGGCATGGCTCGAAACATAAGTCAGAGCCGTCATCGCGCCGGAAGCGATAATCATCAGGCCAATCGCTAACCCATCCAGGCCATCCGTTAAGTTCACGGCATTTGAGGAGCCGACCATCACGAACACAATAAAAAAATAGAAAAGAATAAAGGCCAGGGGATAAGTCCAGAAATTTTTGGTAAGAGATTCAATGAGCAAATCGGGCTTGAATTGTTTAAAGAAGGGAACGTTAATGGCGGTTGAATAAGCTTGGTTGGCGTGCAGCAGCAGCAGCACGAAACCGATAATCATGGCGCAAATAACTTGCGCCCAGAACTTTTGGCGTCCGGTTAATCCCAGGTTGCGCTTTTTGGCTACCTTCGCGTAATCATCAACAAAACCAATGGCTCCAAAGCCGAGCAGACCGAGCAAAGCGACCCAGATATATGGGTTGCGAAGGTCGGCCCATAACAGAGTCGGCACCACAATCGAAGTAACAATGAGCAGGCCGCCCATGGTGGGAGTGCCCGCTTTTTTGAAGTGAGATTGCGGGCCTTCCTCGCGGATATGCTGGCCGAAACTGAGTTCCCGGAGTTTACGGATCATCCAAGGGCCGAGCGCTAAAGCAATGGCGAGAGCGGTCAAACTCGCCATGGCGGTGCGGGTTGTGACGTATCCGAAGACGCGGAACGCCGGGACGTACTCATGCAGAACTTGAAAAAGCAGCCAATAGAGCATGTTTTGGGATTTTCCTACCTTCAAAGAGGACGGAAAATAAATACTTAACGTAAGACGGTTGACTCTCTTAAAATACGTCGGGCTACTTCACGATCATCGAAGGGAATCGGACCGTCCTTCAAGATTTGATACGTTTCATGTCCTTTGCCCGCGAGAATCACAATGTCATCTGGTTGAGCGGACTCAATCGCGGCGCGGATGGCGCGTTCACGATCCGGCTCTACTAGATGAGGAGTACCGGAGCGGTTCAAGCCAACCAAAGCATCATCGATGACGGCAAGCGGATCTTCGCTACGCGGATTATCGGATGTCAGCACGACGAAGTCGCTTCCCTCCCCCGCGGCGAGTCCCATCAAGGGGCGCTTCGACCGGTCGCGGTCTCCTCCACAGCCAAACAGCGTAATGATGCGCTTCGGATTCATGCGACGCGCTACCGAAAGAACATTTCGTAGGGCGTCATCGGTATGCGCGTAATCCACAACCACCATGAACGGCTGTCCTTCGTGCACCTGTTCGAACCTTCCTGGAACATTCCGCAAATTTCTTAAGCCCTGCTTGATTGCCTCCGGTGAAATTTGATGGCTTAACGCGACGGCGCAGGCCAGGGTAATATTTGACACGTTAATATGGCCTACTAAGTTTGAACTCACTTCAAACGCCAGATCGCCGGCATGAACATCAAAGCGCAAGCCTTCAAATGAAGATTCGACGCGGGCGGGATGAACCCAAAGAGCGCCGTGACGAGCGGGAGCCTGCGTGCCATACCAGTAGACCTGTGTTTCCGGCGAAATCTCAAAGCGGCTTCCAAATTCATCGTCCGTGTTCAGGACGGCAAAGCGCGGCGGCGGACCGAAGCGCGGCTTAAATAAAAGCTGCTTGGCCGCGAAGTAAGCTTCCATGGTGCCGTGATAGTCCAGATGATCGCGGGTGAAATTAGTAAATCCCGCGGTATGCACCGATAAGCCGTAAATACGCCCAAGGTCGAGCGCATGGGAAGAAGCCTCAAAGGTGAAGTGCGTGCCCCCGGCCTCTTCGAGATCATGCAGCATGGCAAGCAAGTCGAGTGACTCAGGCGTGGTGTTCACCGCTGGCAAAACCCGCCCCGCTAATTGATATTCAATGGTTCCCACCAGCGCGGTCACTTTACCGGCTGCGCGCAGGATAGCGTCAATCAGTAGCGTGCTGGTTGTTTTTCCGTTTGTGCCGGTAACGGCGGTCAGCGCTAAACGTTCATCCGGCTTATGGAAGAAATTGCGGGCGGCGGTGGAAAGCGCCTGACGGCCTTGTGTGACTTGCAGCCAGGGATGAGAAAAGCCGCCGGGACGCGATTGCTCACTCACCACCGCCAAGGCTCCCTTTTCGATAGCCGAATTGGCAAAACGCGCGCCGTCTGTTTTTGCTCCCCCAAAGGCAAAGAACAGGAATCCAGGCTGGACTTTACGGCTGTCGTAAGCGATTCCACGGACGTCCGCTTCTTCGAGCGGGGAAGGTATTCCTGAAATGAGCGGAACCGCGGTCAGTACTTCTCTCAGCTTCAAGGAGCGAACCTCACATAGATATGAGATCCCGGCAAGAGTATGGCGCCGGCGGGAGGAGTTTGCGCGCGCGCTAATCCGTCGCCGAAAAAGTTGACGTCGAGACCATCGGAAGCGGCTTCCTGCATCACATCCCGAACCGTTTTCCCAACAAAATTGGGCACTTTCGGAGAGAGCATCGCCGTTTGCTTCCTTGATTTCTTCTTCCGTGAACGGCGTGGCAAGGTCGGCTACATCGGTCTCCACCACGGGTTTCTCACCCGATTCTTTCTTCTGTTTAGCCAACAACGTTTCGATATCTTCCGGAATATCACGCGGAACGCCGATTTTACGCAGCGCGGTAGCCATTTCGGCTTCAAAAACCGGACCAGCGGCGGCTCCGCCGAAACCGGCGTTACCGGTTGTTCCGGAAATTGTGACGATAACCACTAAGCGCGGTCCGTTTAAGGGCGCGAAGCCAAGAAAAGAAGCATTGTATTTGTGCGTGTAAACATGATGCGCGTAATCGTAAATCTGCGCTGTTCCGGTTTTTCCGGCAAATGTGTAACCGGGAACATGTAAACGCTGAGCGGTACCGCCCGGCATGGTGACGCGATGCATCATATTGCGCAATATAGCGACGGTTTGAGGCTCCAATACTTTCGTGGGCGGCGCAAATTTCATATTTTCGCGTGTCCCGCCCTCGGCTTGTTCCCATGCCACCAGATGCGGCTGGACGAGATAGCCGCCATTGGCAATAACCGCTCCTAGTCTGGCGAGTTGAATGGATGTGACGCTGATCTCATGTCCCATCGGGACGGAACCGATGGAAGTAGGCTGCCAGCGTTTCAGAGGACGCAACATGCCGGGCGCCTCGGCGGGCAGTTCGATTCCGGTACGGCGTCCGAAGCCGAACTTGCGGATGTATTCGTACAGGTTTTTGTTGCCGACCTGCATGCCGATGCGAATCGCGCCGATATTGCTTGATTTTGCGAGCACATCTTCCACGCTTAATGACCCATAGGGATGTGAATCGTGAATAACGCGCGTGAAGAGCGTCATTACGCCGCCACCGCAATTAATCATGGTGCTCGGCTTCAGATTGGTGGTTTCCATGGCGGCGGAAAGCGTGACGACCTTGAAGACCGAGCCGGGTTCAAAGGGGGCAACCACGGCAAGATCTTCCCGGCCATGCGGTTTTTCGCCTGCATGGAGACGTTCATTCGGATCGTAAGTGGGATAGTTCGCCAGGGCGCGGATTTCGCCGGTGTACGGGTCCATGGCGACGAGACTTCCGTGATCGGCATGATTTGTAATCACCGCCGCTTTCAAGGAATCCTCAGCCACGTGCTGCAGTTCGCTATCAATGGTTAAACCGATATTTTTGCCCGGTACCGGCGTTTTAAAGATCTCGGAATCATAGGCCCGCTGCTTGACATCGATTTTGGCGCGCACCAAACCAGGACTACCGGCCAGTTCCTTATCCAGCTTCAGCTCAACACCGGCAGCGCCATGGCCCTCCCCGCCGCCGACGTTACCAATGACATGAGCGGCTAATTGTCCGTTGGGATAACTGCGCAGACTGCCCCCTCGAATTTCCAGCCAGTCGAGCCGCATGGCTTTCAGGGTTTCCGCTCCTTCATCCGAAACGTGGGGAGTCACCACGAAATAGCCACGGTGATGTTTCGATACGGCGGCGGCTTCGAGATCGCCTTGCAGCTTGGCGGGGTCCATGCCGAGAATGCGTCCCAGCAGGGCTGCGGCGATTTCTTTGTTAGGAATACGCTTGGGGCTTACGACTACAAATTGCGAAGCGGAACTGATAGCCAGGTAGCTGCCGTTGCGGTCGAGGATCGCTCCCCGGAGCGCTTCGATCGGCTCCAGGCGGTCCTGCTGTGACTCGGCTAGTTTGACGTAATAAGCGTGAGCAAGGATTTGCAGGTCAAGAAGGCGCAAAACAATAAGGAAGGCCCATCCAAACAGGATGAGCCCCAGCATTGCCAATCGGTCGATTGAGTTGTGAGCGCGTTTTGTAGGCGCTGGCTTATCCATCTTCCATCACCAGGAGACGTGACCGTTGCCTTACGGTCGCGTCTCGGCATCGAGGCGGCGAACCAGCCCTAGCGGACGTGTACCTCAGTCGCTCCGAGCGGGACTACGTTGCGGGCTTCGGTCTTGTTTTTGCCTTCGAGAATTTGGACCTGCGTAGGATCAGGCTCGAC
Source organism: uncultured Bryobacteraceae bacterium (assembly GCA_964249105.1). Taxonomy (GTDB): domain Bacteria; phylum Acidobacteriota; class Terriglobia; order Bryobacterales; family Bryobacteraceae; genus Bog-105. The sequence continues at coordinate 557 of CAXUBB010000063.1, read as the reverse complement.
CATCTTCAGCGACTTGGCGAGTTTTTCGAGACGCTCGTAGCTTAACAGCTTGGCTTGCGCCAAATCGAGCTGCGCTTCCTGCTGCTTGAGTTTGGCCTGTTCCTGCCGCAAATCTTCCAAATTGAAGCCGGCCATGGTGTTGTAGGCGGCAGGCGCGAGACCGGCAATCACCAGCATGGCGGCAATAAAACCAGTGGCGACGGTACGGCTGCGCGCACGTCTTGCGACCGGATCGGCAGCCCGCACCACCGCGCTGTTATCGATGCGCTTCACAAAAAGATAGACATCTTCGTTTGCGATCGGGCGCAGACGCGGAGACTCAGTACGCGTCCAGACTGCCGGGGGTGCGTCGGCGGCGGTGAGGTCCCGCACGCCAACAAAACGATTTACAAAAGTTGCCAGTGTCGCCATGATAATTCTTCTTTCCTAAACGCATTCCAGCGCCCGCAATTTTGCGCTGCGCGACGCCGGATTTACTGCAAGCTCTTCCGCTTTGGGCCGGACCACATGCTTGGTCAGCACTTTGGCCTTTCCCGCTTGCGCCAACGAGCGAAATC
>CAXUBB010000062.1:11665-15901 GCA_964249105.1 uncultured Bryobacteraceae bacterium | reverse complement strand
TGAGAATACGGAATCCCTCAAAAATCTTCAGGAGTTCATTTGTCTCGTATGCATAGGGAGCGTTTCCTGCTTCTTTATGAGCGCACTCTATAACAACCAAGCCGCCGGGCCTCAATGCCCTGCGGACTCGATAGACGCTGCGCTTTTCTATGGGATAGAGAATCGCGATTAGATCCCATCGATCTGTGCCGAAGTCAAACTCCTCATCCGACGCAAGAACTGTGTTGATGTGAACTCCCGCTGCGACGGCCAGCCTCTTTGCCTCGGCCAAGCCGACTTTGGAAATATCAAAACCCGTCACTTGCCATCCCTGCTGGGCGAGATATATGGAGTTACGTCCTTGCCCCATGCCGACATCCAGGGCTTTCCCAGGAGTGCGATTCTTGACAGCTTCGACAAGCAGAGGAGTGGGACTCGTTCGAAATTTAGGCGGCCCTGCGAAGATTGGATCATATAGAGTCGACTCATCACGCGAGTTGATGATGTTAATGATTTTCGAGATATCGCTGTCGCTGCAACCGTCGGCTTTAAGTTTCGCCGCATACTTTTGCAACGCGGTTTCCCACTTCAACGCCGAGTTGGCTGATGTTTGACGCCAGTTCAGAAAGTTTGCGTAAGCGGCGTTACCATCGATCTGACAAAAGCAAAGAACAGTAAAAACTAAGGTAAACGCCAGAAGCCGCACATCTCTAAGTCTAATGAAAAGATCCGTATATGCTGAAAGCGATGGTCACAGGAACAGCAGATTAGAGCAATGATTACCAGCGACCGCGATTTTATCCGTTTGGTCGAACGCTTCGGTCCGCCTCCAGAGATTATTCGTATCGAACAGTGCGATTTTCCCTCCAGCATCATTGAGCAATTGATCCGGCGAGAAGCTATCCGTATCCACGAATTCTTACAATCAGAACGCGCTGTACTGCCTTTAAAACTGTAGGGGCCTCTAAATTTGACGTGACTGCCCTCACCCCGCAATAGTTACAGGCACTCCTCTGTCTTTCCAAGTACTGGAAATTTACTGTGCTTCTAATCCAAATCTCACGCTCATTCCCGCGAAATCCGTACATCACCAAGCATGGAGTAGCAATCTAAGTTTTCAGTAGAGCTTAAGCAACAAGCAAAGATTACGAAGGGAGATCGACTCATTGTCTCGTCACGCCCTCATCATCGGTGCTGGACCCGGTGGTCTTACGGCGGCGGCGCTGCTGGCCAAAGCTGGTCTGCGTGTCACTGTTCTGGAACGTCTGCCCCATGTCGGCGGACGGACATCCTGCTTCAATCACGGGGGTTTCCGTTTCGATCACGGTCCTACCTTTTTTCACTACCCCCAGGTACTTGAAAGTATTCTAGGCGGTTTGGGCTACAATTTGTGGCGCGAACTGAAGCTCATTAAGCTCGATCCGCAGTACCGCTTGATCTTCGGCAAAGGCGGCGAGATTCTGGCCACTCCCCATGTGGAGCGCATGGAAAGGGAGATTGCCCGTCTTTGTCCCGCCGACGCCGGCAACATGCGGCGCTTTCTGGCGGATAACCGCCACAAACTAAGCAAGTTCAAGCCATTCCTTGAAAGCTCCTTTGATAACTGGCGCAGCACTATTCATCCCAAGCTGATTACTCTGCTGCCCACGCTGAAGCCGTGGCGTTCGCTTGATACCGAACTGCGCCAGTACTTTTCCGATGAGCGCATTCGGCTGGCTTTCTCATTTCAATCAAAATATTTAGGCATGTCGCCTTTCGAGTGTCCGGGCCTGTTTACGATCCTGTCATTCCTGGAATATGAGTACGGCGTTTACCACCCTGTCGGCGGTTGCGGCTCAGTCACGACGGCCCTGGCCCGCATCGCCCAGCAGTTAGGAGCCGAAATCCGCGTCGGCGAACCTGTCGAACAGTTACTTTTCAATGGCCGCAAGGCAATAGGAGCGCGCACCAGATTACGCGAATACCGGGCCGACGCCGTTGTGATTAACGCCGATTTCGCGCGCGCCATGTCACGCATGGTCCCGGATGAATTGCGCCGCCGCTGGACCAACCGCCAATTGGCTAAGAAGCGCATGTCCTGTTCCGCTTTCATGATGTATTTAGGCATTCGCGGGACATATGAGAATGTTTCCCACCACACCATCTATGTTGCCAAGGATTACGAACGCAACATGGACGAGATCGGGCGCAAACATATCCTTTCGGACGATCCATCCATCTACATACAAAACGCCTGCGTGACAGACCGCAGCCTGGCCCCGGAAGGCAAAAGCACTGTTTACGTGCTTGTGCCGGTGACGCATCAAAGCGAGCACGTCGATTGGGAGCGAGAACGTCCGCGCTACCGTCAACTGGTCCTGCAAAAGCTGAAAAACATCGGCATGCACGATATCGAATCGCGCATCGAATACGAGCGCATCCTCACTCCTGATTCCTGGGACACCGATTTCGAAGTGCATCGCGGCTCCGTTTTCGGATTGGCCCACAGTTGGTCGCAAATGCTGCATCTGCGTCCGCGCAATCGCTTCGAAGAACTGGATTCCGTGTACCTGGTCGGCGGCAGCACTCACCCTGGAAGCGGCCTGCCCGTTATATTTGAATCAGCACGCATCAGCAGCCGTTTGCTCCTGCAGGATTTCGGCATGGAACTGCCGGGCAACCAGGAGTTAACTGCGGCCGCCGTGGTAGGAGCCGCTTAGATGAACGGAGGGTGGGACGAAGCAACCGGGGTCTTTACTGCTCGCTTTGTTTTGTCCACTGGCATCGAAACCGTTATTGGGCGCGCCCGCCAGGCGCAAGCGCAATGGTCGCAGTTGCCGGTACAGCATCGGCTGCTCTCCGTTCGCAAACTAAGACGCCTTCTGGCCGCCCACGCCTCGCGCTTCACCAAGCTCGTCTCGCCGGACCTGGCAAGAACCGAAGCCGACACCCTTACTGCCGAAATTCTGCCTTTGGCCGAAGCTGCCCGCTATCTGGAAAAGACGGCAGAGAAACTCTTAGCGCCCACGCATATCGGCAAAGAAGGACGCCCCTTCTGGCTCAAGAACGTCGAAATTGAAACCTATCGCGATCCGCTGGGCGTGGTGCTCATCATCAGCCCATCCAATTACCCGCTCTTTCTTCCTGGCGTGCAAGCGCTACAGGCGACCGTAGCTGGGAATGCCGTAGTCATTAAACCCGGCAGGGGCGGCGCTCCGGCGGTAGCGGCGCTCGCCGAACTCATGCGAGAAGCAGGTTTCCCGCCGGATTTGGTTACCGTGCTTGATGAAAGTCCCGATGCGGCGCGGGCAGCCATTACCGCAGGAGTCGACAAGATCGTTCTGACCGGTTCGGAATCTTCGGGCAAAGCCGTCCTGCAACAAGCAGCACAAAGCATCACGCCGGCATTGGTGGAACTATCCGGCTGCGATGCTCTGTTTGTGCTCCCTGATGCCGATATCAAGCGCGCTGTCGACGCGCTCGTCTTTGGACTTAAGTTCAACGGAAGCGCCACTTGCATTGCTCCCCGCAGAGTTTTCGTTCACGCAGCCGTGGCAAAAAAGTTTGGAGGACTATTAGCGGACGCCGTGCGCGACCTTCCGCCCATCGCGGCAGAACCCGCCACCGCCAGTTTCTTAGCAGAACTGCTTGACGAAGCCACGGCCAAGGGCGCATCCACGCTGTTCCCCTCTGACCGGATTGGCCCGGTTAGCATCCGGCCTCTGGTACTGGTTAATGCTTCTCCCGCCATGAAAATCATGAACGCGGATGTCTTTGCGCCGGTTGTCGCTATTATGGCCGTGAACAGCGAGGCGGAAGCGCTGGCAGCCTCGGAGCAGTGCCCTTACGCTTTAGGCGCATCCGTTTTTGGCCGAGCTGCCACGGCCGGCGCATTCGCCCGGAAAATCAAGGCGGGCGTTGTCGTCGTTAATGACACCATCGTGCCAACCGCCGATCCGCGCTTATCATTTGGCGGTCTGCGCCGCAGCGGCTTCGGGAAAACTCGCGGATCGGAAGGCCTGCTGGAGATGACCGTCTCCAAATCAATTACGATGCAAAAGGCCAAACGCCTGCGCCACCTCGAACCGCCGCATCCGCGAGCGGACGAACTCTTCAGCGGCTATCTCTCGCTCGTTCACGGAAAAGGCCTGCTGACCCGATGCCGGGCCTTGGGAGCAATTTGCCGCGCTGCGGTTAACAGAAACTAGGAGTAAATAGTTATTACGAATGAATGAAACAGTAGGAGTTATCGGATCAGGACTGGGAGGGCTGAGCGCG
>CAXUBB010000062.1:0-11655 GCA_964249105.1 uncultured Bryobacteraceae bacterium | reverse complement strand
GGGACCGACTATTCTTATTTATCCATCGGTGCTCCGCAAAATTTTTGCGGAAGCGGAACGCCGGCTCGAAGACTATCTCGATCTCGTCAAACTCGAACCGCAATGGCGCAGCTTCTTTGACGATCAAAGCGCCTTGGATCTTTACGGCGACAGCGCCGATATGAAAGCGGAACTAGACCGCTTTGCTCCTGGTGACACGAAAGGCTACGAACGTTTCTCGGCCGTCTCCGAGGAGTTGCACGGCATCTCAAATCGCTTCTTCTTCTGGCGCTCGATCGGCTCCATGCGGGACACGTTTGAAACGGGTTCGGCCATGAACCTGTCGCTTCTGCGCGATGTCAGCCGCATGCGCCTCGGCCACACCGTCGCGGGGACCATACGGCGCGACATCAAGGACAAACGAGTCGCGCAAATGCTCGACCACATGGTCCAGTATGTCGGTTCTTCTCCTGAGAAAACGCCCGCTATTCTTTGCGCCATCGGCCACATGCAGGCCAGCGAAGGCGTCTGGTATCCCATCGGCGGCACCCGCGCCATTCCCGAAGCCTTGGCAAAACTCGCCACCGAACTTGGCGTTCAAATTCGCACGAACACCCCTATCAAGCGCATCATTACCGAAAAAAACGAAGTGCGCGGAGTGGAAACCGCCCATGGCGATACGGTTCAGTTGGGCGCGATTGTCGCCAACTCCGATTCTGTCCGTACCCACCGCGAACTGCTTGGAGGCGAAGCGGCGCAGCGTTTCAACAAACGGCGCAAATACGAACCCGCCTGTTCCGGCATTGTCATGTACCTGGGCCTTGACCGCCAATACGAACACTTGGCGCATCATGATTTCGTTTTCTCCCGCGATCCTCACGAAGAGTTCCACGCCATCTACGATGAAGGCAAGCTTCCTCCCGATCCTACCGCTTACTTGTGCGCTCCGGCCCGTACCGAACCGGCAGTCGCGCCGCCGCGAGGAGAAGCGCTTTATATTCTCGTCCATACTCCCTATCTCCGTCCCGGCCATGACTGGAGCAAAATGTATGGTGAGTACCGTAAGGTCATCTTCAATAAACTCGCCAAAGCAGCAGGTCTGAGAGATCTCGAAGCTCATATCAAAGTGGAGCGTTACCTCACGCCTCAAGACATCCATGACCGCTATGGCGTCTTAAATGGCGCAATTTACGGTATTACCAGCCATGGCCGTTTGCAAGGCGGCTTTAAGCCCGCTAACCACAGCCCCGATATCAAAGGACTTTATCTGGCGGGCGGAGCCGCGCACCCCGGACCCGGCATGCCCATGGTGCTGATGTCCGGCTGGATCGCAGCGGATAAACTGGATGCGGACCGTGTTGTGGAAAGACCAATGGCACATGCCGCCGTCGCCGTATAAATTACCGGAAATTCGCGCTTGGCAGCTTCGGCTGTTTATCCGCTACATCGCTTTCTATCTGCACCGGCATTTTCACACCCTGTATTTTCTAAAACGAGCGCCGCTCGATTCCCTGGAAGGTTGGCCGGTGCTTGTCTGCCTGAATCATCCTGGGTGGTGGGACCCGCTGCTGGCATTGTATTTAAGCCAGCGCTTTTTTCCCAAGCGCCATCACTATGGACCGATCGCCTCAGTCGGTTTATCCAAATACCGCTTTTTTGAGCGGCTGGGTTTCTTCGGCATCGACCCGCAATCCAGAGCCGGAGCCAGCCGCTTTCTGCAAATTGGCCGTGCCGTTTCCGAGCGCCCCGATTGCGCCCTTTGGGTTACCGTGCAAGGCCACTTCACCGATGTGCGCATCCGGCCTGTGCAAATTCAGGCGGGCGTGGGACATTTAGCCCATCGCTGCGAGCGCCTAGCCGTGCTGCCGCTAGCTTTGGAATACGCCTTCTGGGACAACCGCGCGCCCGAAGCCTTCGCCTGTTTCGGCGAACCGATCTGGATTTCAAACGGCCGGGAAAAGTCGGCGGCGGAGTGGCGGGAAACCTTTGCTGCCGCCTTGGAGCGCACCGAAGACGCATTAGCCAATTGCGTACAAGCGCGAAAAGTGGACGCCTTTCATCCGCTTCTGTCCGGCGTTTCAGGAACGGGCGGCATTTACGGCCTCTGGCAAGCCTTGAAAGCTTTTTAGGCATGATCTTACCTGCTCTCGTGTGCGTCTCACTCGCCTTCGCCCTCGTCAACGCGCTCTTATTTTTTCGAAATTATCTGATTTATTCCACCCCGCCGAAACCACACTGGAAAAAACCGCCCTCTGTCTCCATCCTGATTCCCGCCCGTAATGAAGAGTTGGTGATTCGACAGGCCGTCGAATCCGCGCTGAAGAGCGCCAGAATCAACCTTGAAATAATTGTTCTTGACGATAATTCAGATGACCGCACTGCCGAAATTGTTCGCTCACTAAAAGTAGTGGACCCGCGCGTGCGTCTCGAATCCGCCCCGCCGCTGCCTCCTGGCTGGTGCGGCAAACAATTCGCCTGTTCCGTGCTTTCAACGCTTGCCAAACACGACATTCTCTGCTTCATCGATTCCGATGTCCGCTTACAACCGGACGGCGTGGCGCGCATGGTGTGTTTTTTGCAGAACAGTCAAGCCAGCCTGGTCAGCGGATTCCCCCATCAGGAGGTGCGGACCTTCTTTGAAAAACTACTTCTTCCTCTGATGCACTTTCTCCTGCTGAGTTTTCTGCCGATTGATTTCATGCGCCGTTTTACGGCTCCATCGTTGGCCGCGGGCTGCGGACAGATCTTCGTTGCTAACCGCAAAGCCTATATCAAAGCCGGAGGCCACGCCGCGATCCGCGCCTCCCGTCATGACGGCATCGCGCTGCCGAAAGCGTTCCGCCGCGCTGGTTTGCTGACCGATCTCTGTGACGCCACGTCGATTGCTGACTGCCGCATGTACCGCAGCGCGGGTGAGGTCTTCTCCGGTCTTCTCAAAAACGCCAGCGAAGGCATCGCCGCTCCCATTCGCATCTTTGTCTTTTCCTTGCTGTTGGGAATCGGTCATATCGTACCGTTCGTGCTCTTGTTCTGCATAGACCGGAAAAGCGGCAATGCCTCTTGGCTCTATATCTCGGCATTCATTGCCTGCGCCCTTTCCCTTTCTCCCCGCATTCTGGCCTCTTTCCGCTACAAGCAGCCGCTATTCGAAGCTTTTCTACACCCTGTTGCTATCTTCGTGTTCCTCGGCCTGCAATGGTACGCTCGGTTTCGCGATCTCGCCGGAACTCCCGCCGTTTGGAAAGGCCGCCGCTATCAAACCACATGATCGCCCCCGATTTCACCTTATCCTCCACTACCGGAGCGCAAATCAATCTCTATCAAGTTCTCCAGAAACAGCCTGTGGTCCTGTTCTTTTATTTGAGAGCGTTCACCCCTATCTGTACCAGCGAAGCTTGCAGCTTTCAAAACCAGCTTCCCTCGTTTCAAGAACAAAACGCCGCTGTGTTCGGCATCAGTTCCGACTCTGAAGCTGTCGCCCGCAAGTTCGCCGCAACTTTCAAGCTCCAATTTCCTCTACTCCTCGATCCCGGCGGAACAGTTCGCAGGCTTTACCAGGTGCCCAAATTTCTCGGCCTGCTTCCCGGACGCTCTACTTACGTGATCAGCCGCGATAAGACCATCGTTTCTGCCACCCATTCGCAATTAGGCAGTCATGTGCATGTAGAAGAAAGCTTGCGCTTTCTCCAAAACCAAGAATGATTTTTTGCTGTTTTCTATTGCTTTTCTCTGCAATGCCTTCACACGCCGACCAGATTCGCCAAGCGAAGGACTTGTACTACCAGGGCGTCTATGGCGACAAGGCAGCAAGCGAAAAATCAGACGAGCTTTTCACCCAACTGCACAAACAAATGCCCGATGATCCGCTCGTAACCGTTTACTACGGAAGCCTGCGCCTTCTCGAAGCGCAGCGTACTTGGGCGCTTTGGAAGAAAAATTCGTTGTCGAAGCAAGGAGTGCAACTGATGGACCGCGCCGTCAGCGCCTCGCCCGGTAATTTGGAAGTCCGCTTCGTCCGCGCCGCCACGGATCGCAATCTTCCCGGCTTTTTTGGCCGCAAAGAACAGTCCCAATCGGATTTAGATTTCATTGTGCGGCGCGCGGAAGGAGCTGTCCGTCAAGGCGTTTTCGAACCGCGACTGGCGGCAGCGAGCTTTCTCTACTACGGAGAGCTATGCCGGGAACAATCGCGTTCCAAAGAAGCAGCCGAAGCTTGGAGAACAGCCGTCCGCCTTGCGCCGGATAGTCACGCCGGACGCACCGCAGCAAACAAGTTACGATAATGAAACCACCATGAACCGTCGCCACCTTTTGTCGTCTGCGCTTTCCGCTCTTGCGCTTCACGGAATGGCCGAAGCGCAGAACCAGCTAGCCATCGCAGCCCTCAAAAGCAGGCGAGGAGAAGCCAAACCGATCACGATTGCGGAACGCAAGGATCGTCTGGAGCGCGCCCGCCAACTCATGCAGCAGAATCGCATCGATGCGATTTGCATGATTGGCGGCACTTCATTGCAATACTTTACCGGCATTCGCTGGTGGAACAGCGAGCGCCTGTTTACGTTTGTATTGCCGCGCAAAGGCACGCCGTTCTATGTAAGCCCGGCGTTCGAGGAAGGCCGCGCCCGTGAACAGATTTCGCAAGCGCCGGACGGGGACTCCTGCCGGATTTTTTTATGGCAGGAAGACGAAGACCCGTACAAACTGGTGGCGCAAGGCTTGAAAGATGCAGGCATCACAACAGGCCGGATTGGTTTGGAGGAGCGGACTACCTTCGTTTTCTCGGATGGAATTGCCAAAGCAAACCCCGGCGTTCAGATTGTGAACGCTACTCCTGTGACGGCGGGCTGCCGCATGATTAAAAGCCCGGCGGAGATTGCCCTGATGCGGCTGGCCGCGCAAGTCACGTTAGCGGCATATGAAGCGGCCTGGAAGAGCCTGCAACCCGGCATGACGCAAAATGATTTTGGAGCGCTTGTGTCAGGAGCGCACCGGCAACTCGGATTTCCAGGCCAGGCCAGTGTACAGGTGGGTGAGTTTTCCGCCCTGCCACATGGATCACGAACGCCGCAGGTCATCCGCGAGGGAACAGTTTTGCTGATCGACGGCGAATGCAGCGTCGAAGGTTATTCGTCCGATATCAGCCGTACGTTTGTGCTCGGCAAAGCTTCCGACAAAGTGAAAAAGGTTTTTGACATCGTTCATCAGGCTCAATCGGCGGCGCCGAAAACGGCGCGTCCGGGCCTTCCGGCGGGTGAAGTAGATGCCGCTGCCCGCAAAGTTATTACGGATGCCGGCTATGGCCCAGACTACAAATACTTTACTCACCGGCTAGGCCATGGTCTGGGCATGGACGAACACGAGTGGCCCTATTTGGTAAGAGGGAATCCACTGCCGCTGGAATCTCACATGGTTTTCAGCGATGAACCGGGCATCTACATCAAAGGCGAATTCGGAGTCCGGCTGGAAGATGACATGCACATCACCGAGAACGGCGCGGAACTTTTTACTCCGCAAAGCCCATCGCCGGAGCACCCATTCGCAAGCGCCTGAAAGAGGCTGCGGGCTTTCAATCAACTTTTAATTATCGCCTCTCGCCTTCGCTCTTCAGCGCCTTCGCCTGATAGCGGCTTGTTCATTTTTGAGAGAATGGGAACACAAACATTGGCTATTCAGTTCCTCGACCACGCCGACAGTGTACGCCGCGAGGTTGCGCCACGCTTAGGCCTCAAGCGCAAATCTCAGCTAGGTCAGTTCATGACGCCTGCGACGGTGGCGCGCTTCATGGCCTCGCTTTTTTCACCCAGCACACTGCACAGATGTGAGCTGTTGGATGCCGGCGCCGGTGTTGGGGCGCTCTCCTGCGCCTTTCTAAACCGTTGGACTCTGGCCCAGAGATTCGATTTCGGGAGCGTTAAGATTGTAGCCTACGAGATCGATAACACCCTTCGGCGGCATCTGGAAAGCACTTTCGGCGGCTATGCCGAACGCTTGCCTATCCAATTCCATGTTTCCTCCAGGGACTTCATTCTTGAGGCCGCTTTGCTGAGTCTGCGGGGTGGTCAGTTCACTCACGCGAAAACTTCGGGGCTCGTTTCGTACCTGGAGGCATTCTGATCTATGCCGGTGATACCGGTAAAAAGTGGGGCTACTTCGACGCCCCGTTGCTGGCTGAACTCGGCGTCAATGTCGATGTTCACGGCAAGATGCCGATGTAGTGCTCTACTGCCCAGAGCGGAAATGGCTGCTGCTCATAGAGTCTGTTACTAGCCACGGACCAGTTGACGGCAAACATCATGCGGAGTTGGCCAATCTCTTCGCGGAATCATACTTAGGACTTGTTTACGTGACAGCGTTTCCGAGTCGCGCAGTTATGGGCCGCTATCTGGGCGAAATCGCATGGGAGACGGAGGTGTGGGTGGCAGATGCGCCTTCTCACCTGATCCATTTCAATGGTGAACGCTTCTTAGGGCCTTACCCGACGGAAGCGGCATCGCCCTTCAAATAAAACGAGTGTCAGAAATACGAAAATGGCCTGAAACAGTCAGAAATATAATTCCCTTTTCAGCACTTCCGGGGCGAAAAAACTGTTGCTAGGTTATTGAGCGGTTTGGTGGACCTGGACGGGTTCGAACCGTCGACCTCTTCCATGCCATGGAAGCGCGCTCCCAACTGCGCCACAGGCCCACTTGCATGTGGTGGGGGTACTTCATGAGGATAACATATTTAGCCGTACTGCTACTCTCGGCGTCTTTCACTACGATCCTGATAATTTTGGATTAAATCTATTGACTCCGGATCTGTAAAAGGATGACAATCGAACGGTCGGAACTTCAGCGTCAGATTGGTTGATTTCTGCAGTTCGTTCCACCGCATGGATCAAGCGTTAACTTCCTTTTCGGCTCCGTCGCAAGTGGATTCTCTTGCGAATGGAGAACTGCGGCGGTGCCGCAGAGATGAGCATGACTCAACGGAGATGAGTGAATTCGTTCATGAGCTTCGCCAGCCGCTTGACGTAATTGAATCGCTGGCCTTTTATCTTGAAATCACTTCATCGGATCAGTACGTACGCGAACACCTGCAGAAGATTCAGGCTATGGTGGCGCGAGCCAATCAGATTCTTCAGCACAGCGTCACGGTTTAACAAGAAATTATTTTTATTGCGGGGAGTCTGTCTCATGGGAGACAACTCCCAGCTTTGATTCCATCGCTCGCAGTCGTTGTTTCAACAGTTTCAACTCATTTCTCATTTCCGGCAGTTTTCCTACATTTGCGAGACCTCGCAAATGCTGGTGAATGGGCCGGGCCGGAGTGCCCCAGACCGGCTCGCCTGCCGGAACTCTTTGTGAGGTCACAATGCCGCTTTGCGCGCCAATAACGGCTTTGGCTTCGATTCTCGCCTTATCCGCCACGCCCACCTGTCCGCCAATTACGGCGTAGTCGCCCACCACCACGCCGCCCGAAAAGCCAGTCTGGGCTGCTACCACGACATGACAGCCTATGTCGCAGTTGTGAGCGACGTGGATCAGGTTATCAAGTTTCGTGCCCTTGCCGATTCTGGTGCGGCCCAGAGCAGCGCGATCCACGCAGGAGTTTGCTCCAATCTCAACATCATCTTCAATAACAACCGTACCGACTTGAGGAAACTTCTCGTAGTGATCACCAGCGAGCGCGAAACCGAACCCATCCGCGCCAATCACACATCCCGCGTGCAGCAGCACGCCCGAGCCGATCCGCACATGATCGTAAACCGTCACCTTTGCTCGCAGCGTCGTGCGCGGTCCTATAGAAACAAAGCTGCCAATCACGCAGTGGTCACCGATGGAGCAACCGGTTTCAACTTTGGTATGTTCGCCGACCGTGGCAAAGGGACCGATGTACACATCTTCCGCAATCTCGGCCGATGGCGCGACAATCGCCGTTGGATGCCGAAAGCCGATATGCTCCGGAGACGGGTAGAGAAACGATAGCGCGCGCGCAAAAGCCCCCCGTGGATCGCGGACACGCAAGAGCGCCCATGGTCCTGTTTTGTCGAAATCGAGAGGCACCAGGAGACATCCGGCTTGCGAGTTTGGAGTTGAGTCGATAGCCTTTTGATGGGCGGCAAACGAAAGCTCGGCGTGGCTCGCGCTTTCAAGAGAGTTCGCTCCGGTGATCAGGCGATCCCGATCCCCTTCGACTTTGTCAGCGCGGCAGATCTCTCCCAATTGAGCAACAGTTACAGCAGCCATCATCCTCAATACTTAGCATGGAAGTATGGCGATTGATCCCTCAGCCTATGTTGCGCCCACGGCGCGCGTACATCCGCAAGCAACGATTGGTCCGGGAACCCGCATCGGCGAGTACTGCGTGATTGAGCAGGATGTGGTGATCGGGAGAGCTTGCATTTTAGAGCCATACGTCTACATCAAGCGCTGGACAACGCTGGGCGATGAGAACGAAATTTCGGCAGGCACCGCGCTGGGGACTGATCCGCTCGACAAAGTATTTACAGGCGAGCGCAGCTACTTAGCCATCGGAAACGGCAACAAAATTCGGGAACATTACACGATCTCGCGCGGAACACGCCCGGAGTCAGTGACGCGCATCGGAGACGAGAACTACATCATGACGTCTGGGCACATTGCCCATAACTGCGTATTAGGAGATAGAATCGTTGTGGCTAGTTGCGCGTTGGTGGCGGGCTACGTTGAGATTGAAAGCGAAGCGTTCATCTCAGGAGGAGTGGTCATCCATCAGTATTCAAAAGTGGGACGCCTTGCCATGGTGGGGGGCAATACGCGGGTAAATAGCGACTTGCCGCCGTTCTTTCTCTACTCTGATTTCAACGTGGCGGCAAAAGGACTTAATACGGTCGGGCTGAAGCGGGCGGGTTTTTCCTTACAAGAAATTCGAACGCTGAAGAGCGCCTATCGAATCCTGTATCGCGAGGGCCTGAAGCAGGAAGAAGCTCTCGCCAAAATCGAAAGCGAGCTGCCGGGCGAGCACACGAAGCACCTCGTCCACTTCATACGCCGGAGCAAACGCGGCATCTGCCGTGAGAAACCATCCAAGGCGCGGGAAGAATAAAGGCCCTATTCAGAGCCGGTGGCGCGCGCCATTTCCAGGTGACTCAGGCTGCTTGCATAACGGGACACGCCCTTGTAAAGAGCTTCCGCGATCTTCTGGCGCTGTTCAGGGCGTTGTAAAATTTTTTCGTCATGCGGATTCGAAACAAAACCAATTTCAGCCAGAATCGACGGCATGGTTGCGCCGATCAGGACCATGAAAGGCGCTTGGCGAACTCCGCGATCACGCGACTGATTGTTCATCTTGACTGATGAGGCCCATAGGGAACTCTGTACTTGTTGAGCGAACTCGCGCGACTCTTCCAGTTTGGCCTTGAGCACAGCCCGGTGCAGAAGATCATTCAAATCGGAAATCGAGCTGGTGGAAGTCGCATTTTCGCGGGTCGCGAGATCAAGGCTTCTCCGGTCAGAAGTAAAGTTAAAGAAGTAAGTCTCAACACCCGTGGCGCTGGGTTCCGGCGAGGAGTTTGCGTGTATTGAGAGGAACAGATCCGCCCTTTCGTTGTTGGCAATTCTTGTGCGCTCCTCCAACGGAATGAAGGTGTCGTCCGAACGGGTATAGATCACGTCCGCTCCCAACTGCTGAGCGATGAGCTTGCCAAGCCGCAGTGCTACGTCAAGGACCAGATCTTTTTCCAGCAGCCCATGAGGACCAATCGTCCCTGTGTCATGACCGCCATGACCGGCATCAATCACAACCTTCCCCATCTTCAGGCCGAATACGCGCACCAGGGATGAATCGCCGCCGCTTCCGTGTTTGGCGGGCGAGGCAGCGCCCGTCTCTTTTCGAAGGGCCGGTTTGGTGATGGGAGTGACGGATTGGAGAGAACTGGAGGATGTCGCTGTGGGAGTGGCCGTTAGGGGAGGCTTTGACGGCAGCAGCACCGACTGAGGCGCTTCGCTCATCGGCAAAGGCTTGATCTCGGCGGTATCCGTCGAGGCTGGAACGGTGTTGTTACTACGGGTCGCTGACAGAGCAGGCAAGCTGGTCCCTTTCGGACGCAGTTCAATGATCAGGCGATCCGGATTCACCAGTTGTGAAGAGTTTATTTCAGCAGGCCCTTCCAGATCAAAGACAATGCGCGTTCTGCCCGGACTCACCTCCGCGATCCGAATCTGTTTCAGGCGTTTATCGCCAACCGGAATCGTTTGAATGCCATGATGCGCTGTTGAAGGAGGTCTGATTCCGTTCAGATCGAAGTAGACCCGGTAAGGACGTTCGATCTGGTCAGTGAGTATCTTGTAGTCCCCCTGCGTCTGAATCGCGATGCGCGTCACGTCGCCAAATGACCAGAAGCGGATCGCTTCCACGCGTGACGGTGGAGTCAAGTGAGACTTGATCGCGCCTAGACAGGCAAGCACGGGCGCAAAAAAAACCAGCGCACAAGTGGAAAGGCGAAACAAGGTTGTCCGATCAAATTATAACCGGAAAACCCCACCCAGGTGTTACCATTCGCCTATGCGGACCGCCGGTTTCGTTCTGGTGGGCGGAAAAAGCGCGCGGATGGGGCAGGACAAGGCGCTTTTGCCTTGGCATTCGCGGCACCTGGTTGAGAAAATTGCGGCAACGGTTGCCGCTGTCGCCGGAACCGTGATGCTGGTGGGCCGCCCGGAACGTTATGTAAATTTAACAATTCCCTGTTTGGCCGACCGCCGCCCTGAACTTGGACCTTTGGCCGGAATCGAGGCAGCGCTTGAGACGAATCAGGGAGAATGGAATTTAATTGTCGGCTGCGATATGCCGGATATTAACGAAAATGTTCTGCGTGATCTTTTGGACAAGGCCAATGGGATGCAAGCGCTATGCGTGGCAGCCCAGGATATCACCGGACAAATTCATCCGCTTTGCGCGATTTATCACGGCCGGTGCCTTCCGGTCATCAGGAAATCGCTTGACGCAGGCCGTCTTAAACTGATGAATGTCCTCCAAGACCTGGGAGCAGAATATATTCCGGTGCAAAGGAGATTGGTAAATATCAATACACCGGAAGACTGGCTCCAATGGCGGCAGCTTTCATAAAAATGAAATACGAGGAGTATGGCCGGGTTGGCAGACACAGCGATAAGTCCACATTATATAGAGTTTTGCGACGTCAGTAAGACATTCAGCCGTCCGGTATTAAAGGACGTGAGCTTTTACGTTGACGCGGGAGAAACGCTCGCCATTATCGGGCGGAGCGGGGTCGGTAATTTATTGTAGCTGGGCCACATCATGGGCTTTATTAGGCCTGACAAAGGCAGCGTCATTGTGGCTGGCGAAGACATCACCCATATGCCGGAAGCTGAGCTTCGCCAAGTCCGCAGAAAAGTGACGATGGTTTTCCAGTCGGGTGCCCTCTTCGATTCTCTGACTGTCGGCGAAAATATCCTTTTCTCGCTGGAGCTCCGCGAGGACTATAACGACGCCAATAAAGAAGAGGTGGTGGACGGGCTGCTGAGGATGGTGGATCTGCTGGAATTCAAAAATGCGTTTCCGGGAGATCTCTCAACTGGTTATAAGCGGGCCGTCGCTATTGCGCGCGCGCTGGCCGCGCAACCGCAATGCGTTCTCTATGATGAGCCGACCACGATGGTGGACCCGTTGATGGGCCATCTGCTCGGCGATCTGATT
>CAXUBB010000061.1:0-16024 GCA_964249105.1 uncultured Bryobacteraceae bacterium | reverse complement strand
GCCGAAGCCATCCGGCCAGAATCTTTGCATTCTGGCTCTGCTTTTCGAAGCGCAGGGCAAGCGTTTTGATGCCGCGCATGGTCAGGTAGCTTTCAAAAGGCCCTAGTGCCGGGCCGGTAATGCGCGCTAGGGATCGCAGCGTTTCGAGATGAGCTTCATCACTAACGACAACGCCGCCGAGTACATCGCCGTGGCCCGCCAGATACTTCGTAGCGCTGTGGACGACGATGTTCGCGCCCAGTTCCAGGGGATGGCAAAGCATGGCCCCGGCAAAGGTGTTATCCACGACGAACGCCGCTCCGGCTTCCCGCGCCAGTTCAGCGATTTTGTCCATTTGGCTGATCCGCAGCAACGGATTCGAGATGCTTTCGAGGAAAATGCAGCCGGGCCGGAGTTGTTCAACAGTTCTTTTGACCAGATCGAGATTGCAAACGTCAATATACTTGACCTTGGTATCAAAAGCGCCGAATACCTGATCCAGCATGTTGACGCTGGCGCCGTAAATAGAATCTGAGGCCAAAATGATATGTGGACGATCCGTCAGCGCCGCTTGCAGAGCAATCTGAATAGCCGCCATTCCGCTGGCTGTTGCCAGAGAGCCATGACCCCGCTCCAGAGCCGTTGCTAATTCTTCCAGGGCGCGCGTGGTCGGGTTGGCGTAACGGGCATAGCAAAATCCTTCCTCCTCATGGCCGAGCACGCGGTCCAGGGTGGCCGCGGAATCATAAAAATAAGTAGTGCCGAGATGGATCGGCGTGGTGGAAGGAACGGGAAGGCCCTTCTGGCGTTTGCGGTCGCCGATATGCACAACCTGCGATTCAAAGTTCATTTGCGTTTCCAGCGGACTCCGTCTTTGGTGTCTTCAAGGAGTATGCCTTTTTCCTGTAGATCGGCGCGGATTTGATCCGCGCGTTTGAAGTCTCGGCCCTTCTTGGCCTGATTTCTTTCTTCAATGGATGCTTCAATTTGCGCTTCCGATAAGAAACTTACCTCCGCGCTGCCATGAGCGACAGCAAAGGCCGGGCGCTCATAAGGCTTCAGCACATCAAAGACGCTATCGAAAAGCTCCAGAACCTTAGCCGCTTCCCAACGGTTTTCTTCCTGAAACTGGTTCTCGTCAATAGCGGTGTTGATGGCGCGCACATATTCAAAGATGGCGGCTAGGGCTTCCGCCGTGTTCAGGTCGTCATCCATGCCCGCTTCAAATTGGCGGATCGCTTCCCGCGAGCGTTCGCTCAGAATTTCATTGCAGCCGGGAGCGAATTTGGCCGATGCCAGCCGCAGTTCGAAGTCGCGCAAACGTTCGATGCTGCGCCAGGCAGCCTTCAGGCCCTCAAAAGTAAAGTTCAGCTTTTTGCGATAAGGCACGGAGGCCAGCAGATAGCGAATGGCTTCGGGGTGGTGTCCCATCTCCAGCAAGTCGCGCAAAGTATAAAAGTTGCCGAGCGATTTCGACATCTTCTGCGATTCGATGTGAAGATGTTCCGAGTGCAGCCAAAAGCGCGCAAAGGGGCGTCCGGTGATCGACTCCGACTGCGCGATTTCGTTCTCATGATGAGGGAAAACCAGGTCGATGCCGCCGGCGTGAATATCAAGCGTCTGTCCCAGGTACTTCATCGCCATGGCGGAACACTCGATGTGCCAACCGGGGCGTCCGTCGCCGAACGGGGTCGGCCAATATGGTTCATCGCCCTTCTTCGCTTTCCAGAGGACAAAGTCGCGGGCATTATCTTTGTCATACTCGTCCACATCGACCCGCGCTCCGGCGCGAATGCCGCTGAAATCGTTATGCGACAGCTTGCCGTACTCCGGAAAAGCCGCAATGCGGAAGTAAGTGGAGCCTTCGCTGTTATACGTGTAGCCTTTCGCCGCCAACTGTTTGATCGCCTGCACCATGTCGCCAATGTGTTTGGTCGCTGGCGCAACATGCTCCGGCTGCTCCAGGTGTAAAGCGGCTGCATCTTCGAAAAAGGCTCTGGTGAAACCGGCGGTGTACTCCTCGATGGACTTGTTCTCTTTAGCAGCGTTGACGATGATTTTGTCGTCCACGTCCGTCACGTTCATGACGTGATCGAGTTGATAACCGCGATAGCGCAGCCAGCGCCGCAGGATGTCCTGAAAGGTAAAAGTGCGGAAGTTGCCGATATGGACAAAGTTGTAGACGGTCGGGCCGCAGGTGTACATGCGCACCGTGTTGTCCTGCAGCGGATGGAAAACCTCCAACTCTTGCGTAAGAGTGTTATAGAAGCGAAGCGCCATTCATTCCGATCAGAAGGGGTTTAATCTTCAATCGTAACAAGCGGGAGTGATTTGTGCCGGGGAGAGAAGCCGCCTTGGTCCAAGCTTATGGATTGCTTCCGCGCAGAATACGTAAGAATTCCGTGTGAGCTACCGGCACAGGCTGCATCCATGAGAATGACATGGCAGAAAACTCACGTTTGATTGTGGTTTCTAATCGCCTTCCGGTGGCCTTGGTGCGCGAAGGCGCTGGTTGGAAGGCAGAACGGAGCGCGGGCGGGCTGGCCACGGCAATGGATCCGATTTTGAAGCGCGCTGGAGGCGTTTGGATTGGCTGGTCCGGTATCTCGGGAGAAGTGCCTGCCGAGGCGCTGGAACTGCTACGGCAAGAACAGGGCTGCTTGGCGGTGAACCTGCCGGCGGATATCCAAGAAAAGTTCTATGAGGGTTATGCCAATGGGGCGCTTTGGCCATTGTTTCATAGTTTCACCTCTAAGCTGCAGTTTGCTTCCGAGAACTGGGAAGCCTATATCGAAGCGAACCGCCGGTTCTGCGCGGCCGTGGTCGAGGAGTTCCAGCCGGGTGATCGGATCTGGGTGCATGATTATCACCTCATGCTTCTGCCCAACATGCTCCGGGAGCAACTGCCGGAAGGGGCCATTGGGTTCTTCCTTCATATACCGTTTCCGGCTTCGGATGTTTTCGCCATCCTGCCCCGAGGCGAGGAATTGCTGAGCGGCTTGCTAGGCGCAGACCTCCTATCGTTTCATACGCACTTGCACGTTCAGCATTTCCGGCAATCTCTCCGGCGCATATTGGGAAAGGAGAGCACGGTCGATCGCCTGGAGGTGTCCGGGCGCGAGGTCCGGTTGCAAGCCCTGCCGATCAGCATCGCTGCTGAAGAATTCGTCAAACAAACGAACCAGTCCGAGACGGTAGAGCAGTTAAAGAAGTTGCGCACCCAGTACCAGGGGCAGAAAGTGATTGTCGCCGTGGATCGGCTTGACTACACCAAAGGCATTCCGGAACGTCTGCGGACCTTCCGCCGATTATTGGCGAGTACCCCGGAATTGATCGGGAAGGTGGTGTTGCTGCAAGTCGCGGTGCCCTCCCGCGAGAACGTCGAGGATTATCAGGTGCTGCGCAGCGAAGTGCATGAGTTGATCTCCGAAATTAATGGAGAGTTTGGCACGCCAGCGTGGGTGCCGGTGGTTTACATCCATCGCGGCATTAGCCGGTCGGAACTGGTCGCTGTCTATCAACTGGCCGACGTCGCTTGGGTATCGCCATTGCGCGACGGCATGAACCTGGTGGCTAAAGAGTATGTCGCCTGTCACGCGGACGGGGCCGGCGTCCTGGTCTTAAGTTCCTTTGCTGGGGCGGCTGCGGAAATGGGCGAAGCGCTGCTCATCAATCCGTGGGACCAGGAAAGAACCGCCTTGACTGTAACACGGGCGCTCAACATGAACGAAGAGGAAAAACACGATCGCATGCGGGCGCTGCATGAGCGCGTCATTCGCAATGATGTGTTTGCCTGGGGCGAGCGCTTTTTGGAAATTCTTGACGAGGCAGCCAAAGTACGTAGTGGGCGCGCGCCGGATACTCCTCCTTTTCTATCTTTCGAAGCCTTGGTTGAGGATTATCGAAAGGCGCCCAAACGTTTGTTGCTGTTGGACTATGACGGTACTCTTGTACCTCTTGCCGCCCGACCGCGCGACGCAGCGCCCGACGCCGATCTCCTGGCAATTCTGTCGCGGCTTACGAGCAGCGAAGCTAACCGCGTGATCGTGATTTCAGGGCGAAGAGCCGCCGATTTAGAACACTGGCTCGGCCAAGTGCCACGCCTGGGACTCGCCGTTGAACATGGGGCTCGTTGGCGCCTGCCCGATAGCGACAACTGGCAAGTCCGTTCGATAGAAGCGGCATGGAAAGATTCCGTGCGGCCCATTCTTCAACACTTTGTGGATCGGACGCCCGGGAGTTTTATCGAAGAGAAGGAATTTGCCTTGGTATGGCACTTCCGTACGATTGAGGCGGAATTTGGAGATTGGCTCGCCGCCGAACTGGTTGCTATGCTTGAAGGCATGCTGGCCGAAACCGAGCTGCGTGCGTACCGCGGTCATAAGATTGTCGAGGTAAAACCGATGTGGGCCAACAAGGGAGCCTTTGCCAACGAGCTATTATCCGAACGCGCGAATGACGGGTGGATACTTGCTCTGGGAGACGACCGCACCGACGAAGACCTGTTCACGCATCTGCCCGAAACGGCATGGAGCGTCCATGTGGGAGGCGGCCCGAGTAAAGCTCGGTACCGTATCGTAGATACGGCTGGTGTTCGGCAGCTACTTCGCCAGCTCACAAAGTAAGTCTTGACGCGATTGATACGTCCTTTTAGTCTATCGCTGAGATGGCCGATGACGGCCGACTCCGAACGATGCATGGTCAATATATAAGCTCTGAAGTACGATTCAGCGCGAAGCCAAGCGGATTGTTAATCCCGGAGAACGCAATCTGTAGATGTGACCGATTTAAGCACCTTCGTTGTGAGAACTCCAATAAGGACATCGGGACATTTGACGAGATATACGTTCCTTGCCATAAACTTGCGCAGATGGAAGCAGTGTACTTAATGTATCTTGAACTGAGAGCGGGTATGAGCCGAGTCGGACAAATCAAAGTGCTGGACCAGCACGAACTCAGCGCACTTCGTAAATGGTTTGCGCAATACGACGCCGAGGCTTGGGATAAGCAAATTGAAGACGATGCAAACAATGGCAAACTAGCTGCCCTTGCCGACAGCGCGCTGCGGGATCACGATAACGGCCGTTCCACTGAGTTGCGAGGCATTATGCCGCGCCTGAGTTCTGGCTTAGATATCGCGGATTGCCAAGCGAAATTCGGAAATTAGCCGATAAAGTTTTTGAACTGCTGAAAGCTGATCCGCATCATCGGTCGCTTCACTTTAAGAAGGCTGGCCGCTTCTGGTCCGTGCGTGTTGGATTGCATTATCGTGTTCTAGCGGTGCAGGTTTCTGATGGCGTACTTTGGTTTTTGGATCGGTACCCATGCGGAGTATGACAGCATTTTAGGATGATCCGCTTTGCACATATATAACATTTTAGGCAAGTAGGTCTTCAACATCGACATTAGTAAGATCCAGAGCGCCGGGTTTACTGGAGGGTAGCAGCGGAAATATAACTCGGTACTTCGCGTTGCTCTTTGCTTTCCGAATTTCCGCTTCCACGGCGGCCCGTATCAGTTCTTTTAACGGTACTCCTCGTCGTGCTGCTAATGCTTTTAACTCACGAAAAAGCGGATCTGGCAGATCAACCGTCGTGCGCATAAAAATATATTAACGTCAGAAAGGTAAGAAAATTGTTGCGTTGAGACGAGAACGGAGTGGCTTGAGCGCCGAAGAGGTTAATGCCGTCCTTAAGGGGCTGCCCATCATCGCCCTTGCGGATTGAAACGGGGCGGTTTCGATTCGTTACCGAAGTCCCAGGCGGACAGATAGGCAAGTTGCAGGATCTTGGCCATCTTTTCGTAATTGATCTTGTCGGCGGTGTCGGTCGTCTGGTGGTAATCGGGATGAAAGCCGGTAAACCACCAGATGGCCGGGATGCCGTGCAGGGCGAAGGGAAATTGATCACTCCGAAAGAAGACGTTGAGCGAGGCTTCCCGGTCCCATTTGTAGTCCAGGTGCAGGCCGACGTTTTCGTTAGCAGACTCAACGGTTTTGCGGTAATCGGAGGTGTAGTTTGTGCCGATCAGGTTTAAATCATTCGATGTATCAGGGGCGATGTTGATCACTCCGTCAGTCTGCTTGCTCGGCGTTTCGTTGCGCCCGATCATGTCGAAGTTAATGACGGACCGTGTGGTGTCCAGCGGGCGTAGCGGGTGCTGGACGTAATAGTAAGAGCCGAGCAGTCCGCGTTCTTCGGCTGCGAAGACAATAAATAAGATAGAGCGTTTAGGCCTCGTTAGGTTGGCCGTGAAAGCGCGGGCCAGTTCCACTACCCCCACGGTGCCTGATCCGTTATCGTCCGCGCCGTGCCAAATCTGAGTTCCATCTGCTCCGTCATGGTCGAAGTGGCCGCTAATAATCACGGTCTCAGCTTTCAAAGCGGGGTCGCTGCCTTCGAGCAGTCCCGCAATGTTGTAGCTGCGGCCGCGGCGAGTTTGGGAATTGTCTAAGTGTAAAGCGACCGTTGTGCTTGGAACAGGGCGCGAGGCGATGGTTAGATCTCGGTCGATGGCGGACTGCAAGGCACTGGGCGTGGTCTGCAAAGGAGCAAGCAGCCGAGCGGCGAGTTTGTCCGAAATCGTCATGCTCGGAATATGGATTTCGTCGCCGATGATCGCTTCGGCAGGAATGCGGGTGATGCGCCCCTGCGTTCCGGCGATTTTGGCGATTCGCTCCTGGTTCGAAACATGCTTGCGGTTGGGCTCCGCGACAATCAGAACGGCAATAGCGCCGTGCGCTTGAGCGTTGAGCGCTTTCACGCGGGTAGTGGCATAGCGGGTATTGCCGAGCCCGTTGAAAATGGATTGCTCATTGGTTTCCTGCGGCTCGTGATCGAAGATCAGGACGATTTTGCCGTTGGCGTCAATGCCTTTATAGTCGTCGTAGTTGAGTTCGGGAGCAGTGATTCCATATCCGGCGAAAACAAGCGAGCCGGAAAGATCCACGTTTTCGGGAAACTGGCCGTAAGCTTCGGGGTAGCGGAACTTTTCACCTTGAACCATGAGAAAACTCGCCTCGCGGGCGGGGCGGTACTCCCATAAAGGCACGATTTGCAGGTAGCTACCGCCGGTAAGCGGCTTTAATCCTGCCTTGGCGAACTCCGATCCAATCCATTGAATCGCCACTTCCGAGCCGCGCGTGAGGGATAATCGCCCCTCAAGCTGATCGGAGGCGAGAAAGGTGAGGTCAGCCTTTAGATCTTTCGGCTGAATGATTCGGTAGCCTTCCTGGATATTGACCGGGACATCTCCGCCCGCAATCGCCGAATAAAGGAGAAACGCAAGTGCCCATCTGCGCATAGCCGCGATTGTAACCTTTTTGTCCGTCTTGCAACGGGCGACAATGACAGTTTGATGTCTGCGCTTCGTTTCCAAATTGAGAAGACGTGTCCTGTCACGGGCGCACGGGCGGGGCTGCTCCATACGGCGCATGGCACGGTGGAAACGCCTGTTTTTATGCCGGTAGGAACGCAAGGCACCGTGAAAGCGCTCACGCCGCGTGATCTTCAGCAGGATCTGGACGCCAAAATCATCCTGGCGAATACCTATCATCTGTTTCTAAGGCCCGGCCACGAGCGGATTGAACGCCTGGGAGGACTCCACAAATTCATACAATGGCCACGCGCCATCCTCACCGATTCCGGCGGATTTCAGGTTTTCAGTCTCGATACGCTGCGAAAGGTAACGGATGAGGGCGTTCTATTTCGGTCGCACCTGAACGGCGACCCGCATTTGTTTACTCCCGAAAGCACGGTCGATGTGCAACTGGCGTTTGGGAGCGACATCGCCATGGTGCTGGATGAGTGCCTGTCTTATCCGGCTACGTTCGGGGCGGCTGAACAATCAATGAAGCGGACAATCCGCTGGGCTCGGAAAGGATACGCGCATTATCTCCGGCGCGAAAAGGGACAACACTGCGCATTGTTTCCGATTGTGCAGGGTTCCATGTTCCCGGAATTACGGCGGTCTTGCGCGGAAGCCTTATTGGAACTGAATGCTCCTGGGTATGCGATTGGCGGATTGTCGGTGGGCGAGGGGCGTGAGCTAAGTCAGGAAATGGTGGCGGTCACGGCTCCGCTGCTGCCGCAAGACCGGCCCCGCTATGTGATGGGCGTGGGGATGCCGGAAGAGCTGCCGTTATATGTAGCCAAAGGGATCGATATGATGGACTGCGTTCTGCCGACCCGCAATGCGCGCAATGGGTCTTTGTTTACTTCGGAAGGCAAGCTGGCAATTAAGCAGGCACGCTTTATGGACGACGAGGGGCCGCTTGATCCGCTTTGCGACTGCTACACTTGCCGGACATTCAGTCGGGCTTACCTCCGACACCTGTTTCAAGCCGGGGAGATCCTGTTTCCCATTCTGGCTTCGCTGCATAACATTCACTTTTATCTGGGAATCATGAGAACGATGCGAGAAGCAATTTTGCAGGATCGTTTTCCGGCGTTTTTGGAACGGTGTTCAGTGGTCACTAACAATTTTGTACATTTTAGTGTACACTCTTAGCTGTGAAGGATCTTAGTGTCACTGAGTTCCGGCGTCAATGCCTTTCTCTCCTGGAAGAGTTGCCTGAGGAGGGGATCGTTATCACTAAACATGGACAGCCTGTAGCGCGCATTCTACCAATGAATTCGCCGCGAAAGGGTGAGCGTGTTACGCTGCCGTTACTTATGGGAAGAGGCCAGCCGGGACCTCTCTGCCCTGATACGGAAACACCCTATGACCTCATTTTTGATTGACATCAATGTCTGGCTGGCGATGGCCTGGAAGCTGCATCCGCAACACGCCCGTGCTGCCCTCTGGTATGCATCCATAGATGATGCGGCGCTCTGGTTCTGCCGTTTGACGATGCTCGGTTTCCTGCGTCTGTTAACCAATCAAAAGGTTATGGGTGACAGCACGGTTTCTGTAAGCGAAGCGCTAAAGCTATATGAACAATGGATGCAGGACCCGCGAGTTGAACTTGTACCCGAACCGCGCGGTATGGAAAAAGCATTTCGTGAGGCGCTTGCACCGTTTGCCCTTCAACCAGCGACTAAAGCAATTGCTGATTGCTATCTCGTCGGCTTTGCCGATGCTTGCGGTGCGCATTTGGTCACCTTTGATCGAGGGTTGGCCAGCACGGCGCAAGGACGCAAGATTCCAGTCACGTTGATACCATCCATCTGACATTCCGCAGCACGCCTGTGAACCGAGCTTTCCGCCGGAAAACAATTTTCCTACACTAGAACCATGGCCCGAGGTTGGGAAAGTAAGTCCGTGGAATCGCAAATGGATGCCGCCGAAGATCGGCTTGCGGCGGCGCAACAAGTCCGACTCAATGAAGAAGAGATCCGTTTTCAACGCGAGTGTGAAAGCATTGAGCTTTCCAAAGTCCGCATTCTCCGGGAACTGGAGGCCGCCCGGCATCCCCGCCACCGCGAGCAGCTATCCGCCGCTCTGGCGCATCTCGAACACCAATTAGAACTGAAGAACGCTCAGCACGGCAAGTAGCGCCGTGCTTCCTGAATCGGCTCCTCATGGAAGCGAACCCTCAACAAGAGCTCGAAGCTTTGCGAAATCGCGTTCGGGAATTGGAAGGCAAACTGGCGGCGCAAAACGGCTGGAACTCCGATCCAGCGGAAAACGCCGTGCACGAGAAGTTTCAAGCTCTCGTCGCATCCTCGCCGCTGCCTATTGTGGTGATTACCCGCAGCGGCGTGGTCACGCTTTGGAATCCCGCCGCCGAGCGTCTTTTCGGTTGGAAAGAGGAAGAAGTGATCGGAGGTCCGCTGCCCTTTATCCCCGAGGAGAAACGCGCCGAGCATCGCGCCATGCGCGAGCGTGACCTGAGCGGCGAAGGCTTGAAAGATGTCGAGGTCCGGCGGGTCCGCAAAGACGGTTCTTACGTCGATATCCGGGTCTCCACGGCGCTCCTGCGCGGCAAGGACAACGCCGTCACCGGAATCGTTAGCCTCTATGTCGATCTCACCGAGCAGAAACAAGCCGCGCGAGAACGCGAGCAGGCCAGGGAGGAGATCGAACGGCAATGGCGCACTTTCGATGCCGCGCTCTCCCACACGCCGGACTCCATCTACATTTTTGACCGGGGAGGCCGGGTGATCTACGCCAATAAAAATCTCCTGCAACTCTGGCAAAAGACGCTGGAGCAGGCGCGCGGCAAAACGCTTTTGGAACTGGGCTACCTGCCGGAATTTACGGAAAGGATTCGGCGACAGATTCAGACCGTGATTGAAACCGGCAAGCCGGTGCGGGATGAAGTAAATCTGACTCAGTTCACCCGGACGGCCCGCCAATACGAGTACACTCTCACGCCTATTTTCGGAAATTCAGGAGAAGTTGAAGCCATCGCCGGTTCGACGCACGATATTACGGAACGTCATGAAGCGCGGGCCGCTTTGGAGAAGGCAAACACGGATCTGGAGCAGGCGCGGCGGCAACTCGCCGCTATTTTTGAAAGCATGACGGACGCCTTTTTCGCCCTGGACAACGGTTGGCGTTTTACTTACGTCAACCGGCAAGCGGAAAGGGTCCTGTTCCGTTTGCGTGAAGAATTGGTGGGCAAGAATGTTTGGGAAGAGTTTGCGCCCGCGGTAGGCTCCACTTTCTACCATGAGTATCATCGGGCAAAGGCGCAAGGAAAGCCCGTGGAATTCGAGGAATACTATGAGCCTTTGAAAACTTGGTTGGAGGTGCGCGCCTATCCCTCCGCCGAAGGACTGGGCGTCTACTTCCATGACATCACCGAGCGTAAGGCCGCGCAGGAAGCGCTGCGGCGCCAGGCCGAAGAACTGGCACGGACTAACGCCGATCTGGAGCACTTTGCGTATGCGGCTGCCCATGACCTGCAAGAGCCTCTCCGGATGGTCTCAGCCTTCACGCAACTGCTTGGAAGAAGGTACGCCGGCCAGCTTGACGAACAGGCCGACGATTACATTAGACACGCCGTGGAAGGAGCAAAACGCATGGAGATGCTGATTCGCGATTTGCTTGCTTATACCCGCGTGGCTGTCGCGGGAGAAGAAACCCGCGAAACAGTTGACACGGAGCGAGTGCTGACAAAATCCCTCAGCAGCCTAGCAGCCGCCATTGATCAATCCGGAGCGGTTATCAACCACACACCGCTTCCCGCGGTGCCGGTGCAGGAAGTACACTTGCAACAGCTCTTCCAGAACCTGATCGGAAATGCCATCAAGTATCGGAATAAAAACGCTCCCCGCATCCGCATCTCGGCAACGGAAGGAGAGAGCGGATGGCGTTTTGCCGTCCAGGACAATGGAATCGGCATTGAGGATCAATACAGAGAACAAATCTTCGGCCTTTTCAAACGCCTGCATAGCCAACAGGAATACGAAGGCACCGGCATCGGGCTGGCCATTTGCCAGAAGATCGTCCACCGCTACAAGGGCCGCATCTGGGTGGAATCCCGCCCCGGCGAAGGCTCCACCTTCTTCTTTACGATCCCGCGCTGACCGATTGGGAATGACGGATAAGCCTTCGAAAAAAGGGAATCATGAATTTAGAGATCTGACTTCTGATAAACCAGGGAATCACTGCCGCCAACAATCGGGACCACTGAGGAACCTTGAATCCTTGCATTTTAATCAGCTCCGCAATCTCGCGCCGCAAGGGGTCACGGCTTCTGAGGACTTCAATCAGGTAGTAGCCCTCTAGTTTGTGATACAGATCGAGATCGAAGACGTGATCGTACCGATCCAATTTCCCCAGAACGGCTAAGGTTAGTTCCGTGCGAAGACACTTCCAACAGCCGGAACAATTCAAGCGTCCGCTGGCCATCCAGGGATTCACGCATACGTCCAGAAATTGAGCGCTGGCATCTATTTCGGCAACCCGGATGGTTTTCTCGACGCGGGTATATTGCCCGCCGCTGGCAATGCACTCCAGCCTTTCCGTTCCTAACAGGGGCAAAATGACCGGGTCCAAATGCGCTATCAAAGGAGACGGCCGTACCTCCGTTTCCCGGAAAGAAAGGCCGGAAGCATAAAGAAACTTGCCGCAAATTGGCTGCAGGAGGAGGGCAACAGCGACGTTGCGGATCGTATGGGTGCGTTCAAATTTCATGCCGATCACTTCGTCCAGATTCGAATCAACCGCCACCAACGGCTTGTTTTCGAGCTTAGGGAATTGCCGAAGGGTTGCAAGGCGCTGAGCGAACACCGACCGGTCCTGTTCCGGCGACATTTGGCCGTGAGAGCCGACATTATTAAATAGGAAGTGCGTAATGTGGTACTCTTCCGGCGCTCGGTTTCCGGAATGGTCGTAGTAATTGCAGAACGAATCAACTCCTCCCGAAAATCCCGCGATTACGCCCGGCGCACGCTCATTTGAGGCGCGGCTAAGCGCGGCAGGCCTGATCTCAATGATTTTGCAGGAGGGAATGAAGTCCCTCAGGATCGGCATAAGATAGTGCGTTAAGTTGTAGAAGAGCTTGCTCGACAGCGGGCCTCTTACGTCAAGGTCCTGACCGGAAGCCATCGCTGGAAGCAGCAGACCCACAACAAACGCATCCATCGCCTTCGTCTCCAGGCTCTTCCTTTGATCCTCATCCACTTCAAACCATAATTGGCGGGCAGAATCATTGTCAATAAACTCAGCGGTAATTCGCGCTTTACCTCCCTGGACGCAGAGGACAGGGGAGTGAATGACAAGCATGACGCGCATGATATCGTGAACATCTGGAACAAAAAGAAACTATCGCGGCCTTGATCGATCACACGCTGCTCAAACCGGATGCGACGCAGCGGGATATCGTGCGCCTTTGCGCCGAAGCCCGCCAGTGGAACTTCGCTTCCGTGTGCATTAATCCTTGCTGGGTCCGCCTGGCCGTCGAGGAACTTTCCGGCGCGCCCGTGCGCGTTTGCACTGTCATCGGCTTCCCTTTGGGCGCGAACGAAACCGGGGCAAAGATTGCCGAAGCCGAGCTTGCTTTGGCGGGTGGCGCAAAGGAACTGGATATCGTCCAGAACATCGGGGTTTTGCGCTCGGGCGACAATCATTTAGTTCAGAAAGAAATAACGGATCTGGCCGGTATCGCGCATGCTTCCGGCGCTATCCTCAAAGTAATCTTGGAAACGTGTCTTCTAACCAACGAAGAGAAAGAAAAAGCCTGTCGTCTCGCTGCTGATGCTAAAGCGGACTTCGTCAAAACTTCCACCGGCTTCTCAACCGGAGGGGCTACTGTCGAAGATGTCGCGCTCATGCGGCATGTCGTGGGAGAAGAAGTCGGAGTGAAAGCCTCGGGCGGCGTGCGTACCCTCGCTGCTCTGCGAGACATGGTGAGGGCAGGCGCAAATCGTATTGGAACCAGCTCGGGGGTCGGCATCCTGCAAGAGTTGGAGAGTTCCGTGGGCGTACGGGCAAGCTCGGACAGCTACTAATGTCTGCCCCGCGCAAAACAGACGTGCGCTTTCGGGAGCGCGCTGAACTTCTCGATTTTCTTCTCGAAGTCAGCACGGTTACTTCCGAAACGCTGGATCTCGACCGGCTGCTCGCCAATGTCGCGGACATTATCAAAGACGTAGTTCCATATGATCTTTTCGCCATTTTGCTCTATAACGAGCGTGCGCGTACTCTCCGGATGCGCTATTCCATCGGGCACCGCGATGAAATTGCTAAAAACCTTGTCATTCGGCCCGGAGAGGGCATTACCGGCACCGCCGCTTCCACTAGGCAGCCGCTTCTGGTGCCTGATGTACGGAAAGATCCCCGTTATCTCAATGCGCTGGATGCGGTGCGCACGGAACTGGCCGTTCCTATGCTGGTGCGAGGCAAACTGGTCGGCATCATCGATCTTCAGTCCACCCATCTAGACGCTTTCTCTGAACAGGATCGCGCGCTTCTTGCCCTGATTGCCACTCGCGTGGGCGTTGCCATCGATAATGCCCGTCTCTATCGGCGGGTCGAGCGCCAAAACCGCACTCTGCGGGTTTTAGCGCATCTGTCTCAGGAGTTCAGTTCCATTCTGGATCTCGATGAGCTTCTGACAAAAATCGCGGTGACCGTGCGGGCGCTGATCAACTTCGATGCGTTCAGTATCTTTCTGGTCGATGAGGAACGCCGCTTGATGCGCTGCCGTTTCAGCCAGCGTTACGATAAACAAACGACCATTTCGAATATTCCTTTCGGGCAGGGCATTACCGGCGCTGCGTTGGAGTCCCGCCAGGTCGTTCGCGTGCCGGACGTGACCCGCGACACTCGTTACATTGCTTCGCACTCCGATGTTCTGTCGGAAGTGGCTGTTCCTTTGATCTTGCGCGACCGGGTGATTGGCGTAATGGATTGCGAAAGCGTGCGCCTGAGCTTCTTTACTGACGACCACGTGCGCGCTTTGGGCCTGCTTGCGCCCCAGATTGCCACCTCGGTTGAGAATGCCCGCCTATACGAGGAACTGGCGAATCGCGAGCAGAGAATGGAGCAGGATCTGCGGGCGGCTTACAAGCTGCAATCCGTCTTGCTGCCGAGAACCGTTACGGACGTCGTTGGTTTGCAAGTGGCCATCAAGAGCCGGCCCGCCCGCGAGATCAGCGGCGACCTTTATGATTTTTTCGAGCACAGCGACGAGTACTCATTAATCGCCTTTGGCGATGTGAGCGGAAAAGGCGCGGCGGCGGCTCTGTACGGCGCTCTGGTGTCCGGCTTGTTGCGAACTCTCGCGCCACGGCGCAGAACTCCCGCGCAGTTAATGAAGCTATTAAATGAAGCCTTGCTGGAGCGCCGGGTGGATGCCCAGTATGCCACGCTATCTCTCCTGGCCTGGAACTCGCGCACGCTGACTTTCACCATTGCGAGCGCCGGAACGCTGCCTCCTCTCGTGTGCCGCAATAACCAAATTATTGAATCCCGCACCGAAGGCATTCCGATTGGTTTGCTGGACGATCAGGAATACGAGCAGATTGAATTCGTGGCGCAACCGGATGATCTGTTTTTGCTTTACTCCGACGGCGTGGAAGATCAATTATCGGAGACGAATGGGGAGTACGGACGCGAACGAGTTGAAAAACTTCTGCTCGCTCATAACCAGAAGCCGCCTCAATATCTTGTGAACGCTATTTTTGAAGACCTGGATCAATTTCGCGGCTTGACGCCTTTAACTGACGATCAAACACTGGTTGCTCTCCGGGTCCTCTAATTACAATTTGAATGCTGATCGAAGGGGAGTTTTTCTACCATGATGGCGTTCTCGCTTGCGAAGCCGTGGACCTTTCCGCCATTGCCGCCGAGCATGGAACGCCAAGCTACGTTTACTCTCAAAAAGCCATTACTTCGCGCTTTGCCGAGTATAGAAATGCATTAAGCGGGATTCCGAGCCAGGTTTGCTTCGCGGTCAAGGCCAACTCAAATTTAGCTGTACTGAGCCTGTTAGCTCGCGCCGGAGCAGGTTTTGATATTGTTTCGGGCGGCGAACTGTACCGCGTTCTCGCTGCCGGAGCGGACGCCGGTTCGGTGGTTTTTTCAGGAGTGGGAAAGACCGAAGACGAGATCCGGTTTGCTCTCGAAACGGGCATTCACAGCTTCAACTGCGAATCCGAGTGGGAAGTGGAGCAGATCTCCCGGATCGCTGTTGGGCTCGGGCGCACGGCCACGATTGCGATCCGGGTCAATCCTGATGTCAATGCCGTCACGCACCCTTACATCTCCACCGGATTGCGTGAACACAAATTCGGCATCGACATGCACGAAGCCGAACGCATCTACGCTCACGCCATGAAACTGGACGGCATCCGGCCCGAGGGCGTCAGTTGCCATATCGGATCGCAGTTGCTTGATCCAGGGCCTTTGTGGGAGGCAGCGGATAAAGTGATTGCCTTGGTGGAGCGTCTCCGGGCATTGGGCGTAGCGATTCGCTTTCTGGATCTCGGCGGCGGTATCGGCGTCCGTTACCGGCCAACGGATAACGTCATCAGCATTAGCGAATTTATATTGCGTTTGCGTCCCAAGCTCGAATCACTTGGATTAACGCTGATGCTGGAGCCGGGCCGCTCGATTAGTGCGGAAGCTGGTGTTTTGCTGTGCCGCGTCGTCC
>CAXUBB010000060.1:0-16128 GCA_964249105.1 uncultured Bryobacteraceae bacterium | reverse complement strand
GCATACCGCACCGCGTCAAGCCAGCGTACCGCCTGTTTTTCCGCATACGCGGATGAGGCGAGTAAGCGATCCACCAGTTTTTGATAAGCGTCGGGCGAGTTGTCGGCGACGAAAGCCGCAATTTCAGCGGGCATCGGCGCAAGGCCGGTCAGGTCGAGCGTCACCCGACGAATCAGTGTGCGGCGGTCGGCCTCGGGTGAGGGCTTCAGCCCCTCTTCGGCCAAATGAGCTTGAATAAAGGCATCTACTGGGTTGACCAGCGCCGCGCCGTTCACGACGGGTACGGGTGGCCTGCTCACGGGCAAGTACGACCAATGAACTTCGTATTTTGCGCCCTGCGCGACCCACTGCCGAATGGTCTCTTTCTGTTTCTCTGTTAATTCTTTATGAGCATAGGGCGGCGGCATGACCCGGCCATTCTTCGCAAAAATGCGCTGAATGATCTCGCTGCCTTCTGGATCGCCGGGAACAATGGGCGTTCCGTTCCGCTTCGGCTTCAGAGCTTCTTCGCGCAGGTCCAGCCGCATATTCGCCATGCGGGAACTGGCGTCGGGTCCGTGACACCGAAAACAGGTGTCCGACATGATGGGCCGGATATCACGATCAAATGAGACTTGCTGTGCGACTGCAACGAACGGCAGGACAGAAAGCGCTGCGATGCGCAATGCAGTCATAGCGGCCTCCTAGGAAGATGTGGTTGGAACGTAACTTACTATTTTATCAGGCTGTGGGCTTGTTTACATGCAGTATTACTTAGCTTCTTGCAAATACTGGCGCCAACTGCCCAGATGCGTAATCTCGGGCATACCGGCGGTGGCGTAAGCTTCGCACAGAAAGCCTTTAATGCGTTCTCCATCCATGAGTTCGCAGGTGCCGATCGACAAGGGAGGAGGCACGGCGGCAACGAAACTGCCGAACTGCGGCTCAGGTATGAGCCAGACTTCGATCTCGATTCCAGGGCCAAAGAAACCAGGAGCACGAATTAAGCCGGGTTTCGCCGGGCTGGTGTTCGTGAGGGCGAAGCACTGGTAATCGCGCGCTGTTGTGGTTGTTCGCAGCAGTTTGGCCCCTCTGTCCCGCAGTTGGTAGTTGAGCGGTTGACCCGAAAGATGGGCACCCACTACGCCGAGCGCCACCCAGCCATTTGTTACCGGAGGGTGCGTCATCAGCGTCTCCGAAGTTTTAGCGACGTCCTTGCCGCTAAATGGAACGCGGGCGTGCTGAATGCGGTCCGCGAATGCCAGAAGACCACTTTCGCTGAACGCAGGGCCGACGGCTGTGACCCCGAATGGCAAGCCGTTGGCCGAAAAACCGGCGGGGACGGCCACGCCGCAAAGATCAAGCAGATTGACAAAGTTCGTGTAGTAGCCGAGATGTGAGTTCAGCTTGACGGGATGGCGGCGCACCTCCTCAATCGTGTAGGTGGTGGGCGCGGTAGGCAGCAGGAGAACGTCGATATCGTTCCAGATCTTTGCGGTTTCCCGCATGAACTCCTTCAAGCGGTACTGCGCTTCGAATGCCTGGGCGGCGGTGAATTTTTCGGAACTTGAGATGATTGACCCGACCGTCGGGTCCACCTCGCTGCGATGGGTTTTGATGAATTCGCCGACAGCAGCAAAACGTTCAGCCACGTACGGCCCTGCGTATAAAAGTTCAGCCGCTTTCCCAAACGGAGTGAAGTCAATTTCGACGGTCGCGCAGCCATCGTTTGCCAGAAACAAGACGGTTTCCCTGTAGAGCCGCTGATACTCTCCGTTTCCAAAGAACTCAAGCTGGGTTTGCCTTGGAATTCCGATACGCGGGTTTGCGGCGATAGGGACGGGCGACCAGGCCCGGCTAAATGGATCGGCTGGATCTACCACCCTGGCTGCGTCAAATACGGCATGGGCATCCGCGCACGACAGCGCAAAAATCGATACGCAATCGAGAGACCGGCAGGCAGGCACCACGCCCGAAGCGCTCAACGCTCCGCGAGAGGGCTTGAGGCCGACAATATTGTTGAAAGCAGCAGGCACCCGGCCTGAACCCGCCGTATCGGTTCCCAGCGCGAATGTCACGGAACCGTTAGCAACGGCCACGGCGGAACCCGAACTGGAGCCCCCGGAAATGTAACGCTCGTCAAACACGGAGGAGCAAGCGCCATAAGGAGAACGGGTTCCCACCAGTCCTGTCGCAAACTGATCCATATTGGTTTTGCCGATGAGCAGCGCCCCGGCGCTTTGCAGCCTTTGGACAACAAACGAGTTTTGACTAGGCGTATACGCGTAGGTAGGACAACCAGCCGTGGTCGGCAGATCAAGAACATCGATATTGTCCTTTACCGCAAAGGGAATGCCGTATAAAGGCAACTCCGAAGAAGCTGCTTTCAAGGCTTTGGCGCGAGCCAGCGCTTTGACGCGCGGAACCACGGTAATCCAAACCGGATGCAAGGGCGCTGATTCGAGGCGGTCGTAAATGTCGTTGACAACTTCTTCGGGCGTCAGCGCGCCGGATTGATAGCGCGTCCGGAGATTGGTAATGGAAAGATCGCTAGTAGGCGGCATGCTCATGCTCCAGTACGATAGATCAGCAAGGGTTGGCCGGATGTCACCAGTGATCCCGGCTGACAAAGAACTTCCACAATTTCGCCCGCGTGCGGCGCATGTACGGCAATTTCCATTTTCATGGCTTCCAAAATAAAGACGCGCTGCCCCGCCTCGACAATCTGGCCGTTTTCCGTTTGCACACGCCAGACCGATGCGGTGGTGGGAGAGCGCAGGAGGGAGCAGCCCGCCGGTATCGATTGTTCAGCGACGGCAAGCAGGGTTGCGTCTTCTTCTGATACCGGGTTGAACTCGCCGCGCTCGGCCCAACGCCGCCGTTCTTCCGCAAAAGCATCTTGTTGCATTCCACGAAAGACCGCCGCTTCCGTTCTGATGCTGCCGAGAAATTCATGGTAGCCATGCAGTTGAAATTCCGCAGGCTCGACTTTTAATTCGAAGCGGCCCAGCGGAAACTGGCGGCGCATCTCCACGAGCTCGTCGGCGGCAACAGGATAAAACCGGATCTGATCGAAGAAGCGGAGCAGCCAGGGTTTGCCCGGTTCAAAGTTCCGGGTCGAGCGATACGTGTTCCACATCTGCACCGTTCGGCCCACAAACTGATAACCGCCCGGCCCCTCCATACCGTACACGCAGAGATAGGCGCCGCCAATGCCGACGGCGTTTTCCGGCGTCCAGGTGCGCGCTGGATTATACTTCGTGGTTACCAGACGGTGGCGCGGGTCAAGCGGTGTCGCCACGGGCGCGCCCAAATAGACATCACCCAAACCGAGCACCATATAGTTGGCATCAAATACAATGCGGCGCACATCATCGATGGAACTCAAGCCGTTTATTCTGCGGATGAACTCAAGATTACTGGGACACCACGGCGCATCCGGGCGCACAGAAGCCATATAGCGTTCGATCGCTAGGCGCGTGGCGGGGTCGTCCCAGGAGAGCGGCAAATGAACAATGCGTGACGGGATGGTTATGTGGTCCGTGTTCGGAAGTTGCGCCGCGAGTTGCGCCGTTACTTCGAGCAGTTTTTCCCGGCTCAACTGGCGCGTGTCGTAATGGATCTGAAGGGAGCGAATGCCGGGTGTCAGATCGATCACGCCGTTAAGAGCCACCGATTCCAGAGCCTGCATCAGGGCATACACACGGAAACGCAGATTCAGATCCAGCACCGGCTCGCCGAACTCGATCAGCAGATAGCGATCACCTGATGCGCGAACGACAACCCGCGAAGACGGCAAGCGCTGAAGAACGGCAGGTTCATCTCCATGGGAGACCAGGGCTGGGACGGGTGAGTCCAGCGATTCCACATAACTGTCCACCGCCGCGCTAAGGCGGAGCGCCTCGTTTTGCGTGATCCGGGCAAACTGAACCGAATCTCCAGGAGTAAGCTGCCCCACTTTCCACAACTCGGCTTCCACGACTACTGCCGGACATACAAACCCGCCAAGACTGGGGCCGTCAGGACCGAGAATGACCGGCATATCGCCGGTGAAATCGATAGCTCCCACGGCGTAGGCGTTGTCATGAATGTTAGAGGGATGCAGCCCGGCGTCACCGCCATCCACCCTCGCCCAACGCGGCTTGGGACCGATTAAACGCACGCCCGTGCGGCTGCTGTTATGGTGAACCCGCCAAGTCGAGCCGAAGAACGTCTTGACATCTTCATCAGTCAGAAAATCGGGCGAACCATGAGGTCCATACAGCACGCCGATTTTCCACTCATGGGTCAGCGGCGGAGGCTGCTGAAGGGAGCATGACTTACCGGTCGCAACGGCGGAAGGTTGAATCGTCAGATAATCGCCGGCCCGCAGAGCGCGACCTGCGTGCCCTCCGAAGTGGCCGAGCGTAAAGGTGGCGGCGCTGCCTAGATATTGAGGCACGTCGAAGCCGCCCTCCACCGCGATGTACGCGCGCGCCCCTGGACCCGCTATGCTCCCGAGCGCCAGTTTGTCGCCCGCCTTGACTGCCCAGGAAGTCCAGAGCGGAACAGGCGCGCCGTTACTATGCGGCTGCATGTCGGCTCCGGCAATAGCAATACGCGTGTCCGTCAGAAACTCTAACGTCGGGCCGGACAAGGTGCACTCAAGCGCCGGGGCTTTGGGGTCATTTCCTAAAATGCGATTGGCTAAACGGAGAGCCAGCGCGTCCATGGGACCGGAGGGCGGCACGCCGACAGCCCAATAACCGAGTCTTCCGGAATATTCTTGAACCGTGGTAAGAACTCCCGGCTCCCATACCTTGACCTTGTGTGCCGTGTACGTGAACCCGTCAAGGAATCTAGTGGTGAGATTTCCGGCCATGAACTCGCTGTCAGCGGCCACGGCCCGCAAAAATTCCAGATTCGTTTCCAATCCGCTGATGGAGGTTTGCGACAACGCTTTTTGCAATGCGCTAATCGCTTCACTGCGATCTTTTCCCTTGCAGATGATCTTGGCCAGCAGCGGATCATAATAAGGGCTAACCTCCGCGCCCGTTTCAATCCATGTATCGCAGCGCGTATGAGGCGGTGGAATAAACTCCGTGATGCGACCGATCGAGGGACCGAAGTTTTCGAGTGGATTTTCCGCATAAAGCCGGACCTGCACGGACGCGCCTTGCGGATGCAAGTGAAAGCTGCTCAACGGCGGCAGCTCGCCCGCGCCTAGTCGAACCATCCACTCGACGATATCAACGTTCCAGACTTCTTCGGTGACTCCGTGCTCTACCTGCAGGCGCGAATTGACTTCCAGAAAATAGAAGTTTTCTGTTTCCGTGTCGTAAAGAAATTCGACTGTACCGGCTGAACGGTATTGCACAGATTGCATCAGCGTCACGGCAACCTGATGAAGGCGCTGGCGGACCTCGTCGCGCAAGCGGGGCGCGGGCGTTTCCTCCACTACTTTTTGGTTGCGGCGCTGCACGGAGCAGTCCCGCTCGCCCAGTGCGATCACGTTCCCGCCCCCGTCGCCAAAAATTTGAACTTCAATATGCCGCGCTTGGGCGACAAATTTTTCGAGAAAAATGCCGGAGCCTTTGAAGTGCGTCTCGCTTAAACGGGAGACCGCTTCAAAACCTTCCCGCAGCGCCGCCTCGGAGTAACAACGGCGCATGCCGATACCGCCGCCCCCGCCCGCGCTCTTCAGCATGACAGGATACCCGATGCGCCCGGCCTGGGCTACCGCGTCGGACATGTCACGAAGCAGGTCCGTTCCGGGGAGAATCGGCACGCCGCAGGCAACCGCCAGATCCCTGGCTGTATTTTTCAGGCCGAAGTCACGAATCTGCGCGGGCGTCGGCCCGAGGAAAACCAGACCGGCTGCCTCACAGTCCTCAGAGAATTGACCGTTCTCACTCAGAAAACCATAGCCGGGATGAACCGCTTCCGCGCCTGTCGATCGAGCAGCCTGGATAATGCGCCGCCCATCCAGGTAACTTTCTCCTGCCGGCGCCGGGCCTATGCAAACCGCCGTATCCGCGTTCCTCACATGGAGAGATCCGGCATCCGCTTCCGAGTAGACGGCAACCGATTCAATTCCGAGTTTTCGCAAGGTACGGATGATGCGGCAGGCAATCGCTCCGCGGTTGGCAATCAGAACGCGCTTAAACAAACTGCCGGTTTTCCTTTTCCCAAATCAGCAGACGGACGGGCGTAGGGTTGTAAGCGTTGCAAGGATTGTTCAATTGCGGGCAGTTGCTAATTAGAGCAAGCACATTCATCTCCGCGCGCATCTCGACGTACTTGCCCGCTTCCGAAATGCCGTCGGCGAACGTCAATTTGCCTTCCGGCGTCACCGGAACATTCATGAAAAAGTTGATATTGCTGTCGATATCGCGCTTGGTAAGGCTGTATTCGGAGTTGATGACAGCGCGCAGAAAGCTTTGACGGCAGGCATGCATGTAGCGCTTTTCCAGCGCATACCGAACGGTGTTGCTTTCCGTGGAACAAGCGCCGCCCAGGGTATCGTGGCGGCCGCAGGTATCGTCCGTGATCGTCAGCATGGGCCGCGCCAGATTGGAACGCAGGACGCTGCCGGTGGTTAGATAAATGTTCCGCTGCCCGGTGATGGTGCCAGTGGCGCTGTAACGCTCGCTGGTTTTGTCGGCATTGTAGAAAAATGTGTCCACCGCTTGATTGCCGCACAGATCCACAATTCGGAAAGTCTGTCCGGCTTCGATGCGGCGCATCCACGGCTCTCCGGCTTCCAGCGTGAAATCGTAAATGGCGCTATTCAAATCCAACATGCTGTGATTCCTTTTACAGGAAGTAACGCTCCGTATTGATAAATCCCCGCTCGTTCTCGGGCCGGAACGTCCGGCAGAAATCATCGGCTGCAGGCGGCGAAACACGGCGCACCGAAACGGTTACGGGATGCGGCTGGTAAGCTGGATTGGGATCAAGCGGATGCTGGCAGGTGTCCAGAATAACCAGTACGTTCATCTCGGCCCGCAGTTCGACATAATGCCCCGGTTGTGAGTGATTCTGGACGTAGTTCAACGAGCCGTCATCGCCTACGACAACCTTGCTGAAAAGATTCACGTTAGCGGGCAGGTCGCGCAGGCTGAGCCCGAATTTTTCGAGTTCGATCAGGAAATTATCACGGGAGTTCCGGTGAAAATCGTTTCGCGCCTGCTGATAGCGCGATTCGCCGTATTTTGCCCGCGCTGCTTCCGCCATGAGATGCCCGCAGATCGGATCATGCCAGCCGCAGGTATCGTGCGTGATGGAGCAAAGAACCCGACCCATATCGGAATACAAAACAAAGCCCTTCGTGAGATGAGCCGTGTGCTGCGCCTTCAAGGTATCGGGCATGTTATACCGCTCGGATGGAATTTCGGATTTAAGTAACAGCGCGCCCACATTCGCGCCGCCTTCCACGTCCGTGATGCGTAGCGCGGTGCCGCGTTTTAACACGTGGGACCAAGCGCTGCCGCCACGAATAGACTCTTCCCACAAAACGACGGCCCGCTGCGAACAGGGTTCGCCTGTCATGACTTTCTCCTCAGTAACAAATCAAATCTAAAATTTTGGAACCGTTAACAGAAAGCAGCAAGGGGGAGGGCCACAGCAAACGTCCATCGCGGTTAAACGCAGGAGTACGCGCAAAGAGATCTTTCGGGTTTGGTCCGAGCCCGATCCGTTACGCATACGATCAATCATGACAGAAGCGCCCCGGCCAAACAAGAGCCGAAAGTTTTTATACCGCGAAATGACCGCAATTTGTTATACTTGAAACCTAAATTACAGGCCACGTGAGCCTTTTCCGCAATGTTGCGGGCTGATGAATCTGCGTGGCTAAACGTTTTCTTCTTACCGGCTTTTGTGTTTCCCTTCTGCTTCCAGCGCTGGCCTGGGCGCAGAAGCCCGTCTTTACGGTTGGTTGGTCCATTTACGTGGGCTGGGACCCGTACCAGGCCAAGTCCGGCCTGTTGCGAAAGTGGGGCGACAAATACGGCGTAGCCATCAAGACGCAGCGGTTTGACTACGCGCCTTCCATTGATGCGTTCACTTCCAAGAACGTGGATGCCTGCACCATGACAAACATGGAAGCGCTGGACCTTCCAGCGGCTTCCGGCGTCGATACGACCGCCATTATTATTGGCGATTATTCCAACGGCAACGATGCTCTGATGGCGCGTGACGGCAACACCATCAAATCGCTATCCGGCAAAAAGGTTTTGCTGGTGGAAAAAACCGTTTCACAGTACCTGCTGGAGCGCGCTTTCGTTCTGAACAACCTGGAAGACCAGTTACGCAAACTCAAATTGGTGAACACCTCGGACGGCAGCATCGTGGCCGCTTTCATGAATGATTCCTCGCAAGCGGCGGTGGTCACGTGGAAGCCTTTGGTGTCGCAGATCCAAAAAATGAAAGGCGTGACCACGCTTTTTGATTCGTCGAAAATACCGGGCGAGATTCTCGATCTGCTGGTGGTGCGGACGGAAGTCTTGAACAGGCCGGACGGCAGCGGGCAGAAATTCGCGAAAGCCGTCACGGGCGCGTGGTACGAGATGCTGTCCCAAATGAGCAGCGGCAACGACAAAGTGCTGAGCGCCATCGCGACAGTATCGGAGGATACCCTGGGTTCTTACAAGGAGCAACTCAATACCACTCACATGCTGTACAAGCCCCAGGAAGCGGCGGACATGGCGACTTCGGCGGCGCTGAAAGACAAGATGAAGCTGGTGCGGCAGTTCTGCTTCACGCACGGCCTTTTGGGTAGCGGCACCAAGTCGGCGGATGACATCGCGGTGAAATTTCCGGACGGCAGCGCGAGCGGCAAGCCGGACCGGATTCGTTTGCGCTTCGACGCCACCTATATGCAACTCGCCGCTGGAGGAAAGCTCTAAATGCTTCGCATCTTTGCCGCGCCCAATCGCCATCTCTTTTGGATTTTGTCCTGGACGCTGTTTGCGCTTGGCATCCTGCTTTATCTCCGCACGGCGCACACCCGTCACTTAGAAAATCCAGAAGACAGGATCGTGCCGACCATTCAGCAATTATCGGCTGGCTTTGTTCATGCCGCGCTGACGCCTGCCGAAGAGGATGACACCAGCGATCTCGGCGATCATCCCTCCCTGATCCAGCAGGTGACGCACAGTATGTTGTGGAAAGACACGGCAGCCAGCGGCAAACGTTTCCTGATCAGTCTGGCGCTGATGCTTCCGGCGGTGTTTCTCGGCTTGCAGATGGGAGCTTTTCCTTGGATTAAAGGTTTCTTTGGCCGGTTTGTCCTGTTTTTTGACAAAATCGTCGCGCTTTCCATCTTGCCGATCCTGTTCATTGCGTTCGGAATCGGGGAGTTCGCCAAAATCATGCTGATTGTGATCGGCGTCGCGCCGACGATCATCATGGATTCGCTGAACCTGACCAAATCCGTTCCTTCCGAACAGGTCATACGGGGATTTACGCTCGGCGCGGGCGATCTGGGCGTTACCTATCGCGTCCTGCTGCCGCAGATCTGGCCCCGGGTGCTCAACAGCATCCGGCTCAATCTAAAAGCGATTGTGTTGTTTCTATTTGCCGGCGAAATGATCGCCTCGCAAGATGGTCTCGCTTATCGCATTGCTCTCATGCAGCGGCATATGGGCATGGATGTCATCATTCCGTATGTGCTTTGGACAGCGCTGCTGCTGTTTTCCATCGACTTTGCCCTGCGGCTCCTGATTCGTCTTACTAATCCCTGGTTCCGGGAGGTTTAGCGCCATGCCCTTCATTTCGCTGCATAACATCGATGTGGCATTTCCGCTCAAAGAAGGCGGAAGCCATCGGATCTTCTCCGGATTGAATCTTGAGGTTGAGGAAGGAGAGTTTGTCTCGGTCATTGGGCAGACAGGCTGCGGCAAATCAACGTTATTGCGTCTGCTGCTAGGGTCGGAGCACCCGCAAAACGGGCGCATTGTCGTGGACGGCCAGCCTGTTTTGCAGCCGAACCGCCATCGCGGATACGTTCCGCAGAAGTACTCGCTGTTTCCCGACAAGACGGTGATTCAGAACATTGCTTTCGGCCCGATCGCGGAGAGCTTTGCCCTGCCCCGACTGTGCATGCCCTCCTGGTGGAGACGCCGGAAAGAGATCCGCGAAGAGGCTTTGAGCTATTTGCGGCAGGTTGGACTGGCGGACCGGGACGCCGGAAAATAT
The DNA here is from genome assembly GCA_964249105.1 of uncultured Bryobacteraceae bacterium. Lineage (GTDB taxonomy): Bacteria > Acidobacteriota > Terriglobia > Bryobacterales > Bryobacteraceae > Bog-105. Next base: position 5,970 of record CAXUBB010000060.1, on the reverse strand, counting down.
CCTGACCAGCTATCGGGCGGCATGCAGCAGCGGGTGGCTATCGCCCAGTCGCTCATTATGCGTCCGAAGATCCTGCTCATGGATGAATCCTTTAGCGCGCTTGATCCGGCCACGCGCACGGGCATGCAGCGATTGCTCCGGTCGATCTGGCAGCAAAGCGGAACCACCATTGTCTTTGTCACTCACAATCTGGCTGAGGCCGTCTATCTTGGAAGCAGAGTGTTGCTGATTGCCAAAGATCCCAAGCAGGAGTGTTCCCGCATTGCTCTAGATCTACGGGTCCCGAATTATGTGCGGCGCGCGGACGGCTCACCCAAGCCCGAGGAATTGCAAGTGGTTATGAATCAGCTCGAGTCTGCGGCGTCGGAAGATGCTCTGGAGGAGATGGCGGAGTTTGCCGGTTAGGATCTTTCTTCCCGCTTAACGCGTCCTCAATAGCCACGATCAGATCCGGATCATCAGGGGCGGTATCCGGCTCAAAGCGGGCCGTTAACTGCCCCTGGCGATCGACGACAAATTTCGTAAAGTTCCAATGCACATCGTCCTTGAGCTTTGGATTTGCTTCCTTGGTTAAGTAGTGAAAGAGCGGAGTGATGTCATCGCCCCGGACCGCGACCTTTGAGAAAAGGGGAAAGGTGACGTGATAATTGGCCTGGCAGAAAGCTTCGATCTTGGCCTCGCTCTCCGGCTCCTGCGCGCCAAAATCGTTGGAAGGAAAACCAAGCACAACCAGGCCGGAAGATTTGTATTTGTCGTAGAGCGCCTGTAGTCCTGCGTATTGAGGTGTAAAGCTGGAGTTACTCGCCACATTGACAATCAGCAGCGCTTTTCCCTTGAACTGCTCGAAGGAAACCATCTTGCCTTTAAGGTTAGGCAGATTGAACGCATAGATGCTGAGCTTGTTGGCTGTTTCCGCAGCCGCTGCCAGAACAGCCAAACCTAAAAAGAAAATGACACGCCTGCTCACGACCATCTAGGCAATTAAATCCGTAATCACATTTCCGGCCACATCAGTCAGGCGGAAATCGCGGCCGCTATACCGGTAGGTGAGCTTTAGGTGATCGATGCCGAGCAAATACAGAATCGTGGCGTGAATGTCGTGAACATGTACTGGTTTTTCAATCGCTTTCCAACCGAAATCGTCTGTGGCTCCGTAGACGGTGCCCGCTTTCACCCCGCCTCCCGCCATCCACATCGTAAAGCCGTGCGGGTTGTGGTCACGACCCGCATGAGTTTGACCGCCATTGAAGCCGCTTCCGGTTTCCACCACGGGAGTGCGTCCGAACTCGGAGCCGCAAACAATCAGAGTTTCATCCAGCAAGCCTCGTGATTTCAGATCTTTCACCAGTGCGGCAAAAGGTTGATCGGAGTCATGGGCGTTCTTGCGGTGGAGTTGGATGTCAAAGTGGTGATCCCATGGATCGCCTTTCGCATAGTACACCTGCACCATACGAACGCCGCGCTCCACCAGCCGGGCAGCCATTAAGCATCCCCGCGCTGTGCTCCCTTCGCCATAAAGCTTCTGAACCGCTTCGCTCTCCTTAGTCACATTAAAGACGTCGGGCGCTTCGGTCTGCATATGGTAAGCCGTTTCCATGGACTGAATGGTGGCTTCCAGTTGCGGGTCCTTGTCCGCTTCGTCCTGCATCTGCAAACGGTCGAGCTGTGACACGAGGTCCAGTTCTTTGCGCTGGCGCTGCATATCGAATTTTTTGTTCTGGATATTCGGAATCAGCTTCTCGGGGTCGAATTTACGCTCTTTATCGTTGCTGGAAATATAAGTTCCCTGATGCACGGGCGGCAGAAATCCGGAGCTCCAAAGCGGCGGCCCGACCGTGGTGGGCACTTCCGGACACAAGACGACAAAGCCGGGAAGGTTCTGATTGTCAGTGCCCAGACCATAGGTCAGCCACGATCCCATGGAGGGACGCCCTGTTACATTCGCGCCTGAGTTCATCATGATGAGCGCAGGCTCGTGGTTCGGAATATCCGTGTAAACTGAGCGCACAATGCACAGATCGTCCACAATGGAGCCTAGGTGCGGAAATAATTCACTGACTTCCGTGCCGTTGTGGCCATATTTTTCGAAAGTAAACGGCGACTTCATTAAGTTGCCGACTTTGCGTTCGTGCGACAACGGGCCGCCCGGCATGGGCTGTCCATCGTACTTGGTCAGCGCCGGTTTCGGATCAAAGCTGTCCACCTGCGAAAGACCGCCATTCATGAACAGAAAAATAACTCGTTTCGCCTTGGGCTTGAAGTTTGGTTTGTCGATCAGCCAGGGCGCGGGGCCGACCGTATTGGCCGCTCTCGCAATCGATCCGGCGAGGCTGGCGAAACTGAGCATGCCGAAGCCGCAGCCCATCCGGCAAAGCGCTTCGCGCCGTGTTTCCGGCTGTCCTGGATTATGATGTCGTCGCATTGGCATTAGGGAGCCTCTTTATCAATTAGGTTGTTAATTCACAAATTCAAATTCGTTTGAACTCAACAGCACGCGAGCGTACTCCCTCCAGGCCGTCGGAGGTTGACCCGTAATGGTCTCGCCTTTCAGGTCCGGCGTGGTGTGGAGAAAATTCAGGCCCAGTTCCGCTTCTTTGGGCGTCGGGGCGCGGCCATACAGGATACGGTAAGCGTCCCGAATTCGCGCGTTGTCATCGCCGGACGGATAAACCCGCCGGGCTAGTTGATCCGCCTGCTTATATACAAAACCGCTATTCATGAAATAGAGCCGCTGCAAGGGAACGATGGTGCTGAATCGCTGCTCGGCGGTGAACGAAGGATTCGGAAAATCAAACACCTGCAAAAAATTATTCATGCGGAAGCGGCTGATTTTGCAATACACCGTGCGGCGCGTGTTGTCGTCATTGAAATCAGTGGAGGGTCCGCCCACCTTTTTCAAGTCGAGCGTACCAGCGGCAAAGAGCACGGAGTCGCGGATCTGTTCTGCATCCAGCCGCTGGCGGTTGAACCGCCAGTAAAGCCGGTTTGCCGGGTCCTTCTCGTCATTCTCTTTCGAGTCCTGACTGGAAAGCCGGTACACCGAAGACAGCATGATTTCCCGTTGCAGCTTTTTCACTGACATGCCGTTCCCAACAAAATAATTGGCAAGGTATTCGAGCAGTTCGGGGTTACTCGGCGGATCGCCCGCTTTCCCGAAGTTGTCGGGAGTATTCACGATGCCCGTACCGAAATGCCATTTCCAGACGCGATTCACGAAGACACGCGACGCCAAACCGCTGCCCACAATATCTTCCGCCAGTTCGAGCCGGCCGCTCCCTTGCTTAAAAGGTTTGATTTCACCGGGAGAAAGGACCTCAGGAAAATGCCTGGGAACCGGATCACCGAGGTTATGAGGATTCCCGCGCAGGTTCACGGCCACGTCAACCGGTTTCGGCTTGTCCGCGACTCCGTGAATAAAGGGGAATTTCTCCTCATCCTTACCGCCTTTTTGAAGCTCCTCAATCTGCTTATTTAGAGCCTCCATGTGCTCCTGCCACTCCGGGCTTAAACGCCTGGTCAAGCCCCAGCCGCGAAACACAAATAAGCCTGGTTTTGCCCGCTCATCATCGGCGGAATCCAGCGATCTCAGGAAAAGATCCACCCAAAGCTTGGCCTTTTCCGTGGGCAGGGTCTTCAATTCCAGACTGCAACCCGGACAGAACTGGTCATCCGTTTCAAACTCGTTCGGCTTGGCGTCCCGTTCCAATCTTTCAGGAACATCCGCTTTAACTTTGATAATTTCGTTTTCCTTTTTGATTTTCTTAGCGTCGGCCATGACGCTCAGCACCAGCTTTTGATAACTGTCGGCCAGCGCCTTGGCTTCATCTTCGGTGCCGCCCGCAGTAACCATAGCCTGCCAGTCTTTCAGAAAAGAATACTGTTTCTTGGGCGTTTTCAGATAATTGACCCAGCGCTCCAGCATCTCCGGATCGCATTTATCACGGCCAGCAGCCGTCTCAAGCGGCATCTTCGGTTCCCCGCTGACTCGCCAGGCAGCCACCATGTACTTCGCTGATTGATGCGCGAGAATTTCAGAAAGTTGCTCCGTTTCGTTTTGCGAGAACTCGCGGAGTTCCTTGCGAAGGGCCGTCAACTGGTCCTGCTTACGCTGCCAGGCCAGTACGGTAGCAGTCGAACTCACTGGATACTCGTTATAAGTCGTGCTGGCGAAAACGCCGACCAGCGCGTAATAGTCTTTCTGGAGAATGGGATCGTACTTATGGTTATGGCAGCGGGCGCAAGCGACCGTTAATCCCAGCATTCCTCGCGTCACCATGTCAACGCGCTCATTGCGTTCGTCGGCGCGCCCTTGAATTGGCTCAGCCTGATCCCAAATCCACGGCCCTTGTCCCAGCATGGCCGTGCCGGTCAATAGTTTTTCCCGATCTTTCGTTTCCAGCAAATCACCGGCTAATTGCGCCTTAACAAAGGTGCTGTAAGGCATGTCGTCGTTAAATGCCTTGATGACCCAATCGCGGTAGAAATAAGCGCCGTTCCAGGGCATGTAACCGCGTCCCATCGGGTCCAATCCGCGCACATCATCCTCGCCGTAACGCACCACGTCCAGCCAATGCCGACCCCAGCGTTCCCCATAGCGAGGCGAGGCCAGCAGGCGGTCCACCACATGCTCATAAGCCTGCGGCGATCGGTCCTTCTCAAACGCGTCAATCTCTTCCGCTGTGGGAGGCAGTCCCGTCAGATCATAAGTGGCGCGGCGGATCAGGGTTCGTTTATCCGCCAAGGCGACCGGCTTCAAGTCACTCTTTTCCAGCTTTGCCAAAACAAACCGGTCCAAATCCGTGGTGACCCATTTCTTGTCGGCAACGGTGGGAAGCGGCATGGGATGAAGAGGCTGAAACGACCAGAATTTCTTTTGCTCCGCCGTAATTTTGGGGCCGGACGGCACAACCGGCGCTGCCGGCGAGTTCGGCCAGGGAGCGCCCAACTTCACCCAATCCTCCAGCACCGTGATCTCTTCCGGTTTCAAGTGACCGCCCTTCGGCATTTTCAGTTCGCCCGTTTGTTTCACTGCTTGAATCAATAGACTCTTGTCAGGGCTGCCCGGAATGATAGCAGGGCCGGAATTGCCGCCTTTCAACAAGGCAGCGAGCGAGTCTACGCGCAATCCGGAAGTCGCCGCGGCGGTATGGCATCCATAACAGTTGTTAGCGAAAATCGGCCTTACCCGGGTTTCAAAGAAGTCGCCGGCGGGTGAAGCCGCTCCCACGCTCCCATGCGCGGCTGCGGCCGTGGCGGTCGGTTGTGCACCCGGTCCGGGCGCGCCCATCTTGACCCACTCTTCCAAAGCCGCTACTTCTTCCGGCTTCAGTTTGCCGCCTTTCGGCATTTTCAAATCATTGTCTGTCTGCCGGACGGCAATAACCAGTAAGCTCTTATCTGGATTGCCGGGAACAATCGCGGGACCGGAATTTCCGCCTTTCAGCAAGGCATCCATGGAATCGACGCGCAGACCGGACATAGCCGCCGCCGTGTGGCAACCATAGCAGTTCTTCTGTAAAATCGGCTGTACCTTGGTTTCGTAGTAGCCTGCGGCGGCAGGCGCGGATTGCTGGCGGGCGAAAGCGTGAAAGTGAAAAACAGCAGCGGCACTGAGAGCCATGAAGAGCATGACTGGCGTTCGCTTACTCATAGAGTCGATCCTTGTAAATGGAGCACAAAGCCACGGACAGGGTGTGCGGGTAAAGGACTCAGCGTTGTAGGACGGGGCAGCGCTACTCGATGCTTCCTCATTAAGCTATCACATTTTGCGCTTATATTTCCCTATCCGGCGAATAAAACAATTTGATAAGGAGCGCTCTCCATCGACATTTATACTGGCGTGATTGCCTCTTCCCATGCTCAAACACATTCCGTCTCTTTTGTTGTTATTCGCTGCTGCCCTTTTCGTATCCGCGCAGGAGTCCGCGCCGCCGAAGCCGGGCGTAAAGACTCCCGGCGTTAAGATTCCGC
>CAXUBB010000059.1:5507-16237 GCA_964249105.1 uncultured Bryobacteraceae bacterium | reverse complement strand
TAACGGGCGAGTTCGTGGAAGAACTCGGCGTCAAGGACGTGACCTGGATTAACGCGAACGGCCAGGAAATGGAGAACCAGCACTGGGGCGATACCGGCATGCGCTGTTTTGGAATGCTGCTCGACGGACGCGCTCAAACCACGGGGATCCGGCAGCGCGGCCATGAAGCGACACTGCTGCTCATCTTCAACGTGCATAATGACGTAGTCAATTTTACCCTGCCGGAAGCTGCCGGCGGCGCGGCCTGGTCCCTGATCTTCGACACAAACTGCTCGGACGGCTGTAGCGGAAAGAGTTTCGGAATCGGCGAACAGTACGGCGTTACTGCCCGCTCCTCGCTCCTTTTCGCGCTGGAATGCGAGGACAGATAAGTTAAAGCGCTTTCCAAAAGGAAATCGGGTAAAAAATATGATCGGCGCTACGGATGCGGTCGGAACCGGTAGGTGTAGGACAAGCTGACATACGAAGGCAAGCGAACTCCAGTGACTTGCTCTGTCGGAATGCTCTGACGACCGGCTGCCAGGATCTCTGTGGTTTGACCTGTGTACCCACTGGCAAGGAGGAAGTTAATTCCAACATCCATTCGTTTCTTTTGGAAGGAACGGACGAGTGCGCCCCGAAATTCCCGGACAGGCATGCTGACAAAGCCGTCACCCAACGGCTTTCGTCCTACTTCCTCGTATTCGGCGCGAGCCTGAAGCCGGAATGGCAGGTTATTCAAGGTCCCGAGCACATCCACAATGGTGCGTGGCGCTTCAGGCGTCGGTAATCCGGTAGCTAGGTCGCGAGCATCGGCTTTCGATACGGACGCCGGCAGCAATCCGAACCGGAAATACCGCCGAGCCGCTACCGTAATAAATTTATTCCGTCCGGGACCTTCATCCTGCTGCAACCCCGTGTCTGGGTCCACTTTGGCGAGCGATGCTTCCGTTGTCACATGCCCGAGAGTCGCTCGAAAATCAATGTCTGCCAGACTTTTACTGAACACGAGTTGATAAGCATGTTCGCGGCTGATGGGAGTTCCACGCGTCTCGCCGATTCCGATGCGCGGATCGTTTGAATAGAACGCTTCTCCGAAACTGAAGGCAACCTACGGCAGAGCAGGATGATTCACGGGCAGGAATGAAACGGTGGCCTTTGGAGAGTTGAAGCCAGTCAGCGTGTTGTACGAGTTGCGCGCATCCATGAGATCGACATTGTCAAATTGAATCTGATCACGCCGCCATCCCAAGTTGTAATGCAAGTAGCGTGCAACCGTGCCATCCAGCGCAACGTAAGGTGCTGTGTCGGTCAGAGTCACATTGTTGGCCGTTACTTTCTCAAATGGTCATACACAGCCGGGTCGGCGGATAGAAAGTGGTCCAGATCCAGCCGTCGCGGTGCGTCGCGCTGATAATCGACGCCCGCCAGAAGAGACAACGAATCACTAAGGCGGCTTGTATAGGCCGCATTCGCGCCGGTTACGGTGCGGAACTCACTCTGCCGGATCAGGCCATCTCCGAAATTAGAGTAGAGAGCCAGGTTGTACGTGCGGAAGAAACTCGAAAGATGAAGATCCTGCGCAGGCGTGAGATGCCAATCATCGTTGACGGCCAGTTCGCCTGTATGGGTTTGGTCTTTCTGGCGTGGATCAATTGTGTCGTGCAAATCAGGAACGCCGAGCGGGACCAGCCCTGGGATAAAAGATTGCCCGTAATAGCCGATACCAAATAAAGTGATGTTATGTGCTCCGAGCTTCCATTCACGGTAGCCATTAATTTTGTACTGTTGACGTTGTTCCAGACGATCCAGAAAACCATTGCCGTAAGCGGCTTCGATCGCAATCCAAGACTTTATATCTGAACCTTCCAGGCTCCACCCGAGAACCGCATCCGCATCGCGGGAGTCGCCGGTTGCCGTAACGAACGGCTCCAAGCGTGATCGCAACTGATAGATGGCCGAAAGATTCTCCGCATGATTGCCTTCACGAACGTTGAAAGCGCCGCCGTCGGTTTGCACACCATCCAGAGTGGCGGGAATCAGAATGTTTGGATCTGCATACCCATTTCCATGGGCATTCGAAGACAAGTTGTTGGAAACAAGGTAAGCGCCAACCTGGATATATTCCGCAATGGGTTAACCATGATCCCCGGCCACGCCGGGCGCGAAGTATTGAGGAGCTTTGATGCCGCCTGAAGCCGTCTCGATCGGCACGCCGGGTATGGAAAGGGGAGCGCCCGGACGTCCGGGGTTTGCATCCAAAATTTCCTGATGCACATAGACCCGCTGTGCCGGATCAGGAAAAAGAATGCTTGCTTCTTTTACGTCCGCTACAACACTGATGGTGTCTTGCCGTTGCGCAACAACGGATAGCTGCAGGTTCACTACGGTTGGGGTGTCTTCAACGGTGATGGTTTTGATGACATCCCGAAAGCCGGGCGCATTTACTTTAATGGCGTATAAGCCGCTTGCTGGAACCTGCAAGGTGAATTGGCCAGTGGAATCGGTTCGCGCCGCCCAAACTCGCTGACTTCCTTTCTGTATAAGTGTGATTCTAGCCGAAGAAACGACGCTTGATTGCGGATCGGTTACTTGGCCGGAAACTTCGTGCCGTTGCGACTGGCCTAACGCTAGGCTACAAGCCGTTAGAAGAGCGGCAATGACCCATACGTTTTGAAGATTCGTGCTACGCATGACGGTAACTGTGGCATGGGGCATTGGTGAATCCTTTTAAGCCGTTTGGGAAAGTACGGTACTCGGAGAACTGAGCACCAATCGTCCGTGACGCACGCCCTTGGCGCCGATTAGTAAATCAGCAAGCTTTCGTACTCGCTTCGACGCACGCTTAAGCACGATGACTTCAAGACAGGTGTGATGGTCAAGGCGGGCATGGGTTGTGGCGCTCACAACGTCATGGAAACCATGCTGAAGGTCCATCAGCTTGTTCGGAAGCATTCGGAAGTGATGATCGTAGATCAGTGTTACCGTTCCCACTACTGCTGCGTCCGGCGTCTCAACAGCTACGCCGACCAGCTTGTCGCGTATCAGATCCCGAAACGCTTCGGAACGATTGGCGTATCCCTGATCTTCGATGAACCGGTCAAACTTTTCCAAGAGTTCCGTGGGAATAGCCACCCCAATTCGACTCAGTTCGGACATCGCTTTTACAGAGCAACACGATGTTGCACATCGTATGCGCGGTCCGTCTTATGAGCGCTTCGGAATGACTCGCCGCACATACGGATGGAGAATGATCTTCGCAAGCTCGACCACCGTCGCCCAAGTCACCCGCCAATCCCGCCAGTCAAAATCAAAAAAATAAACAGGCCTTCGATAAGAGCGGAAAAACTCACGCCAGCTCAAAAGTCCGGCTTTCAGATAACTGCGAAACGTCTTGAAGTCACGACGCAGAACGATATGCCTGTACTGAAAGGAATTCTGCCGCACGGGCTGTACGTCAAATCCAATCAGATCCAGGTAGTGCAGCCAGCCCAGGTCCACTCCCGCCGGCGGCGCGGCATCGGAGGTGACGCTATATCGCGGGTTTGCCTCAATTAATTTGAGCGTTCCATCGCGGCTGTCGCGTTTCAGCTCAAGCTCACACAAACCGGCATACTGAATTTCCCGCAGGAACGCATCCGATAGCGCGTGCGCTTCAGGATCAGAAACAGGCTCCACCACGCTGGCCGAACCAAAATAGATGGGATCTGTACGAACCTGCCGGACGAGGCAACTGCCCAGGAGCACCCCAGTGCGGCTATAGCAGGACATGTAGCAGAGCTTCGCTGTGTCCGGGCCTTCAATCACTTCTTGCACCACCACTTCGGACGTGTACGAGGCAACACCTTTGTACTGCTCCGCAAGCTCTCTCGAGGATGCTGCCAGCGCCAGCTTTTCACCCAGCAGGGGATGGCCCGCAGGCATCCGTTCCCACTCGCGGCAATGAAGCGGCTTGATCAGGCAAGGAAAACGCGCCGACGCGGCGAACTCCTGAAGTTCTTCCAAAGAACGCACAAACCGAGTACGGGCTGTCGGCAATCCATGATTGGCCGCAATCTCATACTGACGCTGCTTGGTCGCCAGTAAAGCCTGCGTTGCCGAAGCCGCCCGCAGAAAAGTAAAGTGGGGAGTTAATTGATCGGCATGCTCCGAGATTGCCGAAACAAATTGATCGGCGCTGGGAATCAGCACGGGCTTGCCGCCCACTTCCCGCGCCAGGTTTATCATGAAGCTCACCCAGGCTTCCGGCTGATGATCCGGATTGGGGCAAAGATACGTTTTTCCGTAAACGGATGAAAACCCAGGCTGGCTCGGTACGCAATCAAAGGCGCAAACCCGCAATCCCCTGCGGTGCAGATTACGCATCAGGACAACGCCTGTCTGAAAAGCGCCGGCGACCACGACCGACGGCCAATCGGGTTCCGCTCTGACCGGGTTCGTTGATTTTGTCCCGGTAGGACTAGTTGATTTTTCAAGCACGACACTCATGATCCGGCTCTAGGTTAATGCTACCCTGTTGGCAAAGTAACGGACGGGGGATACAAATCTCATACCACTGGTTTCATCAAATGTGAACGGCGCGCCTCTTCGCGTTGCAGCCGTGCTGGACTCCTTGCAGACTCCCGCCTGGGTGGCTCAAGTCTTATTGAACATCAAAGCCGCGGCTTTCGCCGAACTGACAAGTGTAGTGACAGGCGATAGCGTTCCTTGTCAGCCGGCTCCTGCCCACCCGGGCAACAGCGCGCTTTTCCGCCGGTATGCGGCATGGGACAGAAGTCGTCACTCTTCCGAACTTGATCCGCTACTGCCGGTTGATTTATCCACCGAACTGGCTGGCATTCCTGCCGTGGATTGGACGGCTGTTTCCGCCGATGTTGTTCTGTGGTTCAGCTCTTGCGCGCCGGTTGGACTCGATTCGGAAGCGGCCCGCTTCGGCGTCTGGTTTTATCAAACGGGCGAGGGCGTCTGCTTTTGGGAGTTATACAATCATCAGCCGGTTACTTCCTCTTCCTTAGCGGTTCTCCATGGACCGAAATCTGTTCCTGCCGTGATCGCCGAACAGTCCACCGCCACAAAGATCGGTTGGTCCTTAAGCAGGAACAGGACAGTTTCCTATTGGAAAGCGCCGTCCTTGATTCTTAAAAGCCTGCGAAGCCTTCAGGAGAGATCGCCCGCTTCCGTGCTATCGCTCGGGGCTAACAGCCTCCCATCTAAGCTTTTCGCCGCAGCCCAAACCGTTCCGAGCAACACTCAAATGGCGCAATTCTTCATCAGGAACGCAACCCGCACTATTTACCGGCACATACGTTATTTCGGTCAGCATGGTTACTGGTTTATGGCGTACCGGACAGATCGCCGGAAATTTGTATCACAAACCGAAAGCTTCCATCCGCATGGATTTACCACAATTGCCGCCCCAGACGGCCATTTTTATGCTGACCCGTTTGTATGGACGCAAGCCGGTCGGAACTTTATTTTCTTCGAGGACTATCCGTACCGGGAAGGAAAGGGCGTCATCTCGGTGCTCGAAATCGACGCACGTGGACCTGCGGGCGAAGCGCGCCGCGTTCTCGAACGACCCTACCATCTTTCCTATCCTTTCGTCTTTGAACACGAAGGCAGCGTTTACATGATTCCGGAAACCTTTGATGCGCATCGCGTTGAGCTGTACCGCGCTTCCCATTTTCCGGATGTCTGGGAATTGGCTGCTGTTCTGAAAGAGGATGTTGATGCCGTCGATACAACCCTTTGGGTCCAAAACGGGATCTTCTACTTCTTTACGAGCATTGCGGAGAAAGGCACTACGCCCAACGACGCCCTGCACCTTTTTTGCGCGGATTCGCTCACCGGCCCATGGCACCCCCACCCCGATAACCCGTTGAACTCCGACGTGCGGAGCAGCCGCGGAGCCGGAAAGCTGTTTCAGCGTGGCGGGAAACTGATCCGGCCCTCCCAGGATTGCTCCGTGCGGTACGGCTATGCCATTCAATTAAATGAAATAAAAGCGCTTTCGCCTGACAGGTATCTGGAATCACCGCTGTCCCGGATCGAGCCGAACTGGATGCCGGGACTAATCGGAACCCATACAATTGATAGTAACGAGTGGATCGAAGTAATCGATGGTCAAATCTATAAGAATAAGTTCAGAAACCGCCACTAAATATAGAATTGCTGTTTCAAAGGAGTTTCAGTGAATTTGGTTGACCAGTTCACCCTCAAGCTGCGGCGAGGCGACGGGTGGTTTTTCAGCAGAGCGCGTGCGGTGGCCGTTGCTCTGGTGCGGTCTAATCTGCCCGTGCCTGGTTTTCTGAAGCCGGGTTTCCGCCTGCTTTATGACCTGCACTATGGAATCAAGTACGGCTTTATTCGCGTCCTGAACTACTTGTATTGCGAGCCTGCCTTTCGGAGTCGCTGTGAAAAAGTAGGGCGCGGTTTGCAACTTTGGGCCATGCCGCATGTAACGGGCCACACGAAGATCTACATTGGCGACCACGTCAATATCTACGGCCACTTGGGTGTCGGCAGCGGACGGATTTTTGACAATCCGACGCTCGAAATCGGCAACCGCGTTGATATTGGGCACAATGTTTTTTTCACCGTCAACAAGCATGTGGTGGTCGAGGATGAAGTAAATATCGCTTCCTTTGTGCATATTATGGACAGCGACTCTCACCCGCGTGATCCCTATCTGCGCGCGCGGAAAATTCCGCCTAGCCCCGATGAAATTAAGCCCGTCCGCATCGGTAAACGCGCCTGGATCGGCCTTGGCAGTTTCATTATGAAGGGCGTCACCATTGGCGAAGGCGCGATTGTGGGATCGAACAGCGTTGTAATCAGCGACGTACCGCCCTTTTCTGTGGTTCTCGGCAATCCCGCGCGAGTGATCGTGAAAGACAACCGGAACAATCCGGAAGCGATGGCGCTCGCCAATCCGGTCATGGCGAGCGAAGGCAGCGTCCGTTAAACCTTAGCTGATTGTGCGCTCTGCTTGGCGATGCCTTCGCCGGCGCTCCGTTTGACTAATCGGCAGCGCACAATGGCGGTTGTGAATTCGCGCGTGAGGTGGTTATGAAAACGCCTGAGTTTTCGAATGGGCACCAGTTCAAGTTCGGCAAACTGGAGGGAACTGTCTGCCACTAACTTCTCGAACTTCGCAATGGTCATTTGGTTTAAGCCTCCAGCTACCTCGCTGAATCTCGTTGCGCCATCCGATTTGAACGCAGACCGCCAACCGATCAGGGCTTTTTCACTGAAAACCAGATGCGCCCAGGGAAAGACAGAGAATAAATGCCCGCCGAGCGGGTGGTACCAAATAGGTCCAAAACTGACGAGCGCCTCGCCTGCCGGCCGCAGGAGCGCGCCCATGATATTTAGAATTCCGGAGGGGTCCGCAAAGTGCTCAAAAGCGTCCATGGAAACAACGATATCCGCCGGTTCTTTCGCCGAAGTCGTAAAGGAACAGATGTTTTGAACGCCTGCCTCAATCGCTTACCGCCTTGCGGTTTGCAGCAGGTCCTCCTGGATATCAATACCGATCACGCGCTTGGCGCCCTTCAGCGCCATTTCAACAGCATCGGCGCCTTCTCCACAACCAAAATCGATAACAACTTTCCCCGCGATATCCGTGAAGAATTGATTCCCCATAAGAACCGCGAGCTTCGATTTGCCTATGTAAGCGGACCCGTCACACCCAGTTGGACCTTCAGTAGAAATCCTTTTTAAAATCTGGACCTGGATACTCGTCAGCATTTGAGATCCATTGTCCTCCTGTGTGCGGTTCTCTGCTACAGAAATCTTGGTGGAGGCGGCGGGAGTTGAACCCGCGTCCGAGAAAGCCCGCCATGCAAAGCCTACGTGTGTATCCGGTTCTGGCATGTTCAACGGCTACCTATAAAACCGGCAAGAGCGATAGCCGCCTAGTCCGATTGATCTACACTGAAAAACAAGGATCAAATATGTCCCAAGCGATAGATCGCATTTTAGCGGAAGTGCGCAATCTCTCACAGGAAGAGCGGATGTGCTTGCGGGAAGCGCTCAATACTCAACCGCTGACGGCTGACTCCCGGCGTCAGTCCGCCGCCAAGGAGCTATTCGGCAAGTATGCTCACGCCCCTACATCGAGCGCCGAGTTTTCTGCTCGTAAGGCGGCTGAGATGCGTTGGGAGGAGCACTCGTAGGCATGATTCAGGTTCTTGACGCCAGCGCAATGATTGCCTATGTGCGCGGTGAAAATGGCGGTGAAGTAGTTCTTTCCGCGTTGCTTAATCCGGAAAATACATGTGTTGCCCATGCGCTGAACTTGTGTGAAGTCTACTACGATTTCCACCGGGTACTCGGCGAGGCGAATGCTGATCGAATTTTGGAGGAGCTACAGGCCGCCGGCGTCATGCGTCGAGACGACATATCTCGTTCATTTTGCCGTTCAGTTTCCGTCTTAAAATCGGAATTTCGCCGGGTCTCTCTCGCGGACTGCTTTGCTCTGGCCCTTGCGCATGATCTTGGCGCGAAACTGATGAGCGCGGATCATCACGAGTTAGATGCTTTGGCGGCAACCGGCCGCTTTGATATCGTCTTTATTCGCTAAAGAATCGCCGGCGATAGTTCAAGATAGAGAAACTTGGTGGAGGCGGCGGGAGTTGAACCCGCGTCCGAGAAAGCCCGCCATGCAAAGCCTACGTGTGTATCCGGTTCTGGCATGTTCAGCGGCTACCTATAAAACCGGCAAGAGCGATAGCCGCCTAGTCCGATTGATCTCGGTCGGCAGCTCCGGACCGAAGCTCCGTGCCTATCCTGCTGAATGACGCTCGCTAGCCAACGCGCAGGCTCATTGGCTGGAGCGCGCAACCTAATGGTTTAGATTAGGCAGCGTAAGCAAACTGCTGATTATTGGCAGTTATTGTTTTCCGATCGTTTTACGGGAGCTCGGAACCCGACACGCCTTCACACAACGATTCGATCCCGTCGAAGCCGTTGCGCCCCCTTTTGTGGAGTCTTTACTATTCTAACAATAGTTAAATGCAGTGCGCCGTTGCTCCCACAATTACGCCGTCCGTCCGTAAACACGAAGCGGAAGAGCACGGACGCCTTTTTCACGTGGTTCTGCTGGATGACGACGAACATACTTATGACTACGTGATTGAAATGCTTCAAATGCTGTTTTTTTTGTCCATGGAAGCTGCCTTTCAGCACGCCCGGGAGGTTGACATGACAGGCCGGACCATCGTAATGACCTGCGAACGCCCGCAAGCGGAGTTTGCTCGCGATCAGATCCACGGTTATGGCGCTGACCCCCGAATGCCGAAGTCAAAAGGGTCCATGTCCGCGGTGCTCGTTCCGGCTGGCGGCACAGCGGGAGATTAACAGCCTAGTTCCCGGATGCAACGGTAGGAAATGTGCCGGAAATGTGATCGTGCCAGGTTAAGCGATCTTCGTCCACCAATGACCAGATCAGGCCGATGCCGGCCGCTAGAAAGCTGAGAAGACTGCCGAACGACCGCAGATACCGACGCTTCCGGGAGGGCGGATTGCCGTCGAAATCCACGAGCTGCAGACCGGCCCGACGCATCCCGATCGTGTCGCAACCCGCGAAAGTCCAAAGTAATTTGTACAGCAAGGGGACCGTTGCGACGGCCATGAGCAGGAACGGCACAGTCTGTTTACTTAAACCTATCGCCCCGTGCAGGTACAGAAATAAGCCCACGCCAAGGGCGCAAGGCAGCGCGATCAGGGCCGCATCAATCAATGCTGCCTCTAATCGTAAGCTCGCGGGAGCAACCGGCGCATCACAAATAATATGGGACTGCGGCGGCGTCAATACCTCGGCTTTCCCCAGAAACTCAATCTTGCGCTGTTGATGCCCGCGACTTTGCCCGGAGCGGGCATGTTTTACTTGCACCGTCTCCGTTTTCAGAGGCGCGGGCCGCGCCAGTTCGGCTGCCCGTGCGCGGATCGACTCCCGCTCAGCCTGGCTGGTGAGCGAATCGAAGGGAATCACGCGTGTGCCTGATGCTATACGGCTCAAACGCTCCTGCCGGGTCTCTTCCAAAACCGTTATTTGCTCATCGGCTGTCTGCGCAACCGGCTCGGCGTGAAAGGCGTAAGCCGGAGCCGTAGCTGTTACAGTGACCGGATACGCATGGGAGGAACTGCGAAAAGGCGTGCTTCGGACGCGTCGCCCGCAACGGTTACACCGGTGCTGGTCGTCTAAAATCCAAGTCTGACAATGCTGGCAGGTAATCATGCGCGTATTCAATCCGCTTTGTATTTACGAAGGAAAGGCTTGCGGCTGCAACCTCCGTCATGCTACGGTTTTCGGTTGAAGTTCTTCGCGTCGCTTATATCCCTAAAGCTTTTATCTAGCAGAAAAAGTGCAACTTGTCCACAACATTTCTCACGGAGCTTGTTCCTTTTGCCTTTTTGTCTGCTCGCCGCTGCCGGGCTGTTGCTGTCGCAATCCGCTGTTCAGCCGCGAAAAGCCGACGCTCCCGGCCCCGATGAGATTGCATTTCACTACTTACGTGCCGATTCGAACGGCTCGATGCGTTACTTACACAAAAACGCCAGTCTTGAAACCTCCGATTTTGTCCTCTCGGCTGATGAAATCCAGTACAACTCGGATACCGCCTGGGCTTACGCGCAAGGGCATGTGCATTTGGAGCACTTTAACACTGGCGACAAGATCAACGCCGACCACGCCGAATACAACATCAAAACTCAAATGGGAAAGTTCTATCTGGTGGACGGAACCGCTC
>CAXUBB010000059.1:3298-5497 GCA_964249105.1 uncultured Bryobacteraceae bacterium | reverse complement strand
CCGCGAAAATTGTCGCCAGTCCTACCGTTCTCACTACTACCAATCCGTTCTATTTCCAGGCGCAGTGGGCGGAACGCATCAAAGAGCGTTATATCCTGCACCACGGCTTTCTCACGGATTGCACAGTTAAAAAGCCCTGGTGGACTTTTCAAGCTCCTTTATTCGACGTAATTCCCGGCGACCGCGCGATCGCCCGCAATACTGTGTTCCGCTTGAAGCGCGTCCCTATCTTTTATTTGCCCTACTTTTACCGCCCTCTCGGAAAAAATCCGCGCCAGAGCGGATTCTTAACGCCGAACGTCGGCCATAGCAGCCTGTACGGTTATATCGTGGGCGCCGGCTATTATTGGGCGATTAACCGCAGCTACGACATGACCGCCATCGGTCAATACTTCTCCGAACGCGGTCCCGCGCTCCGCTACGATTTTCGCGGCAAGCCGAACGAGGCGACTGACTTCGACTTCAACTACTATGGCGTGAATGATAACGGGGTGCTACAGCAAAACGGAACCAGACTAAAAGAGGGTGGACAGGAGTTCGAGCTGGTTGCGAAAACCAGCGTGCTCGGCTTTACGGGCAAGCTTGATTACAATTACCTCAGCTCTTTCATCTTCCGGCAGGCATTTTCCTATTCTTTTACAAGCGCCGTCTATAACGAGGTTTATTCGACCGGACTTTTGCAGCGTCATTTCAAGGATGATCGATACGCTCTCAACATCGTTTTCCAGCGCCAGCAGCTTTTCGAAAGCTTGACTTATCCAAGCCTGAATCAGAAACCAAATCAAGTCATCATCCAAAAGCTTCCCTTTGTTGAGTTCAGCAGCCGCGATCAACAGCTTGCCAAAGGCCCGGTACCGGTCTGGTTTTCCTTCGATTCGAGCGCTGGGCTGTTGACCCGTTCAGAACCCACCGGGCAAATCAGTTTAGCCGGTCCGCCCACGGAAATACTGAACTTCGGCGCGCTGGGCCGGTTCAATGCCGAGCCGCGCGTCGCGACGGAGTTCAACTTCAAGGGCTTTTCACTAAACCCGAGCATTACCTTCGGAGCAACGGGTTATACAAACTCCTATGCGACGAACAACACTTCCTACACGCCGCAGCTTTACTGCGGGTATCCGACCTGCCCGCCCATCCCAACGAATACCGTCGCTCTCTCCGGCGCCGGCCTATTCCGCAAGGACGCCGACTTTGTGCTGGATTTCCGGCTCCCCGCCATTCAGCGTATCTTCACGCCTCCAAGCTGGATGCGTTTAGGCGGAAAGGTCAAGCACGTCGTCGAAGTTCAGGCAACTTATGAGTATGTCACCGGCATTAATCAGTTCCAACGGATTATTCACTTTGACGCCACGGATATTCTTTCCAATACCAATCAACTGACCATTTCCTTAATCAATCGCTTGTACCGAAAAGACAAGAACGGCAATGTGAGTGAAGTCCTGACCTGGCGGCTGGCGCACTCCCGCTACTTCGACCCTACCTTTGGCGGAGCGGTTCTCGCAGGACAGTCTGCTGTTGGATACACGCCCGCGGAACTGGCGATAGTGGGCGCAACATTTCTTCCAGGAGGACTTCCTACCATCGGATATCGCAACGAGGTGCTCGCGGCAGCGGAGCTTTCGCCATTTGCCTTTTTAGATGGTCCGCGCAGTTACTCGCCTGTGGTGTCGTCGCTCACTGTCAGTCCTTACGCCCTCTTTTCAGTCGAGTGCCGCGCTGAATATGACCAGCTTCGAAGTCGCTTCATTGATCACACCATCACCGGCTCACTACACTATAAGAAATACTTTGCCGGCATGGGCGACACGGCAATCACGACGCTTCCGGTGCTTGTCCCCCAAGCCAATCAGATTTCGTTTGGCGGCGGCTACGGCAATACTAACAGAAAAGGCTGGAACGCCGCCGCCACGTTTTTTTATGATCTCCTGAAGCAGCAGCGCGTGTTCAACCTGATTCAAGGCTCATACAACACGGATTGCTGCGGCTGGAGTATCCAAGTCCGTCAGATCAACTTAGGCATCAGGAACGAGAATCAATACCTGTTCTCTTTCTCGGTGGCCAATATCGGAAACTTCGGCAGCCTGCAAAAACAGGCGCGTATTTTTTAAGGCCGTGCCCTCGGCTTTCGCGCATACAATTCAATTGTTTGATCAATTGCTCGTCGGCAAGCCGCGCAAAACTGGTTGCAGGCGAGCGTAATCA
>CAXUBB010000059.1:0-3288 GCA_964249105.1 uncultured Bryobacteraceae bacterium | reverse complement strand
GCGTAATCATGAGACAGCTCTGTTCTGACCGGTAATATCCTTTTTTCATGTAGTTAGCGCCCGCAAACGCGCCTATCTTTCCCGCATAAGGCCCGGCCAGAAGATAGCGATCCGAACCGCCTGTTTGTATGTACTTCTTCTCCGGCCAGGGAGTTGGGATCGGCGTGCGGGCGCTTACCAGTTCCTTCCATTTCAAATTCCGAGGATCGAATAAAGCGGTAATGTTAGGTTCCCAAGGTTCAACCACCGGAACAGTGGAAATATACGCTACGGAAGAAAGGAAATATTCGTCCGCTAAAGCCGCGAAATGGTGTCCAAACTCATGAACAAAAGCCGGAAGGGAGAGGGTATTGTCAATGCTGACCGTCGCAAACTGTCCGAAAATTCCGCCAGCGCCGAAAGTCCGGTCGTTCATAACAATTGTCAGAAATTCGTAAGGCGCGTAGGCCGCCACCTCTCGGATCGCTCGATTATTGAAGGACAACGCATAACGGGCCGTTCCGAATACATCAAAGGTCGAGTCAAACAGCGTTCGCCGGTGCTCTCCACGTGACGGATGGCTTACTCCCGATTCGGGCGACGCGGCGCAAATGGCGCGCAAATTAAAGTCCTTTCGCCGCTCTCGAAAAGGAGGATACCGAAATAGCGCTTCTGCCGCTCGCCGTACGTCGCGGGCGCACTTCTGCGACTCCCTAGCCGTATAACCTTCGCCTAGGAACAGCAAATCCACCCGGTCCGCAGGTTCGCCATGAGTCTCAATTTCAATCACCGGCGCTGGCGCGGAAGCTGTTATCTGTTGAATGGACTTGTCCTGTGGGTCAACCGTTGTGGACCAAATCTCCTGAAAATGATTGAGCTGATCCCGCTTTTGGATCGATACTTTGACGGGAACCGAAGGCGCGGGGAACCGCAGCGACTCGGAAAAGGTGCGGGACTTCCGCTTGGCTTCGTCCGTCGTTTGCCATTCTGAAAAAATGGAAGAGTATCCGCGAGAATACAAAATCTTTGCGCTCCGCAACTCGCGAACTGCAAAGAAGTAAGATCCAAGATTACTTTCATCCAGCGGCTTTTGGGGATTTCCCGGCCAGGGAAGCGGCTCAATTACGACCTGCTCCCGGCTGAAACTTTCCTCATCGGCCTTGCCGGTATGAAAATAATCCAAACGCATTGTGCGGAGTTCCGCTGTGTGCGCCTCCAAAGCCGTTGCGAAGAGCAGGCTCCACAACATAGAGAAACGGGCCTGTTTACTTCGATGATTGCGCCGGAAGAACACGATCCAAGAGTTCCGCGAAGTCCCGGCTCTTATGAGAAACGCATTGCTTGAGGGCGTCTAAGCCCCGCTCTGCCTCCCGCAGCCGGTCCGCTAGGTGCAGACAGGCGAGAACAGCCGTGCGCGTTGCGTCCAGGTTCCCGGCGCGCCGGGCAATGGCGGCCATTAACTCATCAACTTCCTGCGCCAGTTGCTCGGTATCGCGAGGATCACCCGACGCAGAAATACTATATGTTTGATTGAAAATCGTAACCCGGACAACCTGCTTCGCTCCATCCGGTGTATTCATGTTCAGGAAGCGCTAAGCAGGTCCAATTGATTCAGCAGTTTTTCAATGCGGTTCTTCACCTGCTTGCGTTCCTCCCGCATGTTGTCGCACTCTTCGGAAAGCTGCTGAATCTTTGATTCCAGCCCGCCGTTTTCCTTCTGAAACTCTTCCGCCAGTAACTGAGCCTCATCACGCTCCGTTTGCAGCGCGCCTATTTCTTCCTGCGATTTCTTCAGTTTTGACTGAAGCTGATCGTTATCGGATCGAAGTTCAGAAATGATATGAACGGCGCGATTGATCCGCTCTTCCAGGCTGGCGAGGCTGTCAACGCTTTCTTCAACGGCATCCATGGTGTTTCACGCCATTTTACTGCACAGCGCGTTTGACAATTGCCGTCCGTTATTGAACTTGCGCTTGATGCGCCTCTTTCGCCCGATTGGCGAGAGCCGCAAAACCGGTAGTATCATTTACGGCAATGTCAGCCAAAACCTTGCGGTTCAATTCAACACCGGCGCGTTTCAAACCATTGATGAATTTGCTGTACGAAATACCAACCTCGCGGCAGGCGGCATTGATGCGAACGATCCAGAGCGAGCGGAAGTTGCGCTTTTTGAGACGCCGTCCGACATAGCCATAGCGCAGCGCTTTTTCGACAGCTTCCTGCGCAGCTCGGTTCAGCTTGCTCTTGGTAAGAAAAAATCCCTTCGCGCGGCGAAGCGTCTTATGGCGGTAATCCCGCCGGTGAGTACCTCTTTTAACTCTCGGCACGTTTCAACTCCTTTATAGAAATGAGAGCGACATTCCGCTCATTTGAGAGAAGGCAGGCACGTGCGGCGCTCTGCTCCTGCTCGTGAAAATCAAAATTCCGTTCTTAACTAATACGGAATCATAGTCCGCAGCTTCGCCTGGTCGGATTCGTCAGCGACGACTCCGTGGCGAAGTTTGCGCTTACGTGAGCGCGTCTTCGAAGTCAAGATATGGCGGGCGTTAGCATGATGCCGGGTAATCTTACCCGTACCCGTCTTCTTAAAGCGTTTGGACGCACCCTTATGGGTCTTCATCTTGGGCATATCTGTCCTGGAAGTAAACTAGATTAGCAGCAAAACCGCAGAACTGACGCAACGACAGGCAAAGCGGAACTACTCATGTCATTCTATCATGAAAATTTAACGCAAGCCTCTCGCCAGCGCGAACACGCAGCGCTCGGGCCAAGTTGCGATTAGTGGTTTGCCGACCATCCAGACACAATCAACATGGGAATTGATTCTTAGACGAACAGTGCAGCAGACAGTTCGTGAGCCGATTATGATGCGACAGTTCAGCAGCTTTGTACACTTAAATGGTAAGCATCACTGACTCATCACAGACCTCAATCCCGGTGGTCTGATTCAAACGTTCGTACACAAACAGCCGTTGTGCATGCTTACAACGAAGATCTAGGAATATTGACTCCGCGCGTGAATAAAGAAGCTCAGCTCACATCTCGACTCGATCACCTGAGCATCGTCGTTGATCAAAATGAGCCACTAGCCAACTCTCTGGAACAGGGCCTTATCAATAGATTTAAGTATTTGCAAGGCGAACTGATGCGCGAACTGGACCCGTGTTTGAAAATCATGTTTGACGTTGACGGACATCCGCACAGCTTGAGTCACTACACTGACTTCACAGGTCTTAAAGGAATTCTAGAGACGGGTAAGCTATGGGCTACATATGCCAGGGCTTTAAATGATTCTAGCGAGCAGAAGTA
>CAXUBB010000058.1:15715-16298 GCA_964249105.1 uncultured Bryobacteraceae bacterium | reverse complement strand
ATCGTGAGCTTACTAACATGCTGGGATTTGAGCGCCGGTTCTATCTCATCGACCAGCCAGCTATAGCCCTGCTTGTAAGCGCTGAAAACTTTAATCTGAAGTTTTTGCGGGTCTGCCCCTGCGCTGATTAACTTCTCCGTCAATTGCGCTCGCAGTTTTTCCCGTACCTGAGGCCCCTCACTCACCCGGGCTTCTATCGCGACAGCCGCGCCGCGCTTTACTGTCTTGGCGGCCTTGTCCACCAAATCAGTAAGCCGGCGGCCTTCCCAAGGAACGACCAAATCTTCGGCGAAAGTCGGCTCTGATTTCTTGAATGGCTCCAGCAGCGATGTGTAGTGAAGCGGCGGATCGCTGGCACAGCACTTTTTTCCGGCGTGCAGATTGCCGGCTTTCACATCTACATGATCCGTACCGAGAAGTTTGCGCGCTTCCACCCGAATAAATGCCGCCAGTTTCGGATCGGCCTCATCCACATCAACTTCCACCGAAGCCGATACAATCTTTCGCTGCGGAACAGCGGACGTAAGTTCTTCGGCCCAGTGCTCCAATTGGAAAAGAGCATCGGTGGCTTGTCCAGCGGCGG
>CAXUBB010000058.1:5958-15705 GCA_964249105.1 uncultured Bryobacteraceae bacterium | reverse complement strand
CTCGTCACCGCGCAACAGCAGCGCCGGGCTGCGTCCGAATGTTCGGTCCACCACGCGGATCTCGCCTTCACCCGCTTTTAAGACGGGCATTTCCGGACTGTCCGTACGCGCGTACTGACCAGGCAAGATCTTGTCTGTATCAGTGCCGCCCGGCGCTCCAATCATGTCTTTTGCTCTCAGGGCTAATGGGCCATCGCCTTCGACAATGGCCGCCCCGGTCACTTGGGAAGGAGAAACGCCAGTAGCTGGAAAGGCCAGCGGGAGAGTGATGCCTGTTGTCTCGAAGCCGATCCGGGCGGCGACGTTCGCCAGGGCGACACCGGGCTCTCCCGAAGGAATAAATAGCTTGCTCGCAACGCCGGACGGCACCAGCTTCTTGGCTGACCCGGTGAGCAACCCTTTGATGGAATACAGTGTCCCGAGATCAAGAAGCCGTGTTTCTTCCGATGGAGTTTCGGGCAGCGACGGAAGATTGCGTTGCGCCGCATTTGCCGATCCCGCAATAGTGATCGGCGAATTGTCATTTACCAGCAGTTCCAGTTCGCGGATGGAACTGAAGCGCGGGCCCGGTGTTCCTTCTTCGACAGAGAAGGCGCGGCGAATAGCTGAAACATCAGCCGCGCCCTTGAGCCGGAGCAGCGCTCTCCGTATTCCCCCCTGATTCGCAACGTATGTTACTCCGACCAGTTCCGCCGTTGCATTTACTTTTTTGTCTCTCAAAGCGGAGTTCACGGTTTTTGCAATACTGTCGAGCTTGTCACCCGGAACGCTCCACTGATACGGGGCACGAGCCGCATAGGCATTAGCAGCCGCCAGCAAGCCAACCGAGTCGGGAGCTACAAAGGCCAAGCCGCTCTTTAACGCAAGCACACCACCCTCTCCGATCTGCAATTCGGAGACAACAGTTTGAATCGAGGCAGTATCCGACGACGGCACGGCCCGGCTGCCGACATAGAGAGGAACAATGGCGGAAGCACAACTCGTTTTGCTCTTGCCGGACGGCGTGGTCACAATCGGCAGCGTGATAGCGGCAGTCTCGTAGCCTAATCGCGCCGCCAGATTCGCTGCCGCCGCATTCTCCGCCGCTTCGGGCGTAGCCGGAACGACAATATGCCCGCACACGACATCGGCGATCTTGTCGTTATTCGTATCTTGCAGAATCGAGCCTAGCCGGAAAGCGTTTTCGAGCAGCGACTCCTGGCCTTGCGCATCACCGGAGCAAACGGCCAACGCTGCGGCCATGGCTAAACTGCTAATAATCAGACGAGAACGAAACACCGGAGCCTCCAATTCAAAACACGAATCGCGCAGCGAGTTCGGCCTGCTGCAAATTACTCGCGGCAGTGATCGTACCAAATGAGCTGGATGCCGCGCTCGTCACATAGTTTGCCGCAAGCCGGTTTTCATGGCCGAACAGATTAAAGCACTGTCCAATAATCTCCAGATGCCGCTGCTCTTTTTGGAAAAAATACTTGGCGAGATGAACATCGAAGCTGTTGTATGGATTGGTATTGATACTGCTCACCGCCGATAGGCCGCGAGTGGCCCGGTACGCATTCACCGCCGCTAGACTCAGATTGCGGTTTCCCTGGTTTCTTGACGTTCCGGGCGCATATTGGGTCGTGCCGTCCGCATTGACAACCGTTGAGAAAGCGCTGAAAGGCAATGAGGAGCGAACGGTCCAGATCGCGCCGAGTGTTAAACCCCAGGGCAACTGCACGGACCCGGCGGCCACCAGCGAATGCCTGCGATCGATATTTCCAGGTCCCCAGTTTTGGCCCGGATCGTCATAATTGGTAATCACGGCTTGCGGGTTGTTGTCACGCGCGGACGCGAGCGTGTAGGAGACGGTGCTCTGAAAGCGTCGGCTGAAGCGCTTGTCCAGTTCAAGAAAGAGCGCTTTATATTTGCCCTGCGCCGTGGATTGCCGTTGCAGGATTTGCCCCCATTGCGTGAGTGGCCGTATGCCAGCGGCATTCGGATAGTTCAAGTCAATAATGCGGAAATCGCGCAGCGTGTGCTGATAAACCCCGTTTACTTTGAGCGCCAGATCCGTGGTGAATTGATGCGAGTAGCCGGCAATGGTCTGCTGCGAATAGGGGTTGACGTAATTCGGCGCTAGAACCGTCACATTTGGCGGAGCGGTTGAACAAAAGCTACTGGCGCTTTGGCCATTAAAGGGGTCCGGATAAGAGGGATTGCGAATCGTAATGTTGCAGAGCGCCAGATTACGATTCTCATTAAAGTTCAGAAGCGTTTGAATGTTGTTGTAGTAAATTCCATATCCGGCGCGGAAGACGTCACGGCCCTTTCCAAAGGGGTCCCAAACGATCCCCACACGAGGACCGAAGTTGTTCGTATCGCCCCGCTTGCCGGGATCGCCCAGAAACGGAATGGGGCGCGGGAATGCATTCACATTCAGGTTTTCATTGAAAGACCCGAGTTCCCGGTCATAGCGCAGCCCCAAGTTCACCGTCAGCCCCGGACGAACTCGCCATTCATCGCTGGCGAAAAAGCCGAGTTCCCAAGTCGGAACACTGGTGGTGATGGCAGGTATGGCGGCGGTGAAAAGCGTGGGAGACTTCAGGGCCGCAATCGTCGCCGGGTTGCTCGGATTGAAGAGCTGGTCAGTCGCAAAAGTGTAAGTGCCCTGCACGTTGCTGGCGGTGCTATCTATAAACGGAATATAGTTGATATCCGCACCGAAACGAAAAGTGTGACTGCCCTTTTGCAGACTTAGCACGTCATTTCCCTCCCATCGCTTTTCAACCCCATCTTCCTGGTATCCATAGCCGTAGCTGAAACTGGGGAACACGTATCCGCGCTGTAATTGCGCCGTGGCCTGCGGCGAAGAGGCGAGCGTTTCGGTGTCTCTCCAGACATGGCCGGGAGGACCTAGCTGAAACGAAGAGTACGCATACTGAAATCGCACCTGGTTCACCACTGTGGCGTTGGGCGTCCAGGTGTGTCCCGCGACAATCGCATGCCTTGGAATCAGCCCGTCATAGCAGTTGCGCTGCGATGTGCCCCCGCAGCCTTGAAAGGTCAGGCGGTTCCACTCCTGCCCGTATCGCACAAATGCCGATTGATTATTGCTGATCTGATGATCGACCCGAGCCGTAATCATCTGGTCGTACAAAGGTTGTTTGAATGTGCCTTGCAACGAGCCGTAAAACTGCGGCTGGGCCGTAAACAGCGTGTATGACGAACTGGTTTGCGTCCGCTCGTACGCCAGATAATAATGGGTGCGATCCTTAATGATGGGACCGCCAATATCGCCGCCGAACTGATTCCGGTTAAACGGATTACTTGTTCCCTGGAGGGCTTCCGCAGCCTGCTGAAAGCGGTTATCGCGGTTTAACACCTGGTTTCTCCAGTACTCGAAAAACTCGCCATGGAGATTGTTGGCGCCGCTTTTAGTCGCAACGGTAATCACTCCGCCCATATACAACCCGAACTCCGCCGGATACTCCGCGACATAAACCTTGAATTCCTGCACCGCGCCCTGCGGAAAGTTCTGCCGTGGTTCTCCCTGCTCGGCCCAGGTATTGCGGACGCCATCAACCATCAGGCCATTGGCGTAGTAGTAGCCGCCTCCGCCCACCTGGACATTGTTGTAGAACGTGCGTGAGGCATCCTGGCTGGTGCCCGGCTCCAGCAGCGCCAGATTGAGATACTGCCGCGTATTGACAGGCAGAGTCGTAATCTGCTTTTGATCGATCACGCCTGAAATTTCCTGCGAGCTGGTATCAATGACCGGAACGCTTCCTTCCACCTGAACGGTTTGCTGCATATTGCCGACATTGAGCGCTACGTCTTGCGTCACATGCGCTCCCAGATTAATGACCAGACCTTCAATGCTTTTCGATTCGAAGCCCGGCGCCTTGATCTGAATAGTGTAAGCGCCCGGCGGAACTGGAAACAGCCGGTAGCGGCCATCGGCATCCGCCGCCACGGTGCGCGTCACGCCGGTATCGACGTTCACGAGCGTGGCTTGCGCCTGCGGAACTGACGCCCCTGTTCCATCCGTCACGGCCCCTTGTACTTCGGCCTCTCCGCTCTGGCCGGCGCAGGGAGGAACGCAGATCAGAAAAGCTGAAATGAGGAGAACGCTGAGTCGGCGGTTCATTGCACGCAAGTATACGTACGCCTTGCACGAGTGTCCAATCAGTTTTTGTTTTGCATCCTATTAGCTCATGCCGTTTGCTTTTTGAATCTGCATGGGCTTCCGGCGGAGCAACACCGGAACTTACTCAGTGTCCCTTACAGTAAACTATGTGAGCCGAAGTTTTCCCCATGATGAAACACACTCTGTCCCGACGTGAGTTCTCGCTGCTGGCCGCCGCCGCACCCGCTCTCCTTAACGGCCAACGCACTCGCTCCGATTCAGCCCGCGTCAAGATTGACACCGAGCGTACCGTAGGCGAGATCGATCCCAAGCTTTACGGCAACTTTCTGGAGCATCTGGGCCGCTGTATCGAGGGCGGAGTCTTTGAGGAGGGATCGCCGCTGTCGGACGCGGAAGGCTTCCGCAAGGACGTTCGGGAAGCGGTGCGCAATCTGCATGTGTCCTTTTTGCGCTGGCCCGGCGGGAACTTTTCTTCCAACTACGACTGGCGCGATGGGATCGGCCCGCGCAATGAGCGGCCTCGCCGTCTCGAGATGGCCTGGGGCACGGTGGAAGATAACCGGTTCGGAACACACGAGTTTCTGGACTACGTGCAAGAGATCGGTGCGCAGCCTTATATTTGCGCGAACTTCGGAACCGGCACCTGGGACGAAGCCCAGCAGTGGGTCGAGTATGTCAACTCCGACGCTGACACCGCCACAACGCGTCTACGCAAGAAGAACGGACGCGAAAAGCCGTGGAAAGTCGAGTACTGGGGTCTTGGCAACGAGATGGACGGCCCGTGGCAGATGGGCCACCGCACGGCGGAAGACTACGGCAAGTTTGCCCTGGAAGGGGCAAAGCTGATGCACTGGACGGATCGCGACATAAAGCTGGTCGCCGCCGGATCGTCGAACTTCGGGGCGGATTGGATCGGCTGGAATCGAACCGTTCTCACCTATCTGAAAGAGCACATCACGTACTTGTCCCTGCACACGTATGTGGGCAATACCGAGAATGACTATGACAATTTTCAGGCTTGCACGCTGGAACTGGCGCACCGCATCAAGGTAGTTTCGGGTCTCATTGAAGAAGCGCTTCTCGATCTACCGGCAGGCAAGCGGATCTATCAGGCGTGGGACGAGTGGAACGTCTGGTATCGGGCGCGAGGCGATTCCGAACGCGGCCGCCGCATTTTAGAGGAGCACTACAATCTGGAAGACGCGCTCGTCATTTCCAGCTTTCTGAACACTTTCGTCAATCACGCAAACACGGTGAAAGCCGCCAACATGGCGCAACTGGTCAACGTGATCGCTCCCATCTTCACGAACAGCAAAGGAATGTTTCTGCAAACGATTTATTACCCATTGCAATTGTTCGCCACGCACTGTCATGGCACGGCTCTCGAATTGTTTGTGGACAGCCCAACCTATTCAACGAAGCAGCACGCCGCCGTGCCGCACCTGGATGCGTCAGCTTCGCTCAACGCGGCTACGCTGGTGATCAATCTGAAGAACCGGCGCCGCGATCAGCCGCTCGATGTGGTAATTGAACTGGAAGACAAGAAGTATGCCGGCGACTTTACCGTGCAGCAAGTAAACGGGCCGGATATCAAATCCGAGAACACCTTCGACTCCACAACAGTGAAAACGGCCCAAGGCCCATCCATCTCCGCATCGGGCGCTTCGTTAAAGGTCTCTCTCCCGGCGCACTCGTTTACCATGCTCAAAGGTCGGGTGAACGGATAAGGAATCATATGAGCAGCACGGTTGTTGCCGGCGTCGATTTCGGAACTCTGAGCGTCCGCGTGTCCCTCTTCGACAGCGAAAAGGGGCGGCTCGGGTCAGGGATTGCCGAATATCCGCTGCACCGGAAACGCGAAGATCCCGATTACGCCACCCAAAGCCACGCCGACCACATGAACGCGCTGACCCTGGCCATGCAGCGGGCGCTCGGAGAAGCCGGAGTTCCGGGCGCGGCGGTCAAAGCGCTCGCTATCGACACAACAGGTTCCAGCGTGATTCCGGTCGGACCGGGCCTGGAGCCGCTGGACGATTATTATCTTTGGGCGGATCATCGCGCTTGGCGTGAAGCCGCAGAGATTACCGCAAAGGCGCACGAGCGCCGCGTCGAAGCCATAGATTGGTGCGGCGGCGTTTACTCTTCCGAGTGGGGCTTCTCGAAGCTGCTTCACTGGCTTCGCCACAACCCGCAGAAGCGGGGTCAGTTCGTTTCCGCCTTTGAGCATTGCGACTATGTGGCGGCGGTGCTGTGCGGAATTCACAATGTCGATCAGGCTCCGCGAAGCATCTGCGCCATGGGACACAAGTGGATGTGGAACGCGTCGCTCGGCGGCTTCCCGCCCGAGGAGTTCTTTGTTTCGGTCGATCCGCTGCTGGCCGGCGTACGCGAAAAGCTGAATGGCCGTTACTTAACTTCGGATGCCGTCGCGGGAACGCTGTCGCCGGAATGGGCGGGGAAATTGGGACTGACGACCGATGTTGTGGTCCCCGTGGGGGCATTTGACGCGCACTGGGACGCCGTCGGCGCGGGCGTGCAGTTAGGCGATGCCGTGAATGTGATCGGCACATCCACCTGCATCATTGGCCTGAGCGCGGAGGACAAGCTCGTTCCCGGCGTTTGCGGCGTGGTGCCCGGCTCGGTCGATCCGGCGTGGACTGGCGTTGAAGCAGGATTGTCCGCCGTGGGCGACCTTTTCAACGCCATCGCGGCGCGCGCGCAAACTTCCGTCGCGCAACTGTCGGCGGAACTGACCGGCTACCGTCCAGGTCAAACGGGACTCCTGCGCCTCACCTGGGACAACGGCGACCGGACAGTACTGGTCAATCCGGAACTGGGCGGCGTGACGCTGGGCTGGCATCTCACGAGCACTGCCGCAGATGAGCTTTTTGCTGCCATCGAGGGCACCGCCTTTCATACCCGCGTGATCTTCGACCGCATGGCCGAGCACGGCGCGGGCATGCAACGCATCATCAACGGCGGCGGCATCCCGAAGAAGAACGATGTCCTGAATCAGATCTACGCCGATGTGCTGAATAAGCCCATTCTGGTGCCCCAAGGCGACGTAACGAGTCTGGGATCGGCCATCTTTGCGTTCCTGGCGGCGAAAGCGTTCCCCTCCGTTAGCGCGGCCCAGCAAGCGCTTTGCCCGCCGCATCGAGTCTTTACCCCCAACCCCAAAAACGTGACAATTTACGAGGAGCTTTATCCGCTGTATCGCGACCTCTACTTCGCTCTAGGCGAACGCAACGCCTCGCCGCGAGCGCTCGGGCGTGTGCTGCCGGAACTGCGCCGTATTGCCACGCAAGCGAGGCAAACCCCATGACTCTGGAACATCTCCGCGAAGAAGTGCTCGAAGCCAATCTCGAACTCGTTCGCCGGAACCTTGTTGTATTCACATTCGGCAATGCCAGCGGCTACGATCCCGATTCCGCACTGATCGTGATTAAGCCGAGCGGCGTTCCTTACGATAAGCTGAAGCCGCGGGATCTGGTCGTAACCAATACCGACGGGAAAGTTGTGGAAGGCAGTCTGCGGCCTTCTTCCGACCTGCCCACCCACGTTGCTCTGTATCGAGGGTTGAAAGGAATCCGGGGCGTGGTGCATACGCATTCCCGCTACGCCACGGCTTGGGCGCAGGCCGGGATACCAATTCCGTGCCTTGGGACCACGCACGCCGACTACTTTCCTGGACCGATTCCCGTCACGCCTCACATGCATCCGTCCGAAATTGAATCCGAGTACGAGTGGAATACCGGGGAGGTAATCCTTCGTGAGTTCGCGGGCCGCGATCCGCTCCAGAATAAGGCGGTGCTGGTGGCCGGGCACGCTCCGTTCTGCTGGGGTGACAGTCCGGCTGATGCCGCCCATACCGCCGTCATCGTTGAAGAGCTGGCCCATATGGCTTATCTCACGATGAATCTCCGGGCCGATGCGCCGGCCATATCGGACGCGCTGCACAACAAGCACTTCCTGAGAAAACATGGGCCAGACGCCTATTACGGACAAAAATGACCATCGATCACTCCGCTTTTGAACTCTGGTTTGTGACCGGCAGCCAGCACCTTTATGGAGAAGAGACTCTGCGGCAGGTTGCGGAACATGCTCGCGTCATCGCGGAGGGTTTGAAGCTGCCTGTGCGGGTCGTCGCCAAACCGGTGATGACGACAGCCGACTCCATCGAGCAGCTCGCGCTCGATGCGAATTCCGCCAAGGCGTGTATCGGCCTGATTGTCTGGATGCACACATTCTCTCCAGCCAAGATGTGGATCGCCGGTTTGACCGCGCTTCGCAAACCGTTTGTTCATCTGCATACGCAATTCAACGCGGCCCTGCCCTGGTCCACCATCGATATGGACTTCATGAATCTGAACCAGTCCGCCCACGGCGATCGCGAGTTCGGATTTATCTGCGCGCGCCTGCGCTTAAACCGCAAGGTTGTGGTCGGCTTCTGGCAAGATCAGCAGGTTCAACATGACTTGGATGTGTGGACCAGAGCAGCGTGCGCGTGGCATGAAGCGCAACATCTCAAAGTCGCCCGGTTTGGCGATAACATGCGGAATGTTGCGGTCACGGAAGGCAACAAGGTGAACGCGCAGATCTCATTGCGGTACTCCGTTCACGCGTATGGCATCGGAGATCTCGTGGCCCGCATCCGTGAAGCGCCACCCGAAGCGGTGAAGGATCTCGTCCAGGAGTACCTCGATACTTATACCGTCGAAGGCTCTATTAACCAGGAGTCGCTGACGGAGGCCGCGCGCATTGAACTCGGGTTGCGGAGATTTCTGGAAGAAGGAAACTTCAAGGCGTTCACCGACAATTTTGAAGACCTGCACGGGATGCATCAACTGCCCGGCATCGCGGTCCAGCGGCTCATGGCGGACGGGTACGGCTTCGGCGGGGAAGGCGATTGGAAGACGGCGGCGCTGGTCCGCTCCATGAAAGTGATGGCAGCCGGTTTGCCCGGCGGCACTTCGTTCATGGAAGACTATACTTACCATCTGAAGGACCGTTCGCAAGTGCTTGGCGCCCACATGCTGGAAGTGTGTCCGTCGCTTTCAAGCCGGAAGGCTTCGCTCGAAGTGCATCCGCTCGGAATTGGCGGCAAGGCTGACCCGGCACGGCTCGTCTTCACCGCTGATTCTGGTCCAGCCGTCAACGCGTCCGTAATTGATCTTGGGCATCGCTTCCGCATGATCGTAAATGATGTGGAAGTGGTTGCGCCGGAGGAGCCGCTGCCCAAGCTGCCCGTCGCGCGCGCTCTGTGGCATCCGCAACCCGACCTGCGCGTTGCCGCCTCAACCTGGATTCTGGCCGGAGGCGCACACCACACGGGTTTCAGCCAAGCGCTGACGATTGAGCACCTGGCCGACTTCGCCGAGATGGCTGGAATAGAGCTGGTGCATATTCACAAAGGTACGACAATGACGGAGTTCAAGAAGGAACTGCGCTGGAACAGCGCCGGCTTTGCCGCTATTTGAAAATTACAATTGGCGTCAGCCGAGCACCTGTTGCCAATGCCGGTAAGCAGCGTTTTGCTGTTCCGCAAGGTCCTGTTTGACAAGATTCAAGCCGAAGACGCAAAGCTCAAAGCGATGGGAGAGGCGATTGAAGAGCGG
>CAXUBB010000058.1:0-5948 GCA_964249105.1 uncultured Bryobacteraceae bacterium | reverse complement strand
GCTTCCTCGCGGAATTCGAATTGATTGAAAGCGGCAACAATCGAGTACGACTCTTTACCGGCTTTCATGTAATCGATAAACGCGTCAATGCCCGTTCCTTTCCGGTGAATGCGGGCTATGTGCTCCGGAAAGAGTCCCATGGAGAAAAGCGTATAGTCGCCGATATGCTTTCTCACTTCGCGCTCGTAAATAAAGGAACGCCCTTCCAGCAAGGGGTGGGAGGCAATCAGCATTTCAGCAACGTCCTCAAGTCTTTTGCCCTTTGCGTCGCGAATACGATACACGTTTTCAACATGGCAGAAATCGACAAGCAGACCCGCGATGTATTCGGCGATGCGGCGGTCATCCAATTGCGCCGTGCCGAGAAGACGTTTTTCGATCAGTTCGGTAAACAGTAATCGTAGCGGGTGGTTGAGGCTGATCGTTTGACGCATAACCTTCAAATTCAAAGATACAAGCGCACCATTTGACGCCAGTGGTAAGCCTTGTGCGCTTCGCCGCTCCAGATCGCCAGAGTATGAGAAATTTCCTTACTGGAAAGTTGATGGCTTAATTGCTCCGTGCTCCCCTTAAAGTAATCGTCTTCTCCAACCGCTAGGATCATCTCGGTGCGCCGCATTGCCAGCAATGCCGCCGGTTCTTCCCATTGCGGGAGGAAATGAGTTGGCGTGTGGAAATAGATGTCCTTGTCGTAATAGCCATCGAAAAGATCTGGAAAAGGGCCAACGGCCCTGGTCAGGTCGTAACGGCCGCTGAGCGCCACGACTTTTCCGAACAGGCCAGGATGGCGCAAGGCGATATTCACGGCATGATAAGCGCCGATGCTGCATCCGTGCGATATCAGGAACGAGTGGTCAGAATCCCTGCACATAAAAGGAACCACTTCCCCAAGGATGTACTGCTCATATTGAATGTGCCGGGCAATTCTGGCGCTCGGGTGAATGCAACGGCAGTACAGGCTTTCGCTGTCGAGGCTATCGACGCAAAATACCTGGAGCAGTCCGCGTTCGAGCGACGGGGAGAGAGCATCGATCAGACCCCAGTTCTCGTAGTCAAAGAACCGGCCTTCCCGCGTCGGGAAGACCAGCACTTTCGCGCCCGCGTGGCCAAAAATAAGCAATTCCATTTCGCGGTTCAGTTGCGGACTGAACCAGCAATGGTACTCACGATTCACCTAAGATCAGGATACGGGGTGGAGATTTCGCTGAAATGAGAGTTGCTGGGGAAAATCCTGGATTGATAGGGAGAAAGCAGCTTTGTCCACAACTGATAGCCCGCCGGACTCATGTGAAGGCCATCATCTGTAAATAACTTCGATTGCGGCTTTCCGCCGCCGTTCAGCATGGCGTCGAAAATGTTGATGAAGTAGCCATTGGGATGAATCGTCAGTTCGTCATGAATCAGCCGATTGGTTCTTCGGATGCAATTGATCAGATTGAAACGCGCCGGACTCGGTTTAATGGAAATAAAAGCAAACTCAATCGGGCCTAGGTCACGATCCACTTTTCCGGCGAGAGCGCGAAAAAACGACAACACTTCCCTGGGCTTGCGGCCATCGCCGAGATCATTGTCACCGGCATAAACAACCAGCGAGGAAGGTCTGATAGGCGAAACGAGCCGTTCGAAAAAATAGGCGCAGGCTTCCAGGGTGGAACCGCCGAAACCCAGGTTCAGGGCACGGGAATTCGCTAGATCATGGGCGAGATTGTCCCAGAGCCGGATGGTGGAACTGCCGTAAAACACGACAGGATTTGCCGGAAGAGCGCGCTGGCTGAGCGTTTTCTCCAGCTTCTGTACTTCTTCCTCATACCATTCCATGCACCTCTAAGCTATCAGTGTTCCCGGCGCCGACACGTAAAAGGGCGGCCCCGAAGAGCCGCCCGATAGCGCGTGCCAAGTAACTGGCCGATTACTGAGCAGCGTTAAGGCTCCATTTCTGGCTGTCGACGCCCGAGCAACTCGCTTGAACAATCGGCGCTCCGTTGTTCGCGGAAGATCCGCTACTGTCCATGCACAAGCCGTCGCTGGTGGGCTCAAGATTAAAATAGCCGTCCACCGTGGGAACGATCTGCCAAATCTGACTGGAGCCGCCCCAGTAATACCACTGATCCACGGGAGCACCGGTCCCAGTAACGCCGGGTCCGCCCAGGATCTCAAGCATTAAGCCGCTATGTTTCGGAGTAAGGGTATAGCCGCCGTTGACCGGAGTGAGTTGAAATGTCTGGTTACTACCGCCCCAGCACGTATATTGAATCACCGCGGCGCCGGGCGCGGTGGATTGGCCAACAACATCCAGGCACTTGCCGCTATTTTTCGAAATGATGCTGACCCAACCGGCGGGAACAACCGGCGGCGGTTGCGTTGAGTTTGGAAGGCTGGCGCCGAGATCGGTGCCGTCCGTCGCCATGCCTTTGAAGGGGCTATTAGACGCCAGCAGGAAATTTCCCGCCTGATAGTTGAGGAAGTCTACCCCATTGATGGAAGGCACGAAGGAGGTAGTGGCCGGGTATTGGTAGGCAGAACTACCAATCAAGGCATTGTTGAGAAAAACGCCGCCAATCGAGTGGGCAAAGAACGATGCCGCGCCCACTCCCGTGCCGGGACCGATGATTCCCCAGGCTACATTGAAGATATTGTTTGTGAAGTTGATGTTGAAGTTATAGCTTCCATCAAGAATTGCGAGCCATGCCGTTTCAAAAGCCGTGTTGTGGTCGAAGTTGATGTCGAGCACGCGGTTCTGAATCTGGAATAAACGTCCGTCTCCGCCCCAGTCGTTACGGAGGTCTTCCCAGAGATTGTTCTGAATCTGGAAGCGGGCGGCGCTGCCGCCGATACCGTCGGCTCCCATGAACAGCGCTCCGGCGGCTGAGTGCTGGAACACATTGTTCGTTACCGTCACGTCATCAACAACGGCCCAAGGAACCAGACCGCCTTCCATGCGCACGCCGAAGACGAGCATGAAGCCCTGCTGGTCCGCGCCGACCCAGTTGTTGGTAAATGTATTGCTGTCGATGGTCACGCGCTGCGCGTCTTTCAGTTCGATATGGTTTTTGGCCCAGACGGGAATACCGGCATAGGAAGGATCGCCTCGTCTCCAACTCAGCGGCTTGAAGAAAGTATTATTCTTGATCAGGATGTCCGAAGGGATATTAAGCTGGATTGATACGGCGGCTCCCCCGAAAGCGACAATTTCGGTTCCTGCTTCCAAATAGTTATTGATGATGGTGTAAGGGCCGGGACCGTTCCAACCGGCAATGGCCTGAGTATCCTGCCCGGTGCTGATCAAAGTCGAGAAGTAGCAGTTCTCAATCGTGGTAGCGCCGCCGTTCAAGGCAAGGCCGCGTTTAGAGCCGGCGGAAGGATCACCGTGGATGTAATCGCGGTCGAAATCGAGATCATGCGCCAATTGAGCGTTGGAAGTCTCGTTACCGGCTCCGATCCGAACCAGGTCTTGCCCATAGATGCCCGCAGCGGGAGCAACTTCAATGCCTTGGATGTGGTAATAGTTCGCGCCCGTGCCGATGAAAAGCGCGGGATCTCCATCGGGCGTCACCAGCTTCGGCATGAGCGGCGCGTTCAGCAAGGAGACGCGATTTCCTGCCGCCGGAAGAGAACTCATGGCGGAGCTTTGAATGGTGATCCACCGGGGACCGGGATTGGGAGCTAGATAATAGTGACCTACGTAGGTTGCGCCGGCAGCGATCGTAACAGTATCGCCCGGCTGAGCAGCATTGAGCGCAGCTTGTAAATTTCCACCTGCTGAAACAATGAGGTTATTCGCCGCGACAGTTCGCAGGTAAGCAACTGCCAGAAGCAACATGTAACTTTTTCGCATTTCTCTACGAACACAGTGCTCCAGGCAGGAAAAAAATACTCATGCTTTAATGAGTATTTCTTGTATAATAGATGCCCTTAATACAGCTGTGGTGGTAGGTTTTAAGCGGAACGATGAGGAGAAAGGTGATCCGTATAGGACCCCAAATTAGCGCTTCGTCTCAGGGGCTTGTTTCGGCTCCGGGGAGTTGGCAGTAGCGATGGCAAGGTTTCGATGGAACAGATCAAAAACGAGGCTGTAACACAAGTGGGCCAAGGCCGGATCGTAACGGTAGCCTTCATCGCGCAGGAAGGCGTGCGCGCCGTTCAGTTCAATCCATTGAAACCGCGCTCCTACTTCCTCCAGGCGGGCTTTAATGCGATTTCTTCCTTCCAGCGGCACATGAGGATCTTGCCTGCCCCAAATGTGCAGGAGTTCCCCCTTGATTTCACCGGCGCGCTGGAGGGAATTATCATTCTTGCCCTTGCCTAAGCTGCCGGAATGGATGTCGGTGGCGTAGAAGCAAGCCGCCGCCAGAACGTCAGAATTCATGGCGGCGCGGAAAGCAAGATGTCCGCCCAGGCAGATTCCCACAACGCCGAGATGCCCGGTGCAATCGTTCCGCGACTTCAGAAAGTCGAGAAGAGCGCGAGTATCGGAATCATAGGAAGATAACTCCTTGCCGTACTTATGAGCGTTGCCAACATCCGCGCCCGCCTGGTCATAAGGGAGAACGGTTCCGGGAGCTTCGAGTTCATGGTAGACCTCCGGAATAGCAACGAGGTAGCCTTGACCCGCCAGCATGGCCGCCGTGCGGCGAATAGGGCCGGTTACTTGAAAGATCTCCGAATAAAGAACGATGGCGGGATACTTGCCCTCGGCGCTGGGGCGAAACAGGTAGGCGCGCATCGGTCCCGTGGGAGTTTGCACTTCGGCAACAAGGTCGTCCTTGATCGTCATGGGTTTTTAATTCTCCTGGGCGCGCGGCGCTTCTTCCACGGCGACCAGAGCTTTTCCGCCCGACAGGTTCTTCTTGCGGCACAACACCACCTGACCGGGGCCGTACTCCCATTGCTCGGATTCGGGCATGGATTCGATGATGCGGTAGTAATCGCGCCCAAGATGTTCGGCGCGCACGGAGCGCAGCATATTCAGCCCTTCACCAACCAGGTTGACGTAGATGCTGGTTTCCTTGCCGGGTTTGGCAGGAACCGGCACCGGAGCGGGACGCACAGGCTCGCTGTTCCGCACCAGGCGCGGCTCAATCGGCTCAGTGTGAACTGCTTCGCTGGGCGGTTCCGCCATCGGCGCGGAGAAGCTAACAGGCGCGGGAGCAGCCGGAGCGTTTTGCGGAACGGGCCGGGCAGGTTTAGGACTGAGGGGTAGAGACGTGATCGAAGAGCGCTCAGCCTCAAACTGGCCCTCGGCCCCGGTGCGCGCGCTCATGCGGGCACGATCCACCAGCAGGATTAGTATCGTGGCACCGAGGTAAGTAACTGGCAGCCACGTTCGAGTGAGCTGGGGAAATTCAGGCGCAATGCCCTTGAGCAAGAACTGGTAAACGGCGAGCGACGCCAGGGTAAGACAAAAACCGCAAACAGCGGAAAAAGCTACCGTTTGAAAAACAGACCGCCGCTCGTCTCCGTCATAAGCCAGAAGGACAAGCAGGAGAATGAGGCCGATCAGGCTTGTTATCCAGAGGAGACCGGCAGGAACGAGAAGCAGCGCCAGACCTCCGGCCAGCGTTGCCGCAATCAGGGCCACGGAACCGATTTGTGACTTGGGCATGGACTGTTGAAATTTATCATAGCGAGCGTCAGCGGCGCGAAGTTGCCTTATGTGGTAGTTTGCGCGTATGACGAAACCTATACTGATTTCCTGCCCGAGCCGGGTGACAGCGGTTGGCAACAAGCCGAAGCTGATCGATGAGTACGTGGGGCGAGTGAACTCAGGCACTTCAGCGGTGAGCGTGGCGCGGATGCAGAGTCCCGGCGGATGGGAGGAGCCGGGGCAAAGACCGGAGTTTGATGAGTTTACGGTGGTGCTGAAAGGATTATTGCAGGTGGAGTATGAGGGCGGGTCACTCGCAGTGCGGGCGGGTCAGGCGGTGATTACCAATAAAGGCGAGTGGGTG
>CAXUBB010000057.1:11560-16379 GCA_964249105.1 uncultured Bryobacteraceae bacterium | reverse complement strand
AACCGCCGACGCCAGCCTTTTCAGGGCTGCGCTCTACCGACTGAGCTACCTGGCCATTAAGGGCGGCAGTATCAGTTTACCAAACAGGGTTCTATTTTCCAGGGGTAACCTGCCGTAACAAGTACGGGTAAGTGCTTTAGGGCCAAAAGCTTGATATACTCCGCTTTGACGGCCTTATTTATGGATGAGCAGCGTTTAGGCGATGTAATTGACGATCACTGTATCAAGTGCCGCCGGATCACAAACCATTCGATTGTTTCTTTGGTGGACGGCACGGCCGCTAAGGTTCGCTGCCGCACTTGTTATCACGATCATGATTACCGTCATGAACAAGCGCCCCCTTCGAAGAAAGAACTGAAGAAAGCTGAGGCGGAAGCGCAAGCGGCGCTGGCGGCAGCGAATGATGGTGTGGTTGGCGCCTCTGAACCAGCAACGGAGCTGAAGAGCAAGAGCGAACACGCCTAGTTCTCTCATTAGCGTTCGGCTGTTTCCTTGTCAGTCTGTCGTCTCTCCAGTAGGCGATTTGTATTTGTTATGAATCGGGTCCTAAGCAAAGAGCGCGAAGAGCTTGCGATTGAGATCATTCGCGTTCTGCGGGAGCACCGATTCCAAGCCTTCCTCGTCGGCGGGTGCGTGCGGGATCGGCTTCTCGGCGTATGGCCCAAAGACTTCGATGTCAGCACGAATGCTCCGCCGTCTCAGTTATTACAGTTGTTTCCCGGCGCTCAAACCGTGGGTGCTCACTTCGGCGTTGTTCTCCTTCGTCGCGCCCATGATGTGCATGTGGAAGTTTCCACGTTCCGCAGCGATGGCCATTATTCCGATGGTCGCCGGCCTGACCAAGTGCACTTTGAAACTGACCCGGCGCGGGATGCGCAGCGCCGCGATTTTACGATTAACGGCTTATTCGAAGATCCAATTACTCGACGCGTCTATGATTATGTAGGCGGGAAAGCCGATCTCAGCGCCAGGCTCATTCGCGCTATCGGCGATCCGGAGCGGCGCTTTGCGGAGGACCATCTCCGGCTACTGCGCGCCGTGCGTTTTGCTGCCCGTCTGCGCTTCCGGATTGAAGAAAATACCTTTCGAGCGATTCAAAGGCTTGCGCCCCAAATTTGTCGGATCTCAACTGAGCGAATCCGTGATGAACTGACGCGCATTCTGACGGAAGGCGGCGCCCGGTATGGCTTTGAACTGCTGGACGAAACTGGATTGCTCCCTTTTCTTCTTCCAGAGGTAAAAGCCTTTCAGGGCGTGCCGCAGCCTCCGCAGTACCACCCGGAAGGCGATGTCTGGACACATGTTCTGATTATGCTGCAACATCTTCGGCAGCCGTCTCCCGCCTTAGCGTGGGCAGCGCTCCTCCATGATGTCGGCAAACCGCCGACATTTCGTGTGGCTGATCGCATACGGTTTGACGGGCATGCGGAAGTGGGAGCCGCCATGGCAAAAAAACGCCTCTGCCAATTGAAAGCTTCCCATGAAGAAACAGAGCAAGTTGTTTCGCTTGTCGCCAATCACATGCGCTTCAAGGATGTCCGGCAGATGCGCATGAGCACGCTGAAGCGCTTCCTGCGCCTGCCTCGCTTTGAGGAGCACCTGGAACTGCATCGCCTGGATTGCTTGGCGAGCAATGGATATACCGATGCCTACGAATTTGTAAAACAACAATGGGAGCACATGGAGGAATCCGAACTGAAGCCGCCGCGCCTGTTGACCGGCAATGATTTAATCAAGGCCGGATATCAGCCTGGCCCCCAGTTTGGGCCGGCACTGGAAATGGTGGAAACGGCGCAACTGGAAGGCGAAATTAGTACTCCGGCGGAGGCTCTAGAACTTGCCATTTCCGTTCTTGAAAGAAAAGTGGCACTTCAATAGCTTGGCAGGCGTCAAATGAAGCGATCAATGTCGACTGTTGACTTAGGAGTGTCAAGCCTTCTTGGGGAATTGCAAACCGCACGCGCCGAAAGCGATCGTCTTTTTAGCATCTTACGACCGGAGTCGCTCTATGAGCGGCCCATTGCAGAACGGCACCGCACTGTATTTTATGTGGGTCATCTTGACGGTTTTGACTTTATTCAAATCTGCCGTGAGGGTCTTGGTCTAAAATCACTGAACCAGCAACTTGATACGCTGTTCCAGGCGGGAATTGATCCCGATTCCGCGCACTTGCCGCAGGACACACCGGCTGACTGGCCCACGGTCCAGCAAATACGAAATTACGTCGCGCACTGCCGGGAGCAGGTAGACGCTTACCTCGAACGTGCTCCGGAAGATGTAGTTTACATGGCGTTGGAGCATCGCCAGATGCACCTCGAAACATTAGCCTACATGTTCCACAACTTCGAGTATCAGCATAAGAATACGGCGCAGTTTGGAGATGCTCCTGTTTCCGGCGAGGCTCCGGCAAAC
Source organism: uncultured Bryobacteraceae bacterium (assembly GCA_964249105.1). GTDB lineage: Bacteria > Acidobacteriota > Terriglobia > Bryobacterales > Bryobacteraceae > Bog-105. The sequence continues at coordinate 13,967 of CAXUBB010000057.1, read as the reverse complement.
CAGTGGATCGAGATTCCGTCCGGCGACGCTGTGCTCGGCAAGCCGCATGATGGCGCGTTTGGCTGGGACAACGAGTATGAATTAACAGTACGTCCTGTTCCAGCATTCCGGATTCAACGTTATAGCGTTACGAATGGAGAGTACAAGAGGTTTGTGGATGCTGGCGCTGATATGCCGCATTTCTGGACACGGCGCGGCTCATCAATCTTCTACCGCGGCATGTTCGAGGAGTTCCCTTTGCCGCTCGACTGGCCCGTGTATGTGAAGCAATCGGAAGCGGAGGCCTATGCGCAGTGGATTGGCAAGAGCTTACCAACAGAGGAGCAGTTTCACCGCGCGGCGTACGGGACTCCTAGCGGCAAAAATCGCGAATTTCCTTGGGGTGGTGCCAAGCCGCACCGCCAGTTTGGAAACTTTGATTTGCACCGGTGGGACCCGGAGCCGGTAACGGCCACACCCGCTGGAGACAGCGCATTCGGCGTCAGTCAAATGGCGGGAAACGGCTGGCAATGGACCCGTACGCTATTTGAACCATTTCCAGGGTTTAAACCCCGTGCTACTTACCCTGGTTATTCCGCTAATTTCTTCGACGGCGAACACTATGTCATGAAAGGCGGCTCACCGCGTACAGCAGCACGCTTGCTGCGAAGATCATTCCGAAACTGGTTCCGTCGGGATTATCCCTACATGTACGCAACCTTCCGGTGTGTTGAGAACTAACGCGCTTATGTCAGTACTGGTCAGGTCGGAGCTGTCGCAATTTGCCCAAGATGTAGCGGCGGGCTTTTCGGTGCCTGGTAGTAAGAGAATAGCTCCGCGATATTTTTATGACGATTTGGGCAGCGCCTTGTTCGAAGCGATTACTTTGCTCCCCGAGTATGGTTTAACACGGGCAGACGAACGCTTATTACAAGCGCATGCCGGAGATATCGCGCGCAAAATTGGCAGGCTAAGAACCGTTGCTGAACTCGGCAGCGGCAGCGGCAAAAAGACGCTGCCTATCTTGAGCGCGCTCCTGCAAGCCAATCCGCAGCTAACGTACCGCCCGATTGACGTTTCAGCGGCGGCGCTGGCCGCTTGTGAGCGCGAAATTGGAGGCTTGTGCGAAGTCAAGCCGGTCTGCAATGACTGGCTCCAGGGGCTGGCTGAGATTGCAAAAGAACGTGAAGAAGGCGCTCCGCTTTTGTTGCTATTTCTCGGCAGTTCCATTGGCAATCTGGACCGCGAAGGGCTTCCCAGTTTTTTTCGCGATCTGCGGTCTTATCTGCAGCCGGGAGATTTTTTCCTGCTCGGCGCGGATTTGGTGAAAGACATTGATACTATGATTGCCGCGTATGATGATCCGACCGGCGTAACGGCGGCATTTAATCTCAACGTGCTGGGCCGCATGAACCGCGAGCTACAGGCGGACTTTGACCTGAGAGCATTCGCGCACGAAGTGCGCTGGAATAGCGGGGAGCGGAGAATTGAAATGCACCTGCTCTCCTGCCGCAACCAGGATGTATTTATGGGAGCCTTGGATGCCGGGTACCACTTCGATGCCGGCGAGACAATCTGGACAGAGTCTTCGCACAAATTTACAGAAGAAGAAATCAACCAATTCGCCCAGCGGAGCGGATTTGCAACGATGTCTACCTGGGTAGATGAGAACTGGCCGTTTGCGGAGGCTCTATGGCAAGTAGCCGGATAGCTTTCCAGCTTTCACTACTGGCAGGCATCCAAAGCCGTTCACCGCTGCCATAACTTTCAGCATAACGGGCAATGTGGTCTGCTTCTTCAGCCGTAATCTGCGACTGATAGAAATTTGCAATGTGACGCTTTTGCCTCACCCCATTTTTCGTTTGCAAAACAAACGGCTCCAGTGGAGCGCCTGTTGTGCGTTGGACAGATTCGATGCAGGCTTGTAAAGCATCAGCCGGGATCCAGGTTGCATAGGGCAGATCTTCATAAAACGCCAAGCTGTGAGCGGGCAGGGCATTAACAGCCGCTTTGTATACCGCAATGTGATCGACATGATTGCCCAGCGCGAGCGGCGCGATTACCAAACTACCGGTGCAGTGTTGTTGAATCCGCTCTGATAATTGATGCAGTTCCTCCGCTGAAATCTTTTCAGCGCTTTGTTCCTGTGTAATCTGGCCCAACGGAAGATCGAGTCGTAAAGGCGCGTCGAGTAAACCGAACGAAGTAACCGAAATTCCACGATGAATAAACGCAAGCGCCCTCTGATCCTCTTCTTCGCGGATGGCGGAGATTTCCTCTGTTGTTTTTGCTGACGAGCGTGGCGCATATGCGCTTTGCGTAAAAAAGTTCAGCACTTTCAGTTGTACGAAAGCTGCACTCCAGCAGGAAAGCGCTAGGCCCAGAGAAAAACTGGCGTCATCGCGATGCGGCGAGAGGATTGTGATCT
>CAXUBB010000057.1:0-11550 GCA_964249105.1 uncultured Bryobacteraceae bacterium | reverse complement strand
CCGCAGCCGCCGCTTTGACCGTAGACTCAGAAGCTGTCGCTATTTGCTTGCACAATGTCAATGCTTGAGCGACAACCTGATCCATGTTGTAGTAACGATAAGTTGCCAGCCGTCCCACGAAGTGAACATTGGGCGTAGCTGCCGCAAGCTCCGCATAACGCTTATAAAGAGCGGCATTTTCCGGGGTCGGAACGGGATAGTACGGGTCCCCTTCAGCCGCCGGATACTCATACACAACGCTCGTCTCACGGTGCGCTTGCCCGGTCAGGTGCTTAAATTCCGTGACGCGCGTATAAGCATGATCGTTCGGATAATTGATGACCGCAACTGGCTGCAGAAACTCTTTCCTAAGAGTTTTGTGTTCAAAGCGCAGCGAGCGATAGGGAAGTTCACCGAAGCGGAATCCAAAAAATTCGTCCACCGGCCCGGAATATACAACTTCCTTGAATTTCACTTTCTGCGCGACGTCGCGGTAATCGCAACCAAGCTCTACTGTGATGTTCCGGTGGTCCAGCATGTTTTCAAACATATGCGTATAGCCATGCTTGGGCATTGCTTGGTAGCGATCCGTGAAATAACGGTCGTCGCGATTGGTTCGTACCGGAATACGGGCCGTCACCAGCGCATCCAGTTCGGATGGATCCTTTCCCCATTGTTTCCGGGTGTAATTTCGGAAGAGTTTTTCGTAAAGATCACGGCCTACTTTGCTGACAACCACATCCTCCGAGGTGCGAATCGATGTGCGCGGCTCCGCTTGCAAAGCAAAAAACGCCTCCACTTCCGCTTCGGTTTTCAGCTTAAGCCCATAAAGAAGGTTCACCGTGTCCTGATTGATAGGAACAGGCACCAGCTTGCCGTCCACGGAAGCCAGCACGCGATGTTCATAAGAGCGCCAGGATGTGAAGCGCGACAGATATTCAAAAACCTGTTCGGAATTTGTATGGAATATATGCGGACCGTACCGATGAATCAACACGCCATCTTCGTTGAGATGATCATAGGCATTGCCCGCTATATGTTTCCGGCGGTCAACAACCAGAACCTTTTTCCCTGACGACGCCATCCGCTCCGCCACAACAGAACCGGCGAAGCCAGCACCTGCAATTAAGTAATCAAACATTTTGTACGCCTTCCGCTAATGAATCGACGCTCATCGCTGTCCGATGCGCATCTAGTGAGTTATTCAGCCACAGCTTGCTTTCCATCAGTTGCTCCATCTCCCTGGCCGTCTTGTCCCAGGAGGACTGCGCCAGGAACTGATCCGCGCGCTCCCGGAATTCGGATGTTAGTCCCTGCGCTAAAAGCTCTTCGCCTGCCTGGATAAACTGTTCAGCAGTCTCGGCAATGCTGACAAGACCTAGCTGCCCATAAGGAGTGACCACGTCCCGTATTGGTGTCGAAATCACACGCAAGCCTGCCGCCAAGTATTCAGGCGTCTTCGTTGGACTAATGAAACGCGTAGAATCATTGAGCGCAAACGGAAGAATACCGATGTTCCAGCCGGACAGGTAGGCCGGCAAGTCTATGTATGACTTCATTCCTAAAAAGTGAATATTGGGCGCTTGGGGCAGGGAAGCCGCCGGAATCTTGACTATCGGGCCCAGGAGCACAAACTGCCACTCCGGACGTTGGTGCGCAACCTGTTTCAGTAGCTCAACGTCCATGCGCTCATCGATTACGCCCGCAAAACCAAACCGGGGCTTTTCGATCGGCTTCTGATCTTCCGGCTCTTTCGGGATTTGCCGGGCGCGCCCGAAATGCGGCACATCCACGCTGCTCGGAAACAAATAAACCGATTGGTGCTGTTTACGCTTCACCTCAAAAAGACTTCTTCCGCCTGTAAAGACCAATTGCGCTTGTTTGAAGAGCGCCATTTCATTATTTCTCAGGGAAGGGGGCGCGCCCGAAAAAGCGGACAGCTCATCCATACAGTCATAAACTGTCAGCTTTGGATCGAGCGCACTGGTAAACTCCATAGCGGTCGGCGTGTAGTACCAAGCGATGTATTGATTAATATGATTCGCTTGAATGGCGGAACTCAATAAATCCCTTTGCAGCGCGTTCACCTGTCCTGTCTCTAAACCGCACGGTAGAACTGGCGCTAATACATGAACTCCGGTTTCAGGACACACCCGAGTTCTGATGCCCGGCTCAGCGCTTTCTTCAAAAAGCGGCTCTTCAAGGAAGAAGACTCGACGATTTCTACCAAACCTGCTCATCAGGTGCTGGGGTCTTTGAAATACGAAACCCCATCGAAGATGGGACAAACAGATCAGGTCGATGTCGTTGAAGTTCATGGTTTGAAATATAGTTGCTCTGCCGTAGCCGCTCTTGCAAGCGAAAAATAGCGTCCGCTAGTGGTTGGTGAATGTCCCGATGGCCGGAGGAGTCAGCATAATCGAAAAGACCATTGCAGCAGTGTCGGTCATCCACCCAGCCAGGGTGATTAAGAATTGGGTATAAGCAGATGCCGTGCACGGGAATTTCCATGCTTCGAGCAATTTCCACTTCACCGCACACGTAATTGAACCAGTCCGCGCGCGCGTCGTTTTCTGTTCCTGTTTCAGAGACAAAAATAGGGCGGCGATAGCGCTCCCAAACCTCATGTAGAATCTGATGAAAAGGACGGTAGCGGGGATGGGAGCGAGTCAAAGTTTCAGCGTGATTTACCCATTCATTCCGGTCGTAGAAATTGGTTCCAATGATATCCAGATATTCCGGTCGGCCGCCCAGTTCCGGAGCAGCCTTGCCGGAAAGCATATCCCAGGCTTCAAATTGAGCTAAACGATAGCGTTCTGCAGCTATGACATCATCTGGCACGTCGGGATTACCGACAATGTGGATGACAGGCTCAGGAGAAATCAGCCGGACTCCAGGGAGTTCATTGAGCAAAATATCACTGGCGACAATCGCGGCTTGCACCAAAATTCGTTTTAGCTCGCTGCCGCGATTCCGGGCATGCGGAAAAACATTGGCCACATCACCGCCCACCCAGGACAAAAACGAGATTTCATTAACCGGAGCAAAAGTCCTGCATATATCGCGATGATGCTTAATGTAACGTGCTAATGCACGAACATAGCGGGCAAATCGGTCAACAAATTTAGGCCCGAAAATATCAAGATCATCCGGCCAGCCGAAATGGAACAGATCAAGAAGGATTTCTACTTCCGTCACATAAGCGGCGTGCAAAGTAGGCAACAAAGAATCAAAATTATACTCGCCTGGGTGCTGCTCAATGAGATGCCAGCGCGCGCCCGTGCGGACAGTTTGAATTCCCAATTGGCGAACACGGCCGTAATCAGCCAATGCAAAACGATCGTGCTGTGTTTGCTCTAGCAGGTCAAGACGCCTGCCATCCCTATACTTATGTGTCGAACACTCAAAGCCAGCCTGCAGAAAGCTTCGAAAAATTTGGTCGAAAACAGACAACAGCCTTCCTTTCGGTAATACACAAATCAACTATGCGGATATGTTGCATAGGAGGTTAACTCCTGCTAAAGCGGTGATCTCCAGCACCAACTAAAGCGCAGGCACAAGTCAAAGGAATGACCTGTCTAGAAAGATAGCCTGTGCCAATCCGTCTCTCTACATAGATACAAGTACAGGAATAAGGTTACTTGCTAATTACTCTGAATTCCTACTTACAGTCTGTATTTGGTTGAGCTATGGACAATTCAGGCACATAAAACCAGCAAAATTGCTAGCAATAGGGGGAGAATGCGAAAGCAACCAGGGGAATGTGCGGTACTGCCGGATGTTAAACCGGGACGGCAGTTGCTTGGCGGGTTATGCTATGGTTCGTGCTGTCATGATTTTGCCAAAGGCGCATGTGGAGATCGAGATCACCTTCATCCACTTTAAGCGGAACAGCAATCCACTGCTCGCCAACGCTCCGGGTGCGGAAATTACGTCCGAAGACCACGGTCGGAATGCTCAGGCCAAGCAGCCCGACTTGCTCTTCAAGCATGGTTTTCACATTGCCGAAAATAAGATTCGAGATCTCGCTGATAGCGCCCAGAACATCGCTGTCAACCATTTGCAAATCAGCCATTAACATACGGGAGGATAATCGACAAGCCAGCGCGGGAGAACAGCTCATTATTCCTGTTCCGTTGTAGTCGCCAGCTAAGCCGATCAGCGCAACGACGCGCTCCGCCGCTCCTGCTGTTTCCGGATTCTCAGCCGCATGTTCGCCGTGAGTCACTTTCAATCCAAGCATGATGGAGAACGTTTCTTTGGCGGCATTAAAGATGAAATCAGTTAAGGTGTTGTTGTCCATAACACTTCACGGTGTCCCTCAGAAAAATCCTGGATTAGTTTCTCCGCGAATTTGATCAGGCAGCGGCACTCTTAAAGCAGGAAAGAACTTTTTCTTTAATTTGGTCGGCCGTAAACGGCTTTCGAACATAGCCATTTGCGCCCAGTTGAACTGCTTCCAGAACTTTCGCTTGATTGCCTTCGGTGGAAATCATGATGGCTGGAACCTGCTTCCACTTAGCATCCGCTCTTAAATGAGTGAGAAATTGCAGTCCATCCATGTTCGGCATGTTGATGTCCGAAAGAATAAGCGAGGCGTTAAAACTTTTCAGGGCAGTGAGCGCTTCCAGTCCATCACTAGCCTCCTGGACATCTCCCCAGGGCAAGTCTGTTTGCGCAAGCACGCGAACTAAAATTTTACGAATTGCAGTGGAATCATCGACGATCAGCACGTTAATTTTCACTCTCAAGCACCTTCCTACCAGCAAACTTATGTAGCAACAAGGCTGTATCGAATAACGAAATTACTTTCGATAGGGTACTTTTTACAAAATTGGCAAGAAAAAACTGGCAACATACGGTCGAGAAGTCGCACTTAATTTTCGATAAGCAATGGCAAGCATTGATTCCGATTCAATAGCCGGTATCTCGGGTGCCCAGAAAGCGGCTATCATCTTAGTCTCACTCGGACCCGTGGGAAGCGCTGGACTTCTGAAACACATGCGGGACGATGAAACTGATAAGCTCGCCAAGGCCATCGCTCAGTTAGAGCGTGTGACGCCGGACCATGTTCAAAACACGTTGGAAGAGTTCGGGCAATACATTACCTCAACAGGGCTGCACGTCAAGGGCGGTTTAGAATACGCGAGCAAGCTGTTGATTGAGGCTTATGGTCCTACCGTGGCGCAGCCGCTGATCGATCGCCTCATGAAATCCATGAGCAATGAAGCCATTGATTTTGAGAACTTCCGGAAGACAGACCCACAACAGTTAGCTAAGTTTATTCAGGATGAGCACCCGCAAACGATTGCCTTGATTCTGTCTCACCTCGATCCCTCGCAGGCGGCCACGCTGATTAGTTCGCTCCCCGTGGAAACACGAACGGATGTGGCTATCCGCATGGCCGATCTTGATCAGATCTCACCTGAGATTGTCCGTAACATCGCCTCGGTGATCGATCAGAAGTTGAAAAACTTGGGAGAACTCAGCCGCGAAGCTTATGGCGGTGTGCGCGCTGTCGCGAATATCTTTAACCGGCTTGATCCCAATACCTGCTCTCAGCTCATGGAGGCTGTGGAGAAGGATAACCGTCCCCTGTTTGACAGTATCCGGGGCTTTATGTTCGTGTTTAAAGATTTGGAGAGCTTGGATCCCACTTCCATTTCTGCGCTTATCTCCCGCGCGAACCGGAGCACACTGGTTGTGGCCTTAAAAGGATCCAACGAATCCCTGCGCCAGAAGTTTCTTTCCACTCAATCGCAGCGCGGGGCGGCCATGATGGCCGAAGATATTGCGGCGCTTGGCCCGGTCAAGCTCAAGGATGTGGATGTTGCTCAACAGGAAATTATTACGCTGGCGCGGGAGATGGAAGCCGAAGGCGCTATCAGTTTGACGAGCGCGGCCAATGACCAGTATGTCTACTAATAGCCTGGTGGTGAACTCTTGAGATCATTTACCCGTGATCACGCGCAAGACTTCGTTAGTTTGCAAAGCTATGCGTCCATCATGGACGTGAATGTGAACATTTATGCCGAACTAGACCAGCGCATTGTCACGTTCGGTGAGCTGGTGAGCCTCGATATTGATTCACTGCTGCCTCTGAGCCGGCCATCTGGAGAAAACATTGATCTGTACATAGGTGAGGTTTTGCTTGGAAGCGGTGAAATTCTGGTGGTAGAGGGCAAGCTGGCCGTTCGAGTAGCGGATTTGCGGGACAAGCCCTCCGCTTTATCACCGGCCCCTTCTTACAGCGAGGTAGAGTAGCATCCGTCATGACATTCAAAGCAAAAAAGGACGATACCCGATGAGCGCTCAAAATCAGGCAATTGATCAGTTTCTGGATGCGTGGATGCAGGAATTTAGCCGCGCTGTTGAGATGTTTAGCGGTGAGCAGCCGGGCCTTACCTGCGGGCGCGCCAAGGAACTCGCGCCTTCGGAAACGTCCGACTTACTGTGGTGGAAGCAGACCTTTGCCGGCGCAGGCGAATTTACTATTTGGATCGGCGCAAAGGAAGCAACATGGTCGGCCCTGGGCGGGGCTGCGGGCAGTACCGCTCGGGAGGAAGCCCAGTCTACCTACTTGGAGATCGTCGGTCAAGCGCAGCATGGCGCGGCCACCGTCATCAGTGTCGACCTGCCCAAACCGCTTCAGTGCCAGGAAGGCCAGCTTGATGCGCCGCCAAAGTTTGACGGACTTCTGTATGCGCTGCTGGGTCTTAGGCTTGCCGGTGGTGAACTCCCGGCGATCATCATGGCGATTGAACCGGCAATTGCCGCTGTTCTCGGCAGTTCCCCAGAGGAAGTGAGCAGACCCAAGCAAGGAGGAGCCGACGCGCAGCAAGCCACTCCCATGCTGGAACGGCTGATGGACTTGGAATTACCGCTTTCGGTAGCGCTGGGCCGTGCTCAAATGCCCATTCGGGAAGTGCTGAAAATTAATTCCGGATCGTTGATCGAACTGGATCAGAGCGTGGGCGACCACGTCGAATTGATTGTCCATGGCACTGTTGTGGCTCGGGGCGAAGTTGTATCCATCAAAGGAAATTACGGCGTCCGCATCAAAGAGATCATCAGCAGGCAGGACCGTATGAGTCTTTACAGCAAATGTTAGGTTTGCGGCTGTCACACGGGGTCACGAAAGCAAGCGGCGGAGAGAGGCGGACAGATGAGTAAGGTTCTCAGTCAAGAGGAAATCGACGCGGTATTTCAAGGATCGGCGCCGGCCAAAACGCCGCGTCAAACGCAGGCTCAAACCGAGGTGGCGGCCTTCGACTTTCACCGGCTCGATCGTCTTCCGAAATCACAGCTCCAATCGCTGCACCAGATTCATGAAAACTTTGTCCGGAGTTTGGCGTCGAGTCTTTCCGCTTACTTGAGATCCTATGTGGCGCTTAATCTGGTCAGCCTGGAACAGATTTCCTACTCCGAGTTCCTCGAAGGTCTTGCTTCCCCCACTTGTATCGCTTATCTCGGATTGCGGCCCTATGACGGTACAGCCGTGCTGGAGATAAGCAACAATCTGGTTTTTGGCTTGCTTGAGCTGCTGCTCGGAAGCAAGGGCAAGGCTTCGGTCCCTGTGAATCGCAAAATCACCGATATCGAAAAGAAGCTTGGTCAAACTCTTTTGCGAGTCGTTCTCTGCGATCTGAGCGAAGCTTGGAAAAATGTGGCTGATATTGCGTTCTCCGTGCAATCGCTTGCCAGCGAGCCAACCATGCTCTATGTGCTCTCGCCGGCGGAAGCGGTCATCGTTATAGCCGTTGAGGTGCGCGTGGGAGCGACATCCGGCCTGATGAATCTGGCTATTCCGTCCATATTCGTCAAGCGATTGCGGCACAAGTTAGACCAGTTGCAAAAGGTTCGAAGAGTGGAGTCCACGGAAAGCGACCAGTACTTTGTCGCCCAGCTCATCCAGGATTCCATGCTGACGATTGAAGCGCAAATTCCAAGCGGAGTGATTTCGGCTCGTACATTATTGGGGCTGGAACTGGGCGAAGTTATTGTTCTCGATCACCCTATTGACCGGGAAATCAGCGCCTTTCTCAACGGCAAGGAGAAGTGGCGCGGAAACATAACCGCACAAGGCGAGAAGGTCGCTTTTGAGGTGAGCCAGTGCAGTCGGCTCCACTCTCCTCCCGTCTACCCGGCTGCTCTGCCGGTGCCGACAAGCTCATAGCTATCCACGCAATGCGGCTTGCATAAGGCCGCGCCAGCGCGCGGATGATATCCTGAAGCAGGAACCATCCACTGTTCCTGGGCCGGTAGCTCAGTTGGTAGAGCATCGCACTTTTAATGCGGTGGTCGCGGGTTCGAGTCCCGCCCGGCTCACCATCGTCTTTGACCCTTTCATCATCGCAGGCGAAAGAACTTTTAGATAAATAGACAGTTCATTGCACCACTTTACTGGAGGATGTAGCTGATTGCTCCGCCCGGAAGAGCAGTGTAATGATTTCACAGGACTCTCAACCCAAAACGATTAGATCGCTAGAGCAGATTCTGATCGACGCCGCCAAAAATCAACCTGATCAGTTTCCGGCCTTCTTCAAGCGAGCCAGAAACGCGTATCCAGGCGAGACTATCCGTGCCTGTCTCCGCTACATCGCCGAGCAGGGGTTGGATGCTTCAGGACGGCAAATGATGTCCTGGTTGTCTGCCAGCCCCGATTACCTCGATGTAGTACTTGATAGTAAATCCACCGCGTTTGAAGTAGCGCAAAAGCTATTTGCGCTCTTCCGGCATGAGGACCCGCAATTTCTCACGAAGCTGTTTGCGTTAGCTGACCGGCAGGAAACATTAACTGAAAACTTGCGGCTGAGGAGAGCTTTGGATTTGTTAGAACCTTTCGAAAACCTCTCCTTATTTGTCCGCTGGCTGCAGCGGTTGACTTACCGGCAGGATGAACGGATTCGATCCAAGGCAGCGAAGTTGATCGGCGGCATGAGTCTCAGCGCGGCTTTGATGCAGCGCAACCTTCAATCAGAGGACAGTCGGGTGCGGGCGAATACCGTGGAAGCGCTTTGGGGAACAACGACGAAAGAAGCGGAAATGGTCTATGTCAGCGTTTTACAGGATACCGCTCATCGGGTTGTTGCTAACGCCATTGTCGGGCTATATCCAATTAACAAAGAGCTTGCTTTGGACACGCTCCAGCAGCTAATTGAGCATTCCTCGCCTATGTTCCGGCTTGCCATGGTATGGGCCATCACCAAAATTGGCGATGGGAGGGGCATTGAACTGCTGCAACGCCTAAGCCAGGATCAAGCGCCGGCTGTGAGAAAAAAAGCGCAAACCGCGCTTGACAGTTTTCAGGCTCGGGAAGCCGCTATCGTCGCCGGCGCTGAATTACTAAGCTGATTCGTCTGCTGGCGTTCACGCGGGTGTAACGTCAGGATCACGGGCTGATCCGGAACGATGGTGACGCGTGGATTGATGCCGATCTCGCGATCATTAGCCGGAAACAGTTGAAAACGACGGGCGATTTCCGCCAAGATCAAAACGCCTTCCGTCCGGGCCAGCGGCTCTCCAATACACATCTTCGCTCCTCCGCCGAACGGGAAGAAACTGAATTTCGGCGGCGCGCCAGTTTCCCAGCGTTCCGGCACGAATGCTTCCGGATGTTCAAAATAGCGGTTATTGCGCTGAGTAATGTAAGGGCTGAGGAGAAGCGTCGCGCCTTTGGGTATGTCGTACCCGCCCAGAGTTGTCTTCTCCAATGCTCGCCTTCCAAAAATACCAGCCGGTGGAAACAGCCGGAGCGTTTCGTTGAAAACCATGGAGGCAAACGTCAGCCGGGGTATGTCCTCCATTGTTGGCTCGTTATCACCGAGCACCGCCTGAGCTTCCTGAGCCAGCCGTTCCTGCGTGTGCGGATGAGTAGCCAGAAGATAGCATGCCCATGTTAACGCTGTAGCCGTTGTTTCGTGTCCGGCAAGCACAAAGGTCACCATCTCATTGCGGATGTCCTCATCACTGAGCGAACCGTCGGCGCTACCCTGCTGCGCCAATAATAATGAGAGAACATCTTTTGCTCCGTATTGTTGCCTCTGGGGAATTAGAGGCTTCAAAATACGATGAAGATCCACGCGCTCAGTGGGGAAGAACAAGCTGCGGCTCTCGGGAAACGCACGGCGGTAACGGCGTATGAAGGGCTTTAAGAGAGTGGCGGCCACAACAATACTTCTCGTGCGATTGCGCACTCGTTGAAGCACGTCCGTAATGGCCCGGGCGCTTTCACGAAACTCGGGACCAAATAGGGAGCTGCCGATGATCGACAAAGTCAATAGGCGCATCTCTTCCCCGACATCAACTGAGGCGCGACCACGCCAGGCATTTAATGCGCGTGCGGACTCGCCGACGATGATGTCAACATAGGAAGCAACCTGATCGCGATGGAAGGCCGGCTGCAAAACCCGGCGGCGTTCGCGGTGCAGCGGCTCTTCCCGCGTGATCAACCCGTCGCCGATCAGTTCTTTGAGAATGGTTGCGCCGAAATCCCGCGCAAACTGATGCTGTTGAGTGACCAGCACTTCCTTGATGAGATCCGCGTCATCCAGCAAATACGTGTGCTGGCGAATCAACCTGAAATACGAGATCGGCCCATACTGCCGCGCGGTTTGCTCCAAAAATCCAAGTGCGTGCGGCGCGTACTTTACGCCGAAAAAGCCAAGAACTTTCCGGCCACGCGGTCCTGGTGGTTTTGTCATGGCGCTGCCATCCTTTCCTTACCTCTAGGGTAGCGGGAAAGGCGGCACGCGGCGTCTGGTAGCCTGTTCAAAAGCATACGCGAACCCGATGAGACGCCCCTCGCTGCAACTCATACCCGTAAAGCTAACGCCGAAGGGAGCGGGCTTAGCTTCAAAGCCGGCGGGAAACGGCGCTGTCGCTGAGACGTTCGGCACAGTCCCAAACGGCACGATCACCGTCGGGTAGCCGGGTTTAGCGGCAATCGCAGCCCCATTAGGTCCCGGAAACAACAGAGCATCGAGCTTATTGGTTTTCATGGCCTCATCAATACCGTGCGCGCCTGCCAACTCAATATCTTTCGCCCGGTCCGCCTGGTATCGTGCGCGATCCGCCTCCACGTTCATCTCATCTGAAATATCGAGGAGCGATTGCCCGTACCGGATCGCCCCCGCATTGATGTGAGTATTGTTCCATTGCCGTAACTCCGTCAGGGACTTGACCGGCGCGGAAGGGCCAAGCGTCGCGAGCCACTGATTAAAGTCGCGTTTCATGCCGTACTTCAGCACGACGGAACAGTTCGCGTCTTTGCCTTTGCCATTATTCCATCCGCCGCAAGCGCCCCATAGTAGAAAATTCTTGTCCGGATCTTTGGTAACGATGCTTGGAATGTCCACCGGGTCCACAATCACAGCGCCCTGCTGCTTGAGTATATTGATGGCATCCGTCATCACTCGCGCCTGCTCCGGGGTAAGCCCTCCGCCGCGATTGAAACCGCCCCCGCCGCCCGCTCCTCGTGTTTCCCGGCCGGCAACGCCAAGAGGAGCGCCGCTTCCGGACGGAGTGCCCGCCGAGCTTTCCCGGCCTCCAATGCCCGGCGTAGCCGTGGGT
>CAXUBB010000056.1:5139-16405 GCA_964249105.1 uncultured Bryobacteraceae bacterium | reverse complement strand
CGCTGGCATTCCGGCCCGTGGGCGCGTTCATCTTCGGCTTGATGGCTGACCGATATGGTCGGCGCTTGCCTTTGATGATTGATCTCGTTTTTTATTAGGTGGTGGAGGTGGCTACCGGCTTTGCGCCTACTTTTACGAGCTTTCTGATTTTACGGGCGCTTTTTGGCATCGGCATGGGAGGCGAATGGGGCGTGGGCGCGTCGTTGGTCATGGAAAAAGTTCCGGCGAAATGGCGCGGCGTGCTCTCCGGCCTTCTGCAGCAAGGCTATGCGTTCGGCAATTTACTGGCTGCGTTCTGCTTTTACTTCTTGTTTGAGCGCTGGGGCTGGCGGCCCCTGTTCTTCCTGGGCGGGTTACCCGCGTTGCTGGCGCTGTTTGTCCGGCTGCGCGTGAAGGAGTCCGAAGTCTGGCGAAAATCGAAACGGGAAAGCTGGAGCGGCATTGGAACCAGTCTCGCCGGACACTGGAGATTATTTCTTTATCTGGTTCTATTGATGGCCGGCATGAACTTCGCCTCGCACGGGACACAAGATATGTACCCTACATTTCTTCAGCGCTTCTGGCACATGGACGCGCGGGGGCGTTCGCTGATCACGGCCATATCGATGGTGGGCGCGATTTTGGGCGGCGTTGCCGTTGGATTGCTTTCGGATCGTATCGGCAGACGCCGCGCCATCATGCTGGCTTTGCTGGCGGCGATTCTGGTGACGCCGCTCTGGGCGTATGCCCCTTCCCGGGGTTTACTCATTGCGGGAGCTTTTCTGATTCAGTTCTTTGTGCAAGGCGCATGGGGCGTCATTCCGGCGCACTTAAGCGAACTCTCACCAAATGAGATTCGCGGCGTTCTGCCTGGTTTTTCGTATCAGTGCGGGGTGCTGGTAGCCAGTTCAGTACCCGTGCTGGAAGCGCTCTTCGCGGAGCACATGAGCTACGCCACGGCGATGGCGTCCACGGGAGCATCCGTTTTTTTCGTAACAGCCATTATTGCGGGGTTAGGCCGTGAGAAGAAGGGCGTGGAGTTTGGGTCCGCCAAGTAATAGCGCGGATTTTGCAATTTAGGACCTTGTCACCGCGGAAAATGGATTCATCAAAAGCTTTGCCAGCATCCCCTTACCGCTGCCCTTTACACATTAATTCCTATTTGCCAAAGCGCAAAGCCCACGGCTTGACGGAAATAGAGCCATTGCATTTGCTTGGGATTCGGCGCTCCGGCGGAGGGACGCGGGGAGCCGTAAACTTGAATGTTGCGGTCCTGCAATAGACGTTTTACACGATAGATATGATAGCCGTCGCTGACAACAATGCAGGAGTGCAGGTTCATGCGCCCCATGATTTCGACGGCGGCCTCCAGACTTTGGGCTGTAGTAGTGCCCTTGGGTTCCACTAAGACGGACTCCGAAGGCACGCCGTGCTTCGTTAAATAGGCGCGGCCTACTTCGCCTTCGGTATAGACCGGATCACCGCCCGCTCCGCCCGTTGTCAAAACATAAGGGGCCAGTCCGCGCAGATAGAGCAGGAGCGCATGATTGAGCCGTGCCCGTAAAATCGGCGAGGGCCTTCCATGATATTCGGCGGCGCCGAGAACAATAATGACGTCGGCCCGTTGAGCTTCGTCTCTGTTCGACTGGCGCTCGATTTGTCTCGCTACATAGAACAGGTAGCCTAAAATTAGGATCACTAGCAGGCCGAGCAGTCCTGCAATAGCGCGCTTCATGCGGCTGCACTCAAACTGTCAGATCTAAGTTGATCAGTCTTCAGTTTACGTCCTCTGGCGAGGAGGTTCATCATTCCATGGAATTAGGGAGCACGCAAAATGCGTTTCTCAAAAGCGTACGGCGGGCTGCGGCAAGCGGCAAAATGACAGAAGACGGCTTGATTGTCGCGGAAGGTCCACATTTGCTCCAGGAGGCGCTTCGCTCCTCCTGGAGCGTGGAGAAGATACTGACAACAGCGAACGGTCTGGAGCGCTACCGGGAGCTTCTCTATTCATCAAGGGTTGAGATCATAAGAGTTTCCAGCCGGGTGTTTGCGGCTACGGCCTCCACGGAAACCGCTCAGGAAGTATTGACGCTACTGCGGCCCCGCGAGTGGTCCGGGGACGAAGTGTGGCGGCAGCCCGCATTGCTGGTAGCGCTGGATGCCCTGCAAGATCCTGGCAATGCGGGAACAATCGTACGCTCCGCCGAGGCATTTGGCGCAACCGGCGTTATCTTTCTTGCAGGATGCGTGCGCGTGTCGAACGGCAAGTTCCTGCGGGCCTCGGCCGGTTCCATTTTCCGCCTTCCTTTTTTAGAAGAAATACACGCTGAAAATCTCATCCGGCAAGCGGCTCAGAATCGTATTAGAAAGTACGCGCTCACGGCTTCAGGCAGGACCATGATTACGGAGGCTGATCTGAGCGGTTCTTGTTGCCTGATTACCGGCAATGAGGGGGCTGGCCTGTCGGAGGAACTGCTGGCCCAAGCGCAACCAGTATCTATACCCATGTCCAAAGTGGAGTCGCTCAACGCGGCGGTTGCTTGTTCCCTAGCTTTGTTCGAGGCTTATAAGCAGAGGACCTTATGAGCCTGTTTGATACCCCTTCGCTCAGTGCACACACAAGAGAAGATCGCGGGGACCGGCCGCTCGCGGACCGGATGCGTCCACAATCGCTGGATGAATACGTGGGGCAGGAGCATATCTTAGCTCCCGGCAAACCTCTTCGTACTCAGATCGAAAGCGGGCAGCTTACCTCGCTGATCCTCTGGGGGCCACCGGGGTCGGGCAAGACAACTTTGGCATCCCTGATGGCGCAAACCAGCCGGGCCGATTTTATTCCGTTTAGCGCGGTCCTGAGCGGCATTAAGGAGATCAAAGCAGTCATGGCCGACGCGGAGAAGGCCAGGCGCATGGGACGGCGCACGGTTTTGTTTGTGGACGAGATTCATCGCTTTAATAAAGCTCAACAGGACGCTTTTCTACCTTATGTAGAGCGCGGCGATGTGGTCCTCATTGGCGCTACCACGGAAAATCCTTCTTTTGAGGTCATCTCGGCGCTGCTTTCGCGAACAAAAGTTTACCAATTACAGGCGCTTTCCACGGCTGAAGCCGTCGCTCTTCTCCGGCGCGCCCTGGAAACGCCGGGACGTGGTTTGGGCCATTTACGGCTTTCGATCAGCGATGAACTGCTGGAAGAAATTGCCCGTGCTTCCAGCGGGGATGCCCGTTCCGCCCTTAATACGCTGGAGCTTGCCGCCCAATCAGCGCAGGACGGCATTATTGACCGGCAAGTTGTGGCCGACGCGCTGCAACGCAAGGTGCTTCTCTATGACAAGTCAGGCGAAGAGCACTATAATCTGATATCGGCTCTGCACAAATCCGTGCGATCCAGTGACGCGGATGCCGCCATTTACTGGTTGGCTCGCATGATGAAGGCTGGTGAGGATCGGCTTTACCTGGTTCGAAGGCTGATCCGAATGGCGATTGAGGATATCGGACTGGCTGATCCCAAAGCCGTTGAGCAGGCTATCGCCTGTATGCAAACCATACATTTTTTAGGGGTACCGGAAGGAGATTTAGCCTTGGTACAACTTACTATCTACTTGGCTCTTGCTCCTAAGTCCGATGCTTCTTACCAGGCGCTTAACCAGGTGAACTCGCTTCTTGAGAGCAGTCCGGCGTTTGCAGTGCCGTTGCAGTTGCGAAATGCCCCTACGGACCTGATGAAAGAAATGGAGTACGGTAGGGACTACCGCCACGCGCACTCGGAGGAAGATGCCATTCCCGATATGCAATGCCTGCCGGATTCCCTGGTGGGGAGCAGATTTTACAGGCCAACAAACCGGGGTTTTGAGCAAAAACTGCGGGAACGGCTTGAATGGTTGAAAAATAAGCGCAACAAAAATGCCATTACAGCCGATTAGGTATGTGTATTGCATTGTGTAATCTGAAAGATCGGAGTCTGATTTAACTGTGTCCGAAAATACTTTGACTCTTGGCAATCGCCTGGATGCATTGGCAGGCAATTCCAATGAACGGCGAAAGTCAAGCCGTTTTCCTATTGAACGGGAGGTTCGTTATAAAACTCTGAACCAGCGCGCTGAAATTCTGGCCGGCAATGGGAAAACCCTGAATATCAGCAGTTCCGGAGTGCTTTTTACCTCGGATCATGATCTTCCGGTGGGAACCCGCTTGGAAGTTTCGATTAGCTGGCCGGCTCAATTGAATGAAAAATGCTTGCTGAACCTCGTGGCGCGAGGCCGTGTCACGCGCCATAACAGAGGGCATTTAGCCCTGCAAATTCAGCAGTATGAGTTCCGGACACAAAGCCGTCCGGGAACAATTCTGGGCAAATAAACAGGTCTGTTTGGCGCTCAGCCGCCAATTGCCAGACGCTGTTTTCGCTACTATGGCAGTGTCGTGCGCCGGCGTCTCACTTCCATTGCCACGGGGCTTAGTTTCGTCATTCTGCTGATCTTATTGATCTGGCAGGGTTCATTCCGTATTTCCTACTCACCTTCGAGCGCCAGCGAAACGGCCCTTCTCTGGTCGGTTTCGATCATTATCTTTTTGTTGACCGTCGTTGTGGCGTTTATGCTGTTCCGGGCTGGTGTCCGGGTTTACATCGACCGGCATCGCAACAAAGAGGGATCGCGCATACGCTCCAAAATGCTGTTCGGAGCGCTTGCTCTTACCCTTGCTCCCGTATTGTTCTCTGTCCTGTTCAGCGTCTATGTGCTGAACCGCCACTTGGATGACTGGTTTAGCAAAACCTCTCTACAGCATTTGAATACCCTTTACCAGAAGGAAGCTCAGGAGCGTGTCGAGGCGGAAACAGACTGGATCAGCCTGCTTCCACAAACCCGCTTAGCGGCTCAGTCCGGGCAGGTGGATACGGCTCTTTTCAAGAAAATCTCCCAGGAGCGTGGTATCCGGCAACTGGTACTGCAGCGGGCTATTGGCGTTCCGGTCCTGCTCTACCAGAATTTCGACAAAGCTGATTCGGAACTGCTGCACGCCACTTCCGATGTCATGAACGGGGATCGAAAGCTGGGCCAAGTGTCGGTGGCGGCAGCGCTCAATGGCGATCTTTCGGCTAGCGAGGGAGCTTTCGCGCAGGAAGTCAATCACCAGCGCCAATCACAAACGGGACGCCGAAAGTTCTACCAGGAGACTTACTTTCAACTGATTTGCATGATTACGTTGTTTGTGCTCTTCTTTGCCGCCTGGTCCGCGCAGGTTTTATCACGGCAAATCGCGATTCCGATTTCCGCCTTATTGGGAGCGGCGCACGAAGTCCGGCGGGGGAACCTGTCCTACCGTGTTCGGGTCCATGCCATGGATGAGCTTGCCACGCTGGTGCGGGCCTTCAATGAGATGACCAACGAGTTGGAAGGAAGCGCCCGCGAGTTGGAAGCGCGCCGGCGATTTACCGAAGCGATTCTCGAAAGCATTCCGACCGGCGTTATTTCACTTACCACTGATGAGCGCATTGAGCATGTCAATCGCGCCCTCTCCGGCATCTTTCCCGGTGAAGCAACGGCCCGCGCCAAACTGCTCGAAGATCTGTTCTCGGGCGAGGATTTGGCTGAAATTCGCTACTTGTTAAAGCGCGCTCGCCGCACGGGAGCAGCCGCTTCGCAGTTTGATATTCAGCGCCCGAACTCGGTTCTTCATCTGGCGGTCACGATTGCGTCTCTTGAAGAACAGCGGGGATTTGTGCTGGTGCTGGAAGATACCAGCGATCTTCTGCGAGCGCAAAAAGCCGCCGCCTGGCAGGAGGTGGCGCGCCGCATTGCGCACGAGATCAAAAACCCGCTGACGCCCATTTCGTTGTCCGCCGACCGAATTGCGCGCCAGCTTTCCCGGCTGCCGCTGGAGCCGAATGTGCGCGCCATCCTTCAGGAATGCACACAAACGATTCAACAGGAAGTGGGCACGGTGAAGTCACTGGTGGACGAGTTTTCCCAATTTTCGCGCTTTCCCAGCGCGCAGCCGGTAACGGCGGATCTCAACAAAATTGTCGAGAGCGCCATTGCGGTTTTTGCTGGAAGGCTGGACGGCATTGCGCTTTCCGTGGAGTTGAACCGCGCCATTTCACCCGTTTGGGCCGATCAGGAGCAGATCAAGCGGGTTGTTGTCAATCTGATCGATAATGCCGCAGAAGCCATGATCGAGGCTCCAGTCCGTCGTTTGTTCGTCAAAACTTCCCAATCCGGGCCGGAGACAGTGGAGTTGGCTGTGATCGACACGGGCTGCGGCATCTCGGCGGCGGATAAAGAGAAGCTTTTCCTTCCTTACTTCTCGACCAAGGGGCGCGGCACCGGACTGGGCCTCGCGATTATAAGCCATATCGTCACGGAGCATCATGGCCGGGTGCGCGTGGAAGATAATCATCCCAGCGGCGTGCGTTTCATTGTGGAGTTGAACACCGTATCCACGGAAGCGAGTTGGACCCCTGAAATTGAGGCTGCCGCTACCCTAAAGGCTTAGAGCGTTTTCATGACGGCACCCGGACCGAAAGTTCTGATTGTGGACGATGAAGCGAGCATTCGCCAGTCGCTGCGCGGAGTTCTTTCCGACGAAAATTACGATTGCACCGCGGTTGAGAGCGGAGAGGCCTGCCTGGACGAACTGGAGCGCGGAGCCTTTGAAGCAGTTCTGCTCGATATCTGGATGCCCGGCATCGATGGTTTGGCTACCCTGGAGCAAATCCAGAAGATACCAACCGAATCCCGGCCGGCCGTCATCATGATCTCCGGACATGGCAATATTGAAACGGCTGTTAAAGCAACTAAGCTGGGTGCCTTTGATTTTGTCGAGAAGCCGCTGACCATTGAAAAAGTCAGCGTTGTGCTCAACAATGCCGTCAAGCAACGGCGATTGGATCAGGAAGTGGAGCGGCTGCGGGAAGCAGCCGGCCACTCCCAAATCATTGGAAATAGCGTGCCGATGAAGGCGCTCCGCCAGCAATTGAAGCTGATGGCGGGAACCAATGGCCGGGTGCTCATCTACGGCGAGAGCGGAACCGGCAAAGAACTGGTGGCGCGCGCCATTCATCAGGCCAGTCAACGCGCCAAGGGTCCATTCGTGGAAGTGAATTGCGCCGCGCTGCCGGAAGATCTGATTGAGAATGAGCTGTTCGGGTATCGACGCCAGAACCTTGATGGAACCGGGGATCAGAAAATCGGTAAGCTCCAGAAAGCCCACGGCGGCACTTTCTTTCTGGACGAGGTGGGTGACATGAGCCTTCGCACGCAGGCCAAAGTGTTGCGCGCCCTCGATGAACACCGCTTTGAGCCTGTGGGCGCGCCGCAATCCATTCAGGTCGATGCGCGCGTGATTGCCGCCACGAACAAGAACCTGGAGAAGGAAATTGACCGGGGCAACTTCCGGGAGGATCTCTTTTACCGCTTGAACGTGATTCCATTTACGGTACCCCCCTTGCGCGAGCGCAAAGAAGATATACCGGTTCTGGCAGCGCATTTTCTCCATGAGTTCACAACCGCCTACGGACGCAAGCCGAAGGAGCTAAGCGAGGAAGCAACAGCGGCGCTGATCGGGTATCACTGGCCAGGTAATGTGAGGGAATTACGGAACGTCATGGAACGTATCGTAATTATTCATACTCAGCGCCGTGTGGAAGCGCGTCATCTTCAGCTTGATAGCAGCCGGAAAGCCCAGAACAACCGGCCTTCCGATGGGTTCGGCAGCTTGCAGGAAGTGAAAGAGGCCGCTGAAAAGGACTTCATTTTACGAAAATTGGAGGAGACGGGCGGCAATGTTTCCCGCGCTTCGGAACTGCTTGGCCTGGAGCGGAGTAATTTATATCGCAAGATGAGAGCGCTGGGGATTCTGCCGAAAGAGTAGAACCGTCAAGCCACCTGCAAAGTAGGCGCATTTGTTTTGTCACGATGCGGTCTTACGACGATCTCCACATCTTGATCGAGCGCCACGAGAAAGCGAAGAAGACGTTCCACTGAAAACTGTCGGAACTCGCCGCGCAGCATTTTGGATACATCGGGCTGGCTAACACCGAACAAATGGGCCGCCTCAACCTGTTTCATGCCGCGCTCTTTCATAATCGTGTCGATCTTGAAGACAAGCTGCGCTTTGACGAAGTGCTCTTCCGCGTTTGGTATGCCTATATCTTTAAATACATTACCGCTTCCGATTTCATGGTTCTTCCTGCTCATGACTTTCTCTCCTGTGCAATCTGTTCCGCTTCTTGCAGTCGTTGCTTAATTAACTCAATATCCCGGCGAGTCGTCTTCCGGCCCATCTTCGATTTTTTCTGAAAAGCATGGAGAACATAGACCGTCCCGGCATAGCGCAAGGTATACACAGCGCGAAAAGTATCGCCGCGATAGTCCGTGACGATCTCTAGCACACCAGCTCCGCCAAACCCGCTCAGCGCTTTCGCATCGCGATGCTTACCTCCGATCTGCGCTATGTACAAGGCATAACCTATATGGTCCCGGACAGATTCAGGGAACTCACATACATCCTTGCGGCTCGATCCTATCCAAACTACCGGCTTTAAAAAGGGTTCGCCGCCCATTTATGACTGTAGTATGGTGATTTCACCATATCACGGTAGCGGGTGAATGCCGCCTCTCACCCAATGAGCAGACGAGTACTGAAGGCGTTCTAATAATGCAATTGCCGCTTACCAAGCATCGTACAAGCGATGCCGGTTGAACGGGAAAGAATACGCCAGCTTTATGACGCGCCGGACAGGCCAGACCGTAAATATGTCCTCTACTGGGCGCAGATGAACCGGCGGGTTGACGCCAACCACAGTCTGCTCTATGCGGCGGAAATTGCGAACAGGCATCGTTTACCGGTGCTGTACTACGAAGAGCTGACTTATTCTTACCAGTACGCAAATGACCGGCTGCACACTTTTGTTCTGCAGGGTGTGCCGGAAACGGCCAAGCGCTTGAAAAAAGCAGGGATTGGGTATGTTTTTTATCTTCGCCGCAATGCCCAGTCGCCTAACGACATCTTTTATCAACTGGCGAAAGATGCCGCCGCAGTGGTCACGGATGATTACCCGCTCTTTCTTGCGCGTGATCACAACAGCCGGGTACCCGGAAAACTTGATATTGCCTACTACGTCGTGGATTCGAGTTGCGTCGTTCCCATGTCACAGATTCAAACGCGGCAGTATGGCGCTTATACCATCCGGCCCAGAATCACCAGGCTGTTGCCCAAGTTCCTGCAAGCTCCAGACCCGTTGCGCGTAGAGCGCCGATTTAAGGAGGCCATTCCTTCCTTTCACGTCCCGGTGCGTGAGGGAGAGATTAGGGAACTCGTGCGTTCGTGCGAAATTGACCACTCGATTAGTCCCTCGTTGTCGTTTGAGGGCGGACGTTTAGCGGCGGAAAGACTGCTTCAATTCTTTCTCGAAAACAATCTAAAGCGTTTTGATCGGGATCGCAACGAACCGGCGGAACATGCGACGTCCCACATGAGCCCGTACCTCCATTTTGGGCAGATCTCATCACTGGAAATTGCGCTGGCGGTAAAAGAGCATGCGGCGAGGCATCACTTGATGGCGGACGGCTATCTGGAAGAATTGATTGTTCGTCGCGAACTTTCCTTTAATTACGTCGGCTATGTGGAGCGTCCGGAGCGGCTGGAAAATCTTCCCGATTGGGCGCGGCAGACCATGAAGAAACACGCCGGGGACAAGCGGAACCCGCTCTACATGCCGAAACAATTGGAGGGCGCCGAGACGTATGATGACTTGTGGAATGCGACACAAAAGGAAATGATGCTGCGCGGCAAAATTCATGGCTATTACCGGATGTACTGGGGCAAGAAAGTCCTTGAATGGCTGCCGACTTATCAGTCCGCCGTGGACTGGATGATCGACACTCACGGCCGGTATGCCTTGGATGGACGTGATCCCAATACGTACACCAATATTCTCTGGTGCTTCGGACTGCATGATCGCGCTTGGGGCGAGCGGCCGATCTTCGGCAAAATCCGCTATATGTCGGGAGACAGCACGCGGCGCAAGACTAATGCAAAGGCCTACATCAATGAGATCAATGAACTTGAAAGAACCGGGAAAGATCCTGCCAAAGTAATTTAGCGCTTATGAACTATCTTCTTACCGGCGCAACTGGTTTTATTGGACAGAGCTTAGTCAATTACCTCCTGGGCAACGGCCATGAAGTGAACTACCTGGGACGGAAGCGCAGCGCGACGCTGGATGGGCGCGCCGCTTTTCACCTTTGGAAAAGGGACGAGGACCCGTTATTGAACAGCGTGCCTCGGCTGGATGCAGTGGTTCATCTGGCGGGCGAACCGGTTGCTCAACGTTGGAACGAAAAAATTAAACAGGAGATTTATCACAGCCGGGTCGATGGTACCCGTAAGCTGGTGACGGCAATTCAAAAGCTGAAGCACAAACCATCGGTGCTAGTCTCGGCTTCCGCCGTGGGAATCTATGGCAATCGCGGCGATGAGATTCTGACCGAGAAGAGCGCTCCCGGCAAGGACTTTCTGGCCGATGTCTGCATGGGCTGGGAATGCGAAGCGTTGCGGGTCGGCGAGTTCGGAATCCGGGTAGTTACTGTGCGCATCGGAATTGTGCTTGGCTCACAAGGAGGCGCGTTGAAGCAGATGCTCGTTCCCTTTCGCCTGGGCGCGGGCGGACCTCTCGGAAGCGGTAGGCAGTGGATGCCTTGGATCACGCTCCAGGATGTGTCGCGGCTGTTCGTGTTTGCGGCGGAGAACGAGAGCGTTCATGGCGCTTTGAACGGGGCGGCGCCGGAGCCGGTCACCAATGCGGAGTTTACAAAAGCTCTGAGCAGAGCGGTCCATCGCCCGGCGATAGTGCCCGCGCCAAGGTTTGCCTTACGTCTCGCGCTAGGACCAGTGGCCGATTACATGCTTGCTAGTCAGCGAGTCATTCCGGAAGCAGCACAGCAGGCAGGTTTCCAGTTCAAGCATAGCCAAATCGAGGAAGCGCTTCGAAGTGTCGTTTAATGTCCGCAGGCCGGAAGGGGCGGAGCTTTGGCTATTGAGTCGAAAGCCGGATTGAGTGCTCTCAGAGACTTGATAGCGTACTGTTATGTGCCATCAATTTGCATCTGTAGCAGCGGGATAGAGCAGCCTGATTCAGGTCTCACGCTTGCGCGTCCGTTC
The DNA here is from genome assembly GCA_964249105.1 of uncultured Bryobacteraceae bacterium. GTDB lineage: Bacteria > Acidobacteriota > Terriglobia > Bryobacterales > Bryobacteraceae > Bog-105. The sequence continues at coordinate 5,266 of CAXUBB010000056.1, read as the reverse complement.
AGCAGCGAATTTGGCTGAATAGGCGGCAAGGGATTCCTGGCGGGTGGTTGTTTCCCCAGTAAGGACGACCGGATCTGCCGGTCGAGAGCCTGCCGGTTTAAGTCGCGGAGAGTTCCGGTATTTTGGT
>CAXUBB010000056.1:4777-5129 GCA_964249105.1 uncultured Bryobacteraceae bacterium | reverse complement strand
GTTCGCAAACAAACCAGGTGAAAGGTCACTCGCCAATAGAGCTTGCGAAACCGCGCCGATCACCAGGGCAAATCGAAGCAACATGCATCCTCCTGTCAGAGACAACCAGCAGTTAGACGCGCCCGAAACTTTCCAGTTAGCCGTCTGAAACCATGTTAAAATTAAAGTCTATGGCAATCCCGAATGTAAAGCGTTTTCGGCCATTTTGCCCGACTTGCAACGAGAGTTTTACGCTCATGGCTGTTCTGCCGAAAGACGTCGACGTCAATTCCTATTTATCTGATGCCGTCGCCCGTCATGATCATAAGGCATACCAAGAAGCCAAGCAGCAGCAATTCAAGGTTCGTGTCGG
>CAXUBB010000056.1:0-4767 GCA_964249105.1 uncultured Bryobacteraceae bacterium | reverse complement strand
AAAACCCATTTATTTGTTATCTCCCAAGCCCGTCGGCCTTCTGCTAAGAGGACCGGCGGGCTTGCAGTGTTTTTAGGGCCTTGGCAGCCGCTAACGATACGTCGGGATCGATATCCCGCGACAGGGTAGTCAAAACGGGAATGGCATCTTCACTCTGGCTTTCGCCCAGCACGGAGCATAAAGCAAGCTTCTGATCGCGGCTTGCGTGTGAGATCAATGGCACCAGCGCCTTCCGCACATCGTCACGTCTTACTAATTCCGCCAAGTAAGCGGACGCAACGGTTGACCGCGACTTCATGGTGAGGTTTTCAAGAAGATACGGAAGCGGACTGAAATCCGAGGTGTCTACTTTGCCTTGATCCACCAAAGCGAACGCGGCTGCCAGGTGAATTCTCCAATCCACGTCTCCTTCGTTGTAAGCGCGTTCAATCAGGGGGTAATCTTCCGGCTCGCGAATCCGCCCTAAACCTTCCAGGGCAGCGGCTCGCAGTTCAGGATCTCTGTCCTCCGCATATTGCTGAAAAGTGGAGCGGTCACCCGCAATTCCCAGCATCGCCAAAGCTTCCAAAGCGGCACGGCGAACCTTGACGCTTCTGGCGTTCGTGAGGGCTGTTCGCACATTGGGAGCAGACGGCAAACTGCGCAATATGCCAATCGTCTCCAAAGCTGTGATTTGAATCCGTTCATCCAGATCGGTTGCTACCGGCGAGACACCTGGCCCGACGGCGGGATCTTTGATTTTCTGGAGAGCCACCAGGCTTTCAAAAATCAGTTGACTGTCACGGACACGAAGCGAACTCAGCAGGGACGGAACGGCGGTGCGCAGCCTCAGAATGCCCGCCGCGCGCGCTGCATTGGTCCGTGCATCCACATTGGCGCCTCCGCTGATTTCAACGGCTATGGCTTGCGCCACATCGGGTCTCACGGTGATGTTTGGGTCAATTACTTGATCGTTCCGGGACGAGAAAACGGATTTTGCCTGCCGCAAGCCGCGTGTAAGAGGTCCGGTCAGCCCTTTTGCCACATAGCCGGGCAGGTAAAAGTTTACAAGCCCGTCCGTCCCGCGAATTTGAACTTCCGCATCGTTGTCGCGCAGGGCTTTTACCAAGGGCGTTAAGCTCCCTTCCCCATCGATTTTCACGATGGCCCGCACGGCCTCCACGCGGATATCCCGGTCACTGTCGCTCAGGTATTCGGTGAGGGCCGGGATCGCTTCCCCGCCCCTCTTGCCTAGATCGCGGATGCGTGAGATCCGCTGTTTGACGCTAAAGCCGTCTTCACTCTGCCCAAAAGCAAGGAGGCACACCATGGCGAAGCTTGCTCCCAGGCGAGCAATGGGAAGGAACATATAAGGAAAATAGCTGCTTTAACGGACGACTTCAACTGTAATCTTGTGAGGGATCAGGCCCGCTTCAAAACCAAGGTCCAGCAATTTCTGAGCAGCGCGCGGCACCTCCTCGCCGCCGTCGATCGTGGCCTGATTCACGTACATGCCGACGAATTGCTCCGCAAGCGCCGGGTCCAGATCGCGGGCGAACTGCATGGCGTAGTTCAGAGCCTCCTCGCGATGATCCAAGGAGTACTGGATACTTTCGCGCAACAGCCGGGAGCACTCCTTCTGAATTTCAGGAGGCAGATTGCGCCGCATGGCATTCGCTCCCAAAGGCAGCGGCAACTGGTACTTCGCCTTGAACCACTTGCCAAGATCAACCACGTTGTGCAAACCGCCAAAGCCGTAGGTGAGTTGGCCTTCGTGGATCACCAGGCCTCCATCCACTTCGTGGTCCCGCACGGCGTCCAGGATCTTGTCGAACGGCATGACGACTTGTTGAAAGTCAGGCTGGAACAGTTTAAGCGCCAGAAAGGCCGTGGTCATAGTTCCGGGAATGGCGATGCGCTTGCCTTTCAAATCTTCCGGGGTCATCCAACGCGAGCTGACAACAATGGGGCCATAGCCATCGCCCACGCTCGATCCGCTGGCCATGAGGACGTATTTGTCAGCGACATAGGGATAAGCGTGATACGAAATAGCCGTCAATTCGTATTGCCCTTCCGTCGCTTTCCTGTTCAGGGATTCAATATCTTCGAGCACATGGCGGAAGTTCACCAGCTTCGACCGGACTTTTTTCGTTGCTAAACCGTAAAACATGAACGCGTCATCTGAGTCAGGGCTGTGAGCGCAGACGATCTCTGTTAACGGTTTAGAACTCATAGAAGTTTGCGTACGAATCGAGAAATTCAGTGTAGCAAAGGCAGAGCGGAGCGGCTTTAAGAGTCACGAAGATGAATCAATTCCGGCCGCAAGGCCGCCAATTCACCAACGAGCCTATCGAGAAGCGGGCCGCACGCCTCGCCGTCACCATGTTTAGCGGCAAGCTCCAACTCCTGTGCGCAAAACCGGGAGCGCGAGGCGTGCAGGCTGCCCAGCGAACCTTTAATGGTATGAGCAACGCGCGACAGCAACGGCAGGTCACGGCCGGTCAATGCTCCCTGCATCTCAGCCACTTGACCAACGCATTCCTCCAGAAACAAATTGATGATTTCAATCGCCAGTTCGTGATCATGCATCATTTGCTCTTGAAATCCCGCCGGATCAAAGCAGGGCAGATTTTGTGATTCGGCGCTTGCGGGGAGTGAACCCGCCTGGGCTAAAGTTCCGGCCAGGCTTTCCACCGCTTTGGCGAATACCGCTGGTTCGAAGCGTTCCGTAAGATATCCATCAATGCCCGTTTCATGAGTTTCCAACCAGCCTGCATCCTTCGGCACTTCCGCAGAAATGGAAAGAATGGGCGTTCTTACGGCGGAGCGTTGATTTTGCTCCAATTGGCGAAGCTTTGCCGTGAAAGAATTCAACTCCTTATCAGGAGCGCCGGACGGCAAGAGTATAGCGTCGAATTTCTGGATTCCCAAGGCCTCAACGGCTTCTTCGAGACCGGTCAGCGGAAGAACGGCATGCTGGGCGCTTTCAAGCAGCGATGAAATACGCTGGGACTCGCCGGGATCGTTTTCGATAAGTAGTACTCGCAAACTATCTATACTAGACATCTTACTGAAGCTGCTTTCCGATAAGAACTGAAAACCGTAAGATTCGAAGCGACTTCCGGGCGCGAATGTCTACTTCTTTCGTATATGTTGTATACTCTCGTTTTAGTGGGGGTGTGTTTTCCCTAGTCTCCCGACTCGCACCGTCAAAAACAATCAATACTGGTGGCCAGGATCTTTCTTTTCCGGCCTTAAGCCCCTTTCAGCCCATTTTTTTAATCTCATTTTTCCCGATGATTGCCGTTTATGCGAGCAGCCCCTCCGGGATGTTTCCCGCATTCCGGTATGCCCGTCCTGCCTGCAGGGACCAAAGCCCCTGCAAGCGGAGTTTTTCTGCCGTAGCTGCCGGATCGCCTTTGCCAGTTCCTTTTCGCTCGATGAACAGGGCCTCTGCGCTGTTTGCCGCGAGAGCTTGGTCAACTTCGATGCAGCCTACTCTTTTGGCGCATATGAGGGTGAACTTCGTAAACTGATTCACCTTTTTAAGTACGGGAAAGTAGAGAGTCTGGCCGGGCCGTTAAGCAAATTTCTCCTGACCGCGTTGCCCTCCGAGGCGCAGTTTGATTTGGTGATGGCGATGCCGATGCACTGGCGGAAGCAATGGCAGCGCGGTTTTAACCAGGCCCAACTTCTCGCTGAGCCAGTCGCCAAGCGATACGGGCTTAGGGTGGCCGGTCATTTACGCCGGACCCGCTACACAAAATCCCAAGCGGGCTTAAATGAAGCGCAGCGGCGCAATAACCTGAAGGACTCTTTTCATGTCAGGCGTCAAGAGCAGGTAGCAGGCCGGCGCGTACTTCTGATTGATGACGTATTGACCACGGGCGCAAGCCTGCGGGCAGCTGCGGAAGCTTTGAAGGCTGCTGGCGCTCTGCATGTCACGGCTTTAACCCTGGCGCGGGTGGATCACCATTCGCCCGAAACGGGCGCTCATTCGCTCAAGGCATTGGGCCGCCTAACCAGTTTTGCTCCATACCGGAAGAACACGAAAGATGAGGTGTCCGCCGGAACTGGAGTGCAGTAGCGAATAATAGTAGTGGGGGAGCGTGTCTGATGCCAACTCAGGATCGCCTTCATAGGCCTGTCCTTGTGCTGAATACCAGCTATGAGCCGATTAATGTCTGCGCCGCGCGGAGAGCGCTCATTTTGATTTTGAAGGGAGTTGCTTCGGCTGAGGAACTGGCTCCGGTTCAAGTCCACTCGGCGCGGCGTTCTCTTTACTTGCCTTCGGTCATCCGGTTGCTGGAGTACCGGCGCATCCCGCATCAAACCCGGGCGCTTTCACGCAAGAACATTTTGATGCGCGACCGCTATACGTGCCAGTATTGCCACAAAGTTCTGCCCTCGGGAGAGATGACGCTGGATCACGTCATTCCCCGCTCCCGCGCCGGTGAGACGACTTGGGAAAATCTGGTGGCCTGCTGTCATCCCTGCAATAACCGAAAAGGCAGCCGCACCCCGGAAGAGGCAGGCATGAAGCTGTTGCGCCCGCCGCGTCCCTTCAGCCTTCACACCAGCCGCCATCTGATGCGTCTCCTAGGCCGGAGCGACGACCAGTGGCGCAAGTATTTGTTCTATTCGGAGTAAGTTAATGCGTTGACAGCGCAACGGAGTTGGCTATTTACCTGAAACCCTGTTTCACAATCTCACTTTCCGTATGGCCGACAAATCATTGTATTGCGATCTGGTGTTGTAACAGAATGTGATGTCCGGGATCACGGATGT
>CAXUBB010000055.1:16042-16649 GCA_964249105.1 uncultured Bryobacteraceae bacterium | reverse complement strand
CCCTTCGATGAAGTTTGAGCCTTAACTATTTGTGCCAGAAATGGGGACAACTCCAAACTGTTGTTGCGATTCAAATTTGATGGGTTGTGTGATTTTCTCCGCCAGTTTTATCTTCCTGTATGGAGGGGTGTTCGTGGAGCACGTATTTGTAAGTCACTTGCCCTATTGTTTATGCCTTCATTAATGCCGGGAAGCGGACTGCTGTTAAACAGCGGCATCATCAATGTCGATAAATTGAACGGTAAGCCCAAGATGGTGCGAGTTGAGCAGATAGATCTATTTGGGTCTAACGCGGGCAAACCACAGCTTAAGGAAGTGCTTGAGTTCGAAGCGGGAGGCCAGGTAACATCACATTCTATCTTCCGGGAAGATGGCACGCTTTCCTACCACGACACATATATTTACGCTGCCGATGGATCAACACTGTCAAGAGTAATAACAACAGGACAGTCTGGAGCGATGATCCAATCACGAGTTCTTTCCTCAACCTCAGATGGAGTAAAGGAGATACTCTTCGATGCGAATGAGGAGGAGGTAGAACGGACTATCGTGAAATCAGACACCGTGACAAGAAGCACGGAAGTTATAGTTCTCCAGCCCTCTGGAG
>CAXUBB010000055.1:0-16032 GCA_964249105.1 uncultured Bryobacteraceae bacterium | reverse complement strand
TGTCATGTACGAAGACCCTGAGGGCCGTTTTGCCAAAGGACACCTTCAGTTTGGTTCTCGCGTGGACAGTAGTTTGAAGATCGAAGTTCTCTATAAAGCTGATCAAAGAGTTGTCATCACGTGCTCATCTAATAACGGCGATGTTCTTTTGCAGAGCGAGAGCATGAGGAGTGACCTGGGTAGCAGTTTGTTCCAACTGCTCTCTCCCGACAATAAAGGCCCAGCAAGACATACAGTTGAGCGGACTGACTCAACCGATGAATACGGGAACTGGATCAGGAAGACTGTTCTGGAGAACGATTCGGCGAATGCTGTTCTTAAACCATCAGCTATTATCAACCGCATTATCACGTACCAATAGTGCTCGCTGTCAAATGTGACGGTGCCAACGCCAGACCCTTAGTTAGCAAATCCTCGTTTCCCAATTTGCAGCAGAATTCAGGCTGGAGATCTACCACGCCAGCGTGAGAACCGAGTTGGATGGAATCTCCGCTGTTGTCGCCTGATCGCGCAGACGCAGAGCGCACATCTGGGATTTTCCGGTATTGGTCAGAACCATGATGTGCTGTCCGTCGGGATTGCGGAAAGCCACATGCGAGATGCCGTCCATTTCGCCTTCCGAGCCGATCACTCTCGCGCCGCGCTTCACCATCTTTGAGAAATGCGCGAAACCCCAATACTGGCCGCTCCGAATGATCTCCTGCGTGCCGGAGTGAATAGTAACCAGACCGCCGCAACTGAATGGCCCGATGTTCGGCTTGCCGTGCTCGTCCAGCGCCAGGTTCCAGCCGATGATGCAACGCGCCCAGTTTCGCAGAATCCCGGTATAGGCGGCCGCCCACTTCGCCCAGTCGGAAAGATAGTCGGAATCGCGGTAATCGGGTCCGCCTTCGGTCCAATACATATGCTTGTCCGGGAAGGCTTCCCGCACGCGGCTCATGGCCGTTGGTTTGCCCGCGTAGCCGTGCCAGGCGACGCCATCGACGTACTTCCAAACGTCCCGGTCCTCCAGTTCGTCAATCGCGCGCCCCCACAAGTTGTAGTTGTGATCGATGATCCAGATCAGCGTGTCCACACCGGCCTGCTTAAATGCAGGTCCCAGATGTCCCTTCACAAAATCGATCTCGTATTCCTGCCCCCAGAGGCACGCGGGCATGGCTCCGTTTTGGTCGGCATCGAGTTCGTTCTGGACCGTAACGGCGTTGATCTTAACTCCTTCCGCTCCGTACGCCTTCAGGAACTTGACGAAATACTGAGCGTAGGAAGCGAAGTACTCCTTGCGCATGGAGCCGCCCAGCATCGAGTTGTTGGCCTTCATCCAGCCGGGCGGACTCCAGGGAGTTGACAACAAGAACAGGTCTGGATTCGCCTGACGGGCTTCGCGCAAAACCGGCAGGATATAAGCTTTGTCGTGATCAATGCTGAAGCCGTTCAGCGAAGGGTCGGGGCGCGGAGAATCGTCGAAACTATAAACACTCCGCGAATAGTCGCTCGCGCCGATACAAGTTCGGCAAACGCTGAAGTTGAGACCGGAAGCGGTGAAAAAATCACTGATTAACTTGGCCCGCGCGGGCTGGGGTAACTGGTTCATCAGGTAGCAGGCCGCGTCCGTAAAGGCAGCTCCGAATCCCAGTATTTCCTGCTTTACCTGACTGGTCTCAATAACAATGGCGGGCTCCGCCGTTGCGCCGGCTTTTTGCCATCCCGCAGATGAAATCGGTTGAAATTTTCGACGATCATCTGTAAGCCACGCTTGAATCGCCCGGCTCCCGGACGCGGATTCATTCTGCCGCTCCCATCCCTTGGCGAACGGCAACAGGACAGATGCCGAGACGGATTTGAGGAAGGAACGGCGATGGTTCAAGATACGATGCCCGAGCAACGGAGCTTCCGACATGAGTAACTTTGAGGCGGTAACTAGACCCACCAGGCGGCGGCAGGCTGCTCACGAATCATGATCTGATTCAGGAAATCGGCGGCTTTCGTGAGACCTTCATCGGGCGACATGAGCGAATCCTCATGCTCAATGGAAAGCACATAGTCGTAACCGTACATCCGCAGAGTGGAAATAAACTCCTTCCACCAGCCGTAAGCATGGCCGTACCCGCACGTGCGGAAGATCCAGGCCCGGTTACGTTCGTCCGTGTATTTCTTGGTATCGAGCACGCCCGTTTTCGGCAGATTGTAATCGTAGATCTGCGTGTCTTTCGCATGGACGTGGAAGATGGCGTCGCCCAGCACGCGAATCGCCTTGATCGGGTCGATGCTTTGCCAGAACATGTGGCTTGGATCATAGTTGCAGCCGACGCTATCGCCCGCGATGGAGCGCAGCTTGAGCATGGTTTCCGGACTGTAGACCACGAAGCCCGGATGCATCTCGATGGCGATTTTGACGCCGTGGTCTTTGGCAAACTTGCCGTGCTCGGTCCAATACGGCACGACTTTTTTCTCCCATTGCCAGTCCAGCACTTCCAGGTATTCAGGCGGCCACGGACAAGTAACCCAGTTCGGGAACTTGGCGTTATCGCTGTCGCCGGGGCAGCCGGAAAAGTCGATAACAACGGGAACCCCTAACTTCGCGGCCAGCTCAACAGTGCGCTTGCTCGTGTCCGCATAACCTTTGGCTACCGCCGGATCGGGATGCAGAGGATTGCCGTGGCAGCTCAGCGCGCTGATCGAAAACCCCTGGTCATCCAACTTCTTCTTAAACTCGGATAACTCATTTGCTTTATCCAGCATGGAAAGCTTGCAATGCGGATCGCCGGGATAATTTCCGGTTCCCAGCTCTACGGTGGTAATTTCAAGTTTTTTCAGTTTTTCCAGAACTTTATCAAGAGGAAACTGCGCCAACAACGCGGTGAAACATCCGACTCTCATCAGCGAAAGCGTATCACAGCTCTCCACAAGAGCCACGCCAACGCAAGCAGAAAGCCAAACCCTGCCTTATATTCCTCGTTCCGGCGGTAGAGGGCCCACGAGAATCGCCGGTTCGCGCCGGAGATGTGGTGGACCGGCAGAAATCGCCGGACTTGATTCGCATAAGCGGCATACTGGGGAAAGATTTGCGATAAGTGCTGTTCTTCCAACTCCACGGCGGGCAGGTAAATCAGACCGAAAGCGCCCGCGAAAACCAGACCAAGCCAGATATTGCGCGAGGCGATAGCAATACCGAAGGCAACGATCAGCGTTCCTGCATAAAGAGGATTGCGAATGTACGAGTAAGGGCCTGAGGTCGCCAGTTGCCGATCTTTGGCTAAGTGGCCGCTGGCCCATCCTCGCAGCGCCAGCCCGAGCAGGGAAACCGGGATGCCGATCAGCATCGATGCGCCCGAAGGCTCGGACAACCACGCGAAAGCGATCAGAAGCAGAAAGCCGCAAGGAACCCGCAGCCGCTGCACGAAATCAGCGTACGGCTTTGGAAATGCGCTCACAGCTTTGCATCGAGTTGAGCAAAGTTGTCAGCACCTGCTCAACCGGTATCTCCTTCATGCTGGCGTGAATCTCGCGGTGCCGCTTGTAAGTGGTCCGCGCATTGGGCGCGCGCAGCACCGTCAAGCTGCCGCCGAACGGACCCGTACACGCAGGATCAGTCGGCCCAAAAAGCGCCACGCCCGGTCTGCCTAAAGCCGCCGCCAGGTGCAGAGGTCCGCTATCCACCCCGACGATGGCCGTGGCGCGCCGCGTGGCGTCAATCAAGCCGTTCAACGTCGAAAGGTAAACATCCATGTGCTGAAAACTCTGAAGAGCAGGCGCTTTCTGGGCTGAAACACTGACAACCAGCCTTAATCCCTGCTGGCGCAATTTCTGCCCGAGAAGTTCATAGGAGGAAAGCGGCCATTCCTTCCCGGCCCAACCGGCAAAAGGACTCGCCAAGATGAATGGCCCTGCCGGCAGATCGCCTTCCGGATGACCCGGCGGAATCCAGGCTTCCGTGGTGCGCTTGGCGGCTTTGGCATCCGCGATGAGTTGAAGGTTCCGTTCGACGCGATGCGGACCCGTTAAGTCCACGGCGCGGTCATAAAACCAGGCCGCATGCGCTTCGCGAGCGACCGAACGGCTAAATCCGTAAAAAGCTCTCGGGCGCGCCGCACGCCCGGCCAGAGCGGACTGGAGCAAACCTTGAAAGTCGAATGCCAAATCAAATCGTTCTTGGCGGAGACGCCGCCATGTCATTTTCAGCGCGGCCAACCCGCTCCGCTCGAAAGCAATGATCTCATCTATGGCCGGATTTCCTTTGAGTAAAGGCATCCATCGCGGCGCAACGAGCCAGGACAGCTTTTCTTTGGGAAAGCTGGCTTTCAGACTGGCGGCAGCGGGAAGAGCGTGAATAATATCTCCCATTGCCCCTAAGCGAATCACCAGGATGCCGGAATGGTCGTGAGGGCGGGTCACGATGCCGCGCTCCCCTGCCGGGCAATAATTCGCTGAATAAACTCTTCCGAACGTTGCTTTTCCGCCTGCGGATCTTCAATCACTTGGACATCCGCATGGGGAGGAATGATCGAATGCCACTCGTGCCCAGCGGCCCGAACAACAAAATCCACGGACCGGAGAGCCGCCATAAGATAGCAGCGGGCATCGGCGGGCAGCAACGTATCCGCGCTCTCCAAAACAATCACCAGCATTTGGCCGCGTTGATGACTTTCCACGCGGCGCGCCTGTGCCGCCGTCAAAGGATCAAACAAACCAACCACCGCCGTCCAAGCGCCCGTCTCCAGCAGCCCTCTCGCCTGCGGCAACGAAATAATCTTTCCTCGTGTGTCCAAATGTCTAGTCTACGTGGGAGGCCAGTAATTGGGACGCTTCCTCCGCCACGCGCCCGGCGCTCACGCGCAGCATGCACCGGTGATCAATCGGACACTCCCGCAGCAGACACGGGCTGCACTCGACCGGCTCACGAACCACCCGGCTCCATGCGCCGGTCGGGCCGGTGGCTTCATGGTCCGTGGCGCCGAAGATGGCCACGGTCGGCACGCCCAAGGCGGAGGCAATGTGCATCGGCCCGGAGTCATTCGTCAACAGCAGTTCGCAGGCGGCGGTCATTTCGATGAGTTCACCGAGCGAAGTTTTACCCGCGAAGTTGATCGATGGCTGCCCGCCGTGCTGCAACTGTTCATGCACAAGCTCGCAAATCGGCCACTCCTCCTTCGATCCAAAGATCAGGATGGACGCTCCTCGTTCGCCGGCCAGCCGCGCCGCGGCCTCGCCGAAGCGTTCCGGCAGCCAGCGTTTCGCTCCGCCGTAAGCCGCTCCCGGAGCGACCCCGATCATTGGGCCATGCAGCGAACGAGCTTGCAAAAACTGACGCCCTGCCTGCGCCGCTGCGGACGCGCCATGCAGCCGGATATTTCCTCGTATTTCATAGCTCTCCAGAATGCGTGCGCGCTTCAAAAGTTCCAGATAATAAAACCGCTGATGCTTGGGAATTTCGCCCGGTTTCGGCGTCGGAATCGGATGCGTCAATAGCCAGCCGCGAGCATCACGCGCATAACCAATCCTCACCGGAATGCCTGCCGCTCTCACCAAAGCCGCCGACTCAAAAGCGTTCTGCAAAAGTATGGCGCAATCGAAACGACGCTGGCGGAGACTTCTGGCAATCTCCCATTTTTGCGCCATCCCTTGCCACCCTTTTGGGGCTTCATAGGGGATCAGCTCGTCACAAAACGGCTCGCGGCCATACAATCCAGCCACCCAGGGACGCGCCAGAATGGAAATCTCAGCCGACGGAAACTTTTCCCGCAAGGCTTGCAGCGCGGGAATCGACATCACGGCATCGCCCACCCAATTGGTTGCGCGAACTAGAATCCTGCGGAACGGCATCGTCTTAATCTGATCGCTGAATTCTCATCAATAACGGGCTGTGCGGCATCTTCGTCCGCGGCTAATCCCATAACAGCTTGAGGCCATGCATTTCATATAGTGGGAAGCGCTGATCGCTGCTCACCAGAACAAGATCTTCAACCATCGCTTGCGCCAGAATCAAACGGTCAAAAGCCTCAATATGCTCAGGGAAAAAGGACATCTCGCGCAGTTTCGCCAGATGATCGAGTTGCACGGGCAGAATCGCGGCCCCAAGATCGTCAAAGAGAACCTCAAGGATCTGAGCATGCGAGAAACCGATCTTCTGAAATGCGGGCCGTATGATGATCTCCCAAGGCGTCAAAATACTAACAAACAGAGTGCTCGACGGCTTGACAAGCTGGCGTTTCACGCGCTGGGGAACCGTGCCCGCCGCCCACTTGACAACCGCGCTGGTATCGAGCAGAAAACGCCGCATCAGATGACTTCCAGGAGCGCGTTCAATTTAGCCTTCTCCGCCGGAGAATCCCAGTCCGGAGGCAAACCGCGCAACTGCTCCCGCAACCGGCCATAGCCCTTCTCGCGGCGTTTCGCCGCGCGTACCGCGACCAGCTTCGCCACCGGCTCACCTTTGTTCGTAATCGTCACTGCCTCTCCGGCCCGTACCCTTTCAATCAGTTTCGAGAGGTCGATCTTAGCCTGCTTAACGCCAATTTCCATCGGTAACTACCCCCGGTAGTTACAATATAGTAAAAAGAGGCGATAGTCTCATTCATTCTCCGCATGTCCTGTACACTTTAGGCATGAAGACACTAAGTGATACGGAGTTTCGGGAGCAGTGTCTTTGCTTGCTGGATCATGTACCTTCGGACGGTGTTCTCATCACGAAGGGAGGCCAGCCAATTGCCAGGCTGGTGCCTATCGCGCGCTCCTGTATCAACTTAATAGGAAGTGTGGAAAACATTACCGTTGACCCGGAAGATACTCTCTTTTCAACCGGAATGACATGGGATGCTCAATCTTGACACTCATATCCTGCTGAAAAGCTTGGAAGGGCTGCTGACTCCCTACGAACGAACAATCTTGACAGAAAATCCTGAATGGGGAATTTCGGCTATCGTGTTGTGGGAAATCGCAAAGCTTCACCAACTCGGCCGTATCCGTTACGGTTTGGATCATCCGCCATTAGCTGCCGCGCTCGACCGAATCCATGTTTGGCCCATCAGTCGCGAAATATGCCTGAACCTTCGCGCTCTTGATTTTCAGTCCGACCCGGCGGATGAAATCATTGCAGCAACCAGCCTGACCCATAATGTTCCTCTCCTGACGCGAGATGTTCGCATCAAAACCTCTCGCTTGATAAGGTGTCTTTGAAAAGCGCAATATTCCTTGTCAGTGCTTTTCACAGCGCTGCTCTCTCATTTGCCTCTCCAGCAGACTTCAACCGCACGCCGTAATATCGGCCATGCTCCTTGCGCGACAATGGAAACGCAACGCAACCCTGTCTCATGGATCAGGCTACCCGCAACAAAATTTTTCCTTCCTCTGGGGCATCGCTGACAACCTCCTCGTGCGCGGCAAAAAACCGCGATGTTATTCTCCCTCCAGAGCAATACTATGAAGTAGGGCTTTCGTTTTGACGCTCATTCAATACTTGGAAGAATTGACCGATACCGAACGGGTAATCACAGTTCCTGCGGATGAGGTGGAACGTCTTGTCCATCACTTTGGCGACCGGGTACGCGCCATGGGACGCTGGAATGCCAGTGGCGATGGCAGCCTCCAAATTCCAGAAATTGTAATCCGGCAAGCAGCCATGCAGTTTCAAAACCACATTTTGGAGGAAGCGGTCCAAGAACTCAAAACGGAGCATTTCGCTCAGATGCTTCAATCTTCCGCTGCTTCTTCCTTCATTGAGGCAATCGCTGACGCCTATCGCCTGTACTTCCGTGATTTGATGACCCGTTATCAAAACAGCCATGACCCGCGGAAGTCAGTTCAGTTGCGGGATCAATTAGTAAAAGAAGTTTTTGGCTTCTGATGCCAAAAATCAACTGGCAATCGCTTCCGCTCCGAGTGAAACAGCATCTCATTGAACGGCTCAAGGAACGAGAAATCACGCAAGGCGATTTGGAAGAATTGAAACTCTGGATTGCCGGTAATCCTGAAGTCCCGAAAGGCCCTTGGTGTAAAACGTTTGGATCATTCACGCTGGCGGGCGAGGACGAATATCCAAAAACGTTCTTGCTAAAAGGCCAGCCTTGCTTCGGCAAACAATTGTAGTTATCCATCGAGTCAACGAACAGATTAATCCTCTGCCAAAACTTTCGAAAATCAGAATCATCTGAGGCAAACCCCGCAACACTCTCCCGCCACATTGCGCGACAATAAAAACGCAACGAACCCTATCTCATGGATCAGGCCACCCACAACAAAATCGTCTCCTTCCTCTGGGGCCTTGCCGATGAGAGGCCGCGCGACCTCTTCGTGCGCGGCTAAGATTCAGCGCTGAACCTTTCGGTTCTAGTCCGAACCTTATTGGCGATACATCACAACAAACTACACAGATCAGGCGGATTGCCCGGCTCCAAGATGCGTGCGGCACAGACAGTTCGACCTTTCAACCCTGCGGCTCATCTACTCCACTATCCTTAGCGACAGGAAGAATCAATTAGACACTGGCGGTTGGGGTCGAACCTGCATGTCACCAAGCGCACTCGTTGACGCTGTGGGTTGGAATTTGAAGCACAACGCTTTATAGTCAAATCGGCCATTACTGGAGTGCCCCGGTCCAGGTGAGTTGCCTACGCAGGAGAAACTGACCCACACCCCTCTCCCCGCTTTGGCTAATCAGGGCATAGCCTTACTTTCCGGGAACATTACATCACATGCACAACGGGAAGTTTCAGTTTTCCATGAGGACGTAAAAGACCAAAAGAGGATGATGTGGGTTTACCGAACCGAAGCCGACTTGTGAGGATCAATGCGGGGACTTGTCGAATGCAGAAGCTGCGTCCGGCGAGAAGTAATCCCCATCCGCCATGTCTTCAAGCAGCGTCGGGTGCACCGGTTGCCAGCCAAGCAATTCGCGGGTGTACGCGCTCGATACAGGCGAGTCGACGGCAAAGGCTTTTGCAAAGAAAGGGTTCTGAAAGTGCTGTACCGCCCCATCCACGGGTACAGAGACTGTTGGGATGTTGAGCATACGACCGATCAGATGGGCAATGGTCTGGAAGGCGACGCCGCTCTCCGCTGTGCCATGCAGAACGCTACGAGGGGGTGCCTTCTCGACAGCAAACCGGTAGAGGGTAGCTGCATCCTGACGGTGGACTGCGGGCCATCGGTTTGCACCATCGGCGATGTACGCGGAGACACCGGTTCGCCGCGCAGTTGAGATCAGGAAGGGGATAAAGCCATGATCGTGTGGTCCATGGACGGTGGGAGCAAGGCGAAGGACAATGGCGCGAACGCCTTTGTCGGCAAAGTTTAAGCAGGCCTGCTCACCCGGTACTCTCAAGGCGCCAAGCGACTGCGGATCAGGCGCATCCAGTTCCGTGGCGACCTTTCCGGTCGCCATCACCAGCGTTCCCGAGGTGATCACCAACGGCTTCCCTGAGCCGGCGATCGCCTCACCGATAGCTTCGATAGCCGCGCAATCGCGCCGCGTCATACTCGCAGGGTTCGAGAAGTCGCCTCCGAATGCCATATGAATGACGCCCTCAGCGGCTGCCGCGCCTTTCTCCAAAACGTCGAGATCGTCGAGCGAGCCTTGCAGCGTTATCGCGCCAAGCCCGGCGAGCCGAGTTGCGGATTCTTCCGAACGAACCAAGCCTGTCACCGTATGACCGTTGGTGATAAATTCGGACACGACTGCAGGGCCGGTTTGTCCAGAGCCACCCGTGACGAAAATATGCATATTCTGCCTCTAACCTAATGTTATGGGGCTGACGCGGTACGATCAATGCTGCAGCGTTCAAAGAATCGTCGCGTGCGTACAGGCCATGGATCCGCTTTCCGACATACTCGCTCTCGTGCAGCCTCTCACCTATTCCACCGGCGGGCTGAGCGCCGGGGGTGACTGGGGTGTTCAGTTTCCGTCGCACGGCATGATCAAGTGCTATAGCGTGGTTCGAGGCGGGTGCTGGCTGGCTGTCGAAAATGTCGAACAGTCAATCCGATTGCAGGCAGGAAGTTGTTTCCTGCTCCCAAAAGGTTGGCCGTTTAGCCTTTCCAGCAAGCTCTCGCAACAGCTCACGTCTTGGACGACGCTTTCACAACAAGGCCGATACAACGGCATTCTGCCGTTAACTCCAGGCGATGACTTCCTGATTCTTGGGAGCCACTTTCGGTTGGAGGGCGACGCACGATTTTTGCTGGACGCCTTGCCTCCAGTCGTTCTACTGGAAGGCGAGGCACAACGCGAGTCGCTTCGATGGGCGGTAGAACGATTATTGCGAGAGATGCGTGACCCCCAGCCGGGCGGCACTCTCATCGCACAACAGATTGCCTGCACGATGCTCGTGGAAGCCCTCCGGTTACATGTGGCAGGAGACACGGAAACTCCAGGGTGGCTCGCCGCGATCTCTGATGTGCGCCTGCGCCCGGCGCTGGCTTGCATGCACCGAGAGCCAGCACGAGCATGGACTTTAGCGGCACTAGCTCATGCTTCGGGACTGTCGCGAACCGCATTCGCGCAGCGATTCAAAGAAAAGGTCGGCAAGACTCCAATGGAGTACCTCACCCGCTGGCGCATGGCCGTAGCTGCGAAACTGTTGAAAGACGGAAAAAAGCCGGTCTCTTCTGTCGCTCCTGCTGTCGGCTACAAGTCTGAGAGCGCATTCAGCGCAGCCTTCAAACAGATACGGGGCAGCTCTCCACGAATGTTCGTTCGAGTGGAACGTTCGGATCAGTCCTCATAAACGCCCTTGTGTCATTCTATCCACTTGGCCCAGGTGCCGGCGACTTGTACAGCGGCTCCCCGCATTGCCTCACGGCAGATTTCTTTCGATTGTTGGCCGGTGTTGACGAGCATCAGCCTTATGTTTGGGAAACAGGGTTGCGGAAGCTAACCAGACCCACCCATACGGGTTGCACAAAGCGCCTTGCGCCCGCTAAACCAACCGCCCTCGTCCGTGCCCCTCTGAGTGAAAATTAACCTGGCCCCACTCCGTATAGGCAGTCACGCCAAATCTATTGTTTCTTTTTGTTGCCTCTTCTTCCACTTAGCCCGTTTCTCGCCCGCTGCCCCGCTCAGGCCTGTTACGGTGACCCCGCATGCTATCTGTGGACGCCATCACTCCCGATACCGCTCTTGCCGAAACCCCCGTCAGCGAGCGCCGTCTTGCCGCCAATCGCGCTAACGCCCAACTCTCCACCGGTCCGCGTACGGCGGAGGGTAAGGCTGTCTCCTCCTTAAACGCCGTGAAAACCGGCCTCACCGGTCATGCGGTTCTGCTCGCCGACACCGAGCAAGCCGCCGCCTACCGCGCCCATGTGCAACGGGTTTTTGACCGCTGGGAACCGGTCGGCGACCGCGAACACACCCTCGTGCAGTCGCTGGCTGACACGCAATGGCGTCTCAACTCGATTCCGGGTCTGGAATCGGCCCTCTACGCCCTGGCGCGCCAGCGCGGGGCGACGTTGCTGTCGCACCCCGATCCCACGATTCAGCGTTTATTGCTCGATGCGCAAACCGAGATGGCCGAAGCCAAGGCGCTCAAAAATCTGCGTTTGCAGGAGGGGCGTTTACGCCGCCATTACCAAAAGGACGAAGAAGAGCTCCAAGCCTTGCAGAAGGAGCGCTGGCGGGAGGAGCGGCGGCAGGCAGCGGAAGAAGAGCAGGAGGGCCGGGAAGCCGAAGCCGCGCAGCGCCGCCAGGCGCGGACGCAGAAACGAGCCGCCCGTCAGCAGATCCGCGAAACGGCGGCGCAAGCCCCCCATGGCTTCGAATTTTCAACTGAGATTGAAACCGATCTGACGCGCCTCGCGGCACACCAGGGGATCGGTGATTTGAGACAGATTTAAAGGATAAAGTCGTCCTCAAAGCTAATCGTAAAATAGAAACGTCGATGAGCAAGCTGTATACGCGGGAAACACTCGTCAAGCAACGTGAAGTCTGGAGGTCGCAAGACAGGAAAGTTGTTTTCACAAACGGCTGTTACGACGTTCTGCACCCCGGTCATATCCGGCTGCTGGAGCGCGCCCGTTCCCTCGGCGATGTCCTGATTCTGGCGCTGAATACCGACAATAGTGTGCGCCGGTTTAAGGGTCCGTCACGCCCTTTTTTCAGTGAGGAGGAACGCGGTGCATTGGCTTTGCGTCTCCAAGCAGTGGACGCGGTTGTTCTTTTTGACGAAGACACCCCGCGTGAACTCATTGCCGCCGTGCTGCCCGATGTTCTTGTGAAAGGAGCTGATTGGGCGCATTTCATCGCGGGACGGGAGGAAGTGGAGGCTGCCGGCGGACAGGTGCATGCGCTGCCGTTGGAGCCGGGTTTCTCCACCACCGATATCGCCGCAAAGGTGCTTTCACGACCTGTTTCGAGCGTGTCATTGTGATCCACCCAGGCACAGAAGAGCTTTTACTATCAGCGGGAAAACATTCCTCCTTTCAACTGCTGCTCCAACAATTAAAGCGGAACGAACGGGGGCCGTTTGGACTTTCGGGTCTCGTCACAACCGCCAAAGCCCTGTATTTGGCTCTACTTTATCAGGCCACTGAGCAGCCTTTGTTCGTGATCGTCGATGGCAATAAAGAAGCGGAAACGCTGCTGGAAGCGTCGGAAGTTTTCTTCGAACTGCTCTTAAAAGACCGCGATCTTCCGCCCCCGCAGTTAATTCCGGCGCTGGACGTTCTTCCCCACCAGCGTCTCTCTCCGCACAGCGAGATTATTGAAAAGCGGGCCGTTGGTCTGTGGCGTCTTTCCGCGCAAAAAGTTCCGCTCACGATTGTTCCGTTGGCCTCGGCTTTGCTGCGCACGGAATCGGCGGAGTTCTACCGTCAGCTTGCGCTGACGCTGCGCCCCGGAGAAGAGATCCCGCTGGAAGATCTGGTGCAGCACCTCCAAAGCATCGGTTACGAAAAACGCGAACCGGTTGAAATGGTCGGCGAGTACTCGCTGCGCGGCGGCATCTTTGATGTCTTTCCGGCGGAAGCGCCGAAACCGGTGCGCGTCGAGTTCTTCGGCGACGAAGTGGAGTCGATCCGGCAATTCGATGTGGAGTCGCAACGATCGGTTTTGAAAGTTAGCTCCACAACCCTGCTGCCCTTGACGGAGTACCCGCGCTCACGCGCTTTGCTTCGTCAACTGGCGGAGGCGGCGGAACGCGCTGAACTGGAACTCTCCAACCCGGGCGAAGTGTTTCCCGGCTGGGAGTTCCTGGTACCGCTTGTCCGGCCCCGCAGTCAGAATCTTTTTTCACTCAATACGGATGCGCTGATCGTGCTGGATGAGCCGCAAGCGATTGCATCGGCAGCCGACCGTCTCTGGCAGCGCCTCACGCATCCTGACCGGCCCTCGCCGGTTGAGCCGGAGAAGAATTTCATCGGCTGGGAAGAATTGCAAGCGACCTTCGGCGAACGCACCCAGATCAGTTTTCAAGAACTGGAAGTTGTGCTGGGCGACGGCAACGAAGCGGCAGGCCATCGCTTTCAGATCCCGACCAGACCCTCCTTAACGTTCAAGGGCAATATGCCGGTCGCCGTGGCGGAAGCCCGGAATCTCATCGATGCCGGCAATCAGGTTGTCTTTTTTGCGAATTCGATTGGCGAAGTGGAGCGGATCGCGGACGTCCTCCAGGAGTATTCCGTTCCCTACCATCTTGGGCTGGAGAGCAATTCAGGCGTGCGGCCCGCTGTCGCCGAACGCTCACAATACGCGGCGGCTAATGCGGGCGCTTATCTAGTGAAAGGCTGCATTCGTCGCGGCGCGGTGCTCAGCGAGTCGCAACTGGCCCTGATCGGTTCGGAAGATCTTTTTGAAACCTCCGACCTTATCGCCCGTCAGCCCACCAAGTCACAACTGGCTGCTTTCGCGGCGGACATTGCGGATCTCAAGCCGGGCGACTTCGTGGTGCACACCACTCACGGCGTCGGTCAGTTCCTGGGCATTCGCGAGATTGCGCAAGGCGATAGCAAGGGCGATTTCATGGTGCTGGAGTATGCCGGGGAATCCAAGCTGTACGTTCCGCTGACCCGGCTTGATCTGGTGCAGAAATATCGCGGCGCGGGCGAAGCCAAACAGCATCTGGCTCGTCTGCCTGGCGTGACCAGGGAGAAAACAAAATCCCGCGTCAAAGCCAAGATGCGCGACATGGCGGATGAACTGTTGAAGCTGTACGCTCAACGCCGGGTCGCGCAGGGTTTTGCCTTTTCCAATGACAGTAATTGGCAGCGCGAATTTGAGGACGCTTTCGAGTACGCGCCGACCAAAGACCAACTGAACGCTGTCGAGCAGATCAAGGGCGATATGGAAAGCAAGCAGCCGATGGACCGATTGCTCTGCGGCGATGTTGGTTTCGGCAAAACGGAAGTCGCCATGCGGTCCGCCTTTAAAGCCTTGGGCGACGGCAAGCAAGTGGCGGTGCTGGCGCCCACCACCGTGCTCTCCTTCCAGCACTATGAAACGTTCAAGCGCCGGTTTGCCTCCTTTCCCGTGCGTGTTGAACTGGTGAGCCGGTTCCGCACGCCGAAAGAAATAAAGCAGGTTCTCGAAGATCTGGCGACGGGCAAAGTCGATGTTCTGATCGGCACTCACCGGCTATTGTCGAAGGATGTCGTGTTCTCCGATCTCGGGCTGTTGATCGTGGACGAGGAGCAGCGTTTCGGTGTACGGCACAAAGAGCGCCTGAAGCAACTGCGGCATAACGTGGACGTGCTGACCATGAGCGCCACGCCGATTCCGCGTACGCTCCACATGTCACTCCTGGGCTTGCGGGATATGTCAGTAATCGAGACGCCTCCGAAGGATCGGCTATCCATCAATACCGTTGTCGCGCACTTCAACCCGGATCTCATCAAAACAGCCATCGAGCAGGAACTGGCGCGTCAGGGACAAGTCTACTTTGTTCACAACCGCGTGGACACCATCTTTATGCGCGCGGCGTTCATCCAGGAGCTTCTGCCGGACTGCCGTATCGGCGTGGGGCATGGGCAGATGGGCGAAGCGGAACTCGAAAAAGTGCTGCTTGGTTTCATGCGGCACGACTATGACGTTTTTGTCTGCACCACCATCGTTGAAAACGGCCTGGACATTCCGCTGGCGAACACCATCCTCATTGAGAACGCCGAGCGCTACGGCTTGAGCGAGCTTTACCAATTGCGCGGGCGCGTGGGCCGGTCCAACCGTCGCGCCTACGCTTATCTGCTCGTTCCAGCGGATACGCAATTAAGCGAGGTAGCGCGCAAGCGATTGGCGGCGCTGAAAGAGTTCAGCGATCTTGGCGCGGGATTCAAAATTGCGGCGCTCGATCTGGAATTGAGAGGCGCCGGCAATCTTCTCGGCGGGGAGCAGCACGGGCATATTGAAGCGGTCGGTTACGACACCTATGTGCGCCTGTTGGAAGAAACAGTAAGAGAGCTGAAAGGCGAGGAGGTTCCCCTGGAAATTCACGCCACGCTCAACCTCGGCCTGGACATCCGCATTCCCACCAAGTACATTCCCGACGAAGCGCAGCGCTTGCGGTCCTACAAACGCATCGCCGACGCCAAGGACGATGAGGGAGGAAAACGCATCGCCGAAGACTTATCGGATCGCTATGGCCCCGTGCCGGAAGAAGTGAAAAGCCTCATCAGTTTCTCGCTGCTGAAAAGCTTGGCCGAGCGAGCCGGAATTGAATCTATTGATCGCCGCCAGGGTTTTGCCAACATCAAATTCCACCAGCAATCCAAAGTGGACCCATTTCAATTGATGAACCTCGTCCGCGGCGTCGAAGGCGCGCAATTTACGCCCGCCGGCGTTCTGAAATTCCCCATCAGCGCCACGGCGGAACCGCGTCAGCTACTCCAGGACTTGAGGGAAGCCTTGCAAAAGCTGACGGAACCTGGCGCGTCCGCTTCTACCGTGACACAATACGAACACCAAGGCGGCAAATCCGAAACCTCGCCTCACGGAAGAAGAGTACCTGGAGCGAGAACGAAAAGCTGAGTTTAGAAGTGAGTATCTAGATGGCGAGATGTTCGTTATGGCGGGCGGCATTGAGCTTTACCGGCAGATCCCCACGCTCCGGGAGTACG
>CAXUBB010000054.1:12237-16696 GCA_964249105.1 uncultured Bryobacteraceae bacterium | reverse complement strand
CGTTTTCGCCTTGGCAAAATCACCGGCTTTGAAAATGCTGATCTGTCCCAGGCTGAGATACTTGCGAATCGCGCTGTTTACCTGCTCGGGGGTCAGGCTGTTGACTGCCGTCTCCAGCTTGGCGTCCCACTGCAGGGTACGGCCCCAATAAGCTTCGCTGGCCAGCTTGCTCGTCAGTTCGTTATCCTGCCCCCGGCTTACCTGCCGTGATTGCAGCCAACCTGATTTGGCCGCCGCGATCTCCTCCGCCGTAAAGCCGTTTTGCAGCGCCTTGGCCATTTCATCCTTGAAACTGCTCTCTACCTTCGTCATGTTTTGCGGCGCGGCAATCGCGTAAGTCATAAACGTGCCGCTGTCTTCCTTGGTTGGCACCGACAAGCGCGACCCGACTCCATAGCTGAGTCCTTCCTTCACGCGAATGCGGGTCGCCAACCGCGAGTTCAGGAATCCTCCGCCGAGCATGTAATTCGACAGCAGCAGCGCCGGATAATCCGGATCGTCATCGTCCATCTTCACCGGCTGCACCGCTACAAAGACGGCGTTGGCTTTATCAGGAGTTTCAAAATTCTGATTGACCTGCGGCACGGATTTGTAATCCGTCACCACCCTCTGGTAATGCGCCTTGCTCTTCCAATTGTTGAACAGTTGAGATACTTGCTTCTGCACCGCTTCCGCATCGACGTCGCCGATCACCGCAAGCTCCGCTTTTGACGCCCCGTAAAACTGTCCGTAAAAGTTTTTTATGTCTTCCAGCTTGACTGCCTTCAGATCCGCGATCTGCTCATCAATGGTGTAGACATAGCGGACATCGCCTTTCGGGTAAGGATGCAAGTGACGCTCGGCGCTCAATTGCGCAATGGCGGTGGGTTCCGTTCGCTGGCTCTCCAGGCCGGTAATCTCCTGCTGCTTCAAAGCCTCAAACTCACTTTCGGGAAACGAGGGCTGCCGCAGCACCTCTCCCACGATCCCCATCACGGCGGGAAAGTTTTCCTTCGTCGTCTGAATCGAAACGGTAGCGCCCGTACTGCTGCCATACACCCGCACTTGCGCCTTTAACTTGTCGAGATCGTCCGCAATCTGCTGGCGAGTCCGCTTCTCCGTTCCCCGCATCAGCATGGACCCGGTCAGATCCGCGGGCGCATCTTTCTCCCGCAGATTGTTCTCATCCCCGAAGTGCAGCCGCATTGTTGCATGCACCACCCCGCCGCGTGTCTTCTTTGAAATGAGCGCCAGTTTGATTCCCGGCTGCAATTCGCCCCGCACGGTGCGCTTGTCGATGTTCGCGGGGCTGGGGTCAAACGCTTCCCCCGCCGCCATCACCTCGCCGCCCTTGTAATCTTTTACCAGCGCCTGAATATCCGGAGTCTGCGGAATTTCAGCGCGGTCCGGCTTGTCGGTTGGAACAAACAATCCAATCGTCCTGTTCGACTCTTTCAGATAAGTTCTCGCCACGCGATCCACATCCGCTGTCTTGGCGTCGCGAATCCGGTCGCGCGTGATAAACGCCAGCCGCCAATCGCCGGCGGCAATAAATTCGCTTAACGCCAAACCCACTTGTTCCGAATTTCTGAGCAACAGGTCAAACTCGGTACCGAACTTCGTCCTACTGCGGTTGACCTCTTCCTCAGTGGGCGGATGAGATTCCATATCGTCCATTACTTGCAAAAAGGTTTTTCTGATATCATCCAGGTCCGCTGTTTTAGGAGCCATCGCCAATAAAAGCAGCATGCCCGGCTCACGGGTATCGGTTGTTTCGTTGCCGACAGACCCGGCCTTCTTCGTCTCGACCAGCGCCTTATAAAGACGTCCCGAGGGCGCATTCGAGAAAACATCAGCAAGCAAGTCCGCCAGCGCTCCGTCCGGATGCGCCAGCGCGGGCACATGCACGCCTACCATCATAAGTTTTTGATCGCCTACTCGGCGCAGCGTTATCGTGCGCTCGCCATCCTGCACCGGCTCTTCCGTATACGTCTTCTCCAGCACGCGCGTTGGTTTCGGAACCCGCCCAAAGTATTTAGCAACCAGCGCCAGCGTTTGCGCCTCATCCACCTTCCCGGCAATTGTCAACACCGCATTATCAGGTTGATAGTACTTGTGATAGAACGCCTGTAGCCGCTCAATCGGAACATGCTCGATATCCGACCGCGACCCGATCGTGGACTTGCCATAGTTATGCCAAAGGTAAGCGGTCGAAAGAACACGCTCCTGGAGAATTCGCGCGGCGCTGTTCTCGCCCATTTCGAATTCATTCCGCACCACCGTCATTTCGCTATCCAGACCGGTTTTCGCCACATACGAGTTCACCATCCGGTCCGCTTCCAGATCCAGCGCCCAGTTCAAATTAACGTCGCTCGCCTGAAATGTCTCAAAGTAGTTCGTCCGGTCGAACCAGGTTGTGCCATTCGGCCGCGCGCCATGCTCCGTCAACTCTTGCGGAATGTTCTGATGCTTCGGAGTTCCCTTGAACAGCATGTGCTCCAGCAGGTGCGCCATGCCCGTTTCGCCGTAGCTCTCATTTCTCGACCCAACGAGATACGTGATGTTAACCGTAGTGGTGGCCTTCGTCGGATCGGGAAACAGCAAAACGCGCAATCCATTCTGCAGGCCATATTCCGTAATGCCCTCCACGGAAGCCCCTCGAGTGATCCCAGGAGGAAGGGGCACAGCCGGTCCTGCTGATTGAGCCTGCAAAACACCGCAGGCGGCCAAAGTTATTAATAATGCACGTAGATGAAAGCCACGAATTGCCATACAAAACACACCCCGTCACAGCGCGCAAACGTAAGACGCGCCAGCTCACAAGGGGATAGTCGTAATTATCCCAGAAGCCGATTGAAGCATATCTTTTACGGCCATTTCTGAGCTCCGTGCAAGATGTTCAAAACAACAAGGCGATCCTCAAAAATGCGATAAACAATCAAATAAGGGAGCTGTGGAAGTATCCAATCCGAATCAAGAACGTTCCCGTTTATCAAGCCAAGCCAGAACCTCATCGTTGGAAACAGTTTCACCGCGCTCCACAGCGGCAAGGCTATCCTTCACTTTACTTTCAAACCATTCGTTGTAAGTGACAAAATTGTCCACTGCCTCTTGTAGCAGCTCATCAGTTCTCCGATGCATCCACAGCGCCAAGTCGTTCAGTTTTGCTTCAGTTTCCGGCTTAAAAAACACTTCCATATTGCGAATATAGTGATATTAGATTTAACTACGGCACCACCTGCGCCTTCTTAATTCGATCCAGCTTCGGAAAATGCTCCTCTAAATAGGGGTTCCCGACTTCCGCAATGGCCCCTTGGCCGGGACCGCTTCCATTCGGAGCGCCCTCGCCATACTCCATGAAGAAATTTTGCACATTTTCCATTCCCTGAATCACCTCCCCAAATGGAGTAAACCCTTGCGGGTCCAAGGTCCCGCTATTGTCACCCAGGTTGATGAACACCTGCGTCGTGCGCGAGTTCGGATTGCCCGTTGCCGCAAATACCACCGTTCCTACCTTGTTGCTCACCTTCGGCGGATCATCGGGAATCGTAATCTCACTCCAGGTCCTATTCAACTTCGGATCGCCGTTGAGTCCCCACTGCACGACGAACCCTTTCAATGCGCGAAAGAAGTAGTTATCGTTGTAAAAACCCATCTTCGTCAGTTCATAGAAATGATCCGCGCCCGCCGGCGACCAATCACGATGCGCCAGAATCACCACATCCCCTTTCGTGGTCTGCAAGCGAACCTTATACTGGTCCGGTCCCCGGCGCATCTCCGTACTCTTCTTGCCGGAGCACGCTCCCAGCATTAATACGGCAACAGACAGCGCCCATAATTTCGTCACTTCGCGTCCCTCCAGTTCGGTCCGCTTCCCGTGTCCGCCACCAGCGGAACTGCCAATTCGTAAACGTTCTCCATCTCCCGCTTCACCATTTCCTTCAAATGCTCCGTCTCGGACTTCGGAGCCTCAAACACCAATTCGTCATGAACCTGCAATAACATCCGCGCCTGCCATCTCTCTTCCCGCAGCAGATCGGCAATGTGAATCATTGCCAGCTTAATCAGATCCGCCGCCGTTCCCTGCAACGGAGTGTTCACCGCCGTGCGTTCCGCGAACGAGCGCGCTGAAGGGTTCCGGCTTTGCATATCCGGTATCGGCCGCCGCCGCCCCAATAGCGTTTTGCTCACTCCCGTCTCCCGCACTTCCGCGATGGTCCGGTCAATAAATTCCCGCACTCCGGAGTAACGTTCAAAATACCGACGGATGTAAAGCTCCGCTTCCTTGCGGTCAATCCCAAGCCCTTGCGCCAGCCCAAACGGCGTTTGCCCATACACGATGCCGAAATTCACCGTCTTCGCCGCGCGCCGCATCTCCGGCGTTACCATCGCCGGGTCCACTCGAAAAACCTCCGCCGCCGTCCGCGTATGCACGTCCTGATGCCGGGTAAACGCATCCAGTAAAACCGCGTCCCGCGAC
>CAXUBB010000054.1:7349-12227 GCA_964249105.1 uncultured Bryobacteraceae bacterium | reverse complement strand
TGCGAATAATCCGCGATTACCAGATCCCATCCATCTTCTGGAATAAAGGCGGCCCGTATCTCGCGCCCTTCTTCGGTTTTGATCGGAATGTTCTGCAAATTCGGATTTAGGGAAGAGAGTCTGCCGGTAGCCGCGCCAATCTGATTAAAAGTCGTATGCACCCGCCCTGTTTGAGGCCGGATCAACAGCGGTAAGGCATCGATATACGTGCCTTTCAACTTTGTCAATTGCCGGTACTCCAGCACCAATTGCGCTACCGGATGAGCCGCCGCCAGTCCCTCCAGAACATCCGCCGCCGTTGAGATTACCTTCCCTTTGCCCCATTTCGTGGGAGTAGGCAAGCCCATCTCTTCAAAAAGCACCTTGCCTAATTGCTGCGGAGAATTAATGTTAAAAGTTTTTCCCGCCAAAGCATAAATCTTCTGCGCAATCGTCTCGATCCGCTCCGACAAACGCCCCGCCAGTTCCCCTAGCGCCCCCGTGTCGACGCGAATCCCGGTCCGCTCCATTTGCGCCAAAACCGGAGCCAGCGGCAGATCAATATGCCGGTAAACACTTTCCAGCTCCTGCGCCTCAATCTGCGGCCTGAGTATTTCCGCCACCGCGAAAGTGGATTCCGCCTGCTGCTCCGCTGCCGCGTTCAACTTCCGGTCCAGAAAACGTTCCGCCAAAGCCTCGGGACTGCAGGCTCCCGGATCAGCGCTCAGCAAAAACCCGTACAGCATGACATCGTCGCTGAGGTTTTGCGGCTGCAAACCCAATTCAAAGGCGTTCAACAAGAAACTCTTCGCGTCATGAACTACCTTCAGAACCGCTCCTGATTCCAGCGTTTCCCTCAAATCATCCAATAAACGGAAAGGCGCCGCCCGGCCTTGACCAGCCTTGTATGATAGCCCAATAAATGAATTCGTCCGGTCGATCGTGACCGCCAGAGCCGTCTCCGCCGGACGACGACTCAGCCATTCCTGTAATGCCTGGGCATCTTCGATTACGCTGTAATCCCGCGCCGCGCTATCGTCCTCCGGAGGCATGTCTTTGAGTAGGCTGAAAAATTCCAACTCTTTATAAAGCCCCTTTAGCAGCGCTGATGCAGGAGGCCGCGCCCGCAGGTCGTCCAGCTTCCACTCAATGGGAATGTCCGTATGGATGGTCGCCAGTTGCTTGCTTAATAGAACCTGATCGCGATTCTTCTGCAAGCTCTCGCGATACATCTTACGTTCCACCTCGTCGGCCCGATCCAGCGTCGCCTCCACGGAACCGAACCGTGCAATCAGATCCTTCGCGCCCTTGTCGCCAATGCCCGGAGCGCCCGGTATGTTATCCACCGCATCACCCTTTAACGCCAGAAGATCAGCGACCTGCGAAGGTTTCACCCCCATAAACTCTTCCACTTTGGCGGCGTCGTACCATTCGTCGTCCTTCACCGGGTTCAGCATGAATACGCGCTCATTAACAAGCTGCAGCATGTCCTTATCGCTCGATACGATTACTACTTCCAGCGAACTCGCCTGCTCCTGGCAGGCAATCGCGCCGATGACATCGTCCGCCTCGAAACCGGGAAACTGCAAAATCGGAATCTGCATCGCTTCGAGCAAACGACGGATATACGGAATTTGCGGGCTCAGATCTTGCGGCATTTCCGCGCGGTTCGCCTTGTACTCGGCAAAGCTCTCGGAGCGGAACGTCGGCGTCGTGCTTTCAAAAACGGCTGCAATATAGTCCGGCTTAAAATTCGTCACCAGCTTGCGCAGCATGTTGTGGAAGATATAAATCGCTTCCGTGGACAAGCCGGTGGTTGTGCGCATCGGCGGCGCACCGCTGCGGGCCCGGGCATGATAGGCCCTGAAAATAAAGCCGTAGCTATCAATTAAAAAAAGGCGCTGAGTTGGCAACTCTTTCAGGATAGAAGGCGCGGGTTCTTAAATCGGCGGAGTGGTTGCTTTACTTCGTGTTTACCGCTCCACTCGCCGCAATTGTTGGAAGATGCCGTTCCCGCAACAATCCATTGACTTTTGCTAAATCCACGTCCAGCGCCTGGTGGTAACGGACCCGAATTTGATCCAGCCGTCCCGTCAGCTCTTTTTCGACCTCCAGCGCTTGATCCGTTGGTTTTCTGTCGCCGGTTTCCATGCTTCTGGCGAGCGCCGCCAGCAGGTTATTGAGCTTGATCGGAAAATTCAGCGGGTCCTCATTCGCTCGATTGCGGACTTGATAAAGTTCTTCCTCAATGGTGGACAGCCGATCACGCAGGCGAGCGCTGTTGGATGCAATCGCCTCATCATGGCTTTGTTCCGCGCGGTCGTGAAGTTCCTTATTGATCTGCCGGATGGCGATCACCATCTCATCCGCCGCGCTCACCTGATCGCGCACTCTGATGGCCGCTCGGAACTGATCTTCCAAGTCCGCCTGGGTCACGGTGGAGCGCGGGTCCATCTTCAAAGTTAGTGGTTGCGTCTGGCTGGCGCCGTTTGCTGTTACTCTCACCTGGTATTGGCCGGGGACGGCCAAGGGACCAGCCTCGGCGTGAGCTCCCCACAAAACCATCCCTTCAAACGTCACCGCGCCTGGATAGCGCAAATCCCACTGAAAGCGATTCATGCCCGCTTTCCGGGTCGGCGGCTTGGGCTGGTGAAAACCAAATTCACCATCCTCCTCCTCTTTCTTAGGTTTATCGTCCGCGGGCGTTCCAGTAAACGTGCGTACGACCTGCCCCGCCCCATCCAGAATTTCGACCGTCACCTTCTCGGCCGGCTTCTGTAAATAGTAGTCGATGGCCGCTTGCCTGTAGGTGCGGACGGCTTCCGCGGGAGCAAACAGATGCAGGGGTCCGCCGAGCATCTCTTGATTAATTTGTTGTAAGGCCGTAATATCATCCAGCACATAGAAAGAGCGTCCGTGAGTCGCAATCACCAGATCATCATCCTTTCTCACCAGATCAGAAATTTGCGTATCGGGCAGGTTTAATCGAAGAGACTGCCAATGATCGCCGTCGTCGAAAGAAAGGAAGATTCCGTGCTCCGTCCCCGCGAACAATAGGCCGCGTCGCTTAGGGTCTTCCCTGACCACGTGCACATAATCGTTTGCCGGCAGTCCCGCCACGATCTCGGTCCAGGTCTTTCCAAAGTCGCGTGTGCGATAGATGTACGGCTTCCGATCATCCAGTTGATATCGGTTGGCCGCCAGATAAGCCGAACCGGGATCATGAGGGGAAGCTTCCATCATGCTGATGCGGCTGAACTCCGGAAAGCCATGTGGCGTGATATTTGTCCAGTGCTTTCCGTCGTCACGGGTGAGGTACGCCAATCCATCGTCAGAGCCTGTCCAGATCGTTCCCGCGTCTTGCAAAGAGGGCGCAATGGTAAAGATCGTGCCGTAGATCTCCGGGCCATTCTGATCTTTGGTGATCGGGCCGCCGGAATCGCCGAGGGTTTTCGGATCGGCCCGCGTCAAATCGGGGCTGATGCATTCCCAGCTTTGCCCATCGTTGGTTGTGCGCCACAAATGCTGAGAGGAAGTGTACAAAACATGCGGATTGGCGGGAGAAAACACAATCGGGAACGTCCATTGCCAGCGCTCTTTGAGAGCGGAAGCCGGCATGCCGGAAAAGAAAAGCGGATACACCTGAATGTCCTGGATCGCGCCGGTTGCGCGATTGTACTTTGTGAGAAGCGCTCCCTGGCTGCCCGCGTAAAAGAGGTCGGGATCCGTGGGGCTGGGCGCGATGTAGCCGCTTTCGCCGCCGCCCACGGCGTACATCCAGCTCCCGGCAGGCGCGCGAGGATCTCGGCGATTGACTGCCGCCTCGCTGGGCACGCACACCGTCGTATTATCCTGCTGCGCTCCGCAAACATGGTAGGGAATGTCTTTCGTGACCGCGACATGGTAAAGTTGCGCGGTTGGAAAGGGCTGCCCGGTCCACGTAGCGCCTTTATCCAACGAAACGCTGGCGCCCCCGTCATTACTGTTGATCATCCGGGTGTTGTCGTTCGGGTCAATCCAGAGGTCGTGATTGTCGCCATGCGGCTGCTTCAACTGCTCCCAGGTCTTGCCTGAGTCCTTGGACCGCAGCAGCGCTACATTCATGACATAGATGGTGTCTTGGTCTTTGGGATCGGCATAGATGCGCGAGTAGTAGAAGGCCCGTTGCAGGGCGCGCCGGTCCTGGCTCATCAACGTCCAATGGTCTCCGCCATCGTCCGACCGGAACACTCCCGCGTTATTTGCTTCCACGATGGCGTAAATTCGGCGCGAGTTAACGGGAGAGATGGCCACGCCGATTTTCCCAATCGTGCCGATCGGCAAGCCCGGATTTGTCGTGATCTCCTTCCAGGTATCGCCGCCATCCGTCGATTTAAAGAGGCCGCTGCCCGGACCGCCATCGTTGAGGAGCCACGGCGTGCGGTAAACATCCCACAAGGAGGCGAACATGGTCTTGGAGTTCCCTGGGTCCAGCGCCAGATCCACGGCTCCTGAATGATCGTCCCGGTAGAGAATCCTCTTCCAGCTTTTCCCGCCATCCATCGAACGAAAAACGCCCCTCTCCTGATTGGGTCCGTAAGGGTGTCCCAGAGCAGCCGCATACACGATGTCCGGGTTCGCCGGATCAACGCGGAGGCGGGAAATGGCCTGTGTGTTCGCAAGTCCCATCGACTTCCAGGTCTTCCCCGCATCCGTGGATTTGTATACTCCGTCGCCTTGCATGATATTGCCGCGAAGTTCCGTTTCGCCCATGCCGATGTAAATAACATCGGGGTTGGATGGCGAAACAGCTACCGCGCCCACAGATGAACTACCCAACTGCCCGTCCGTGACGGGGTTCCAGGTGGCGCCTCCATTTACCGTTTTCCAGAGGCCACCGCCCACAGCTCCGAAATAGTA
>CAXUBB010000054.1:0-7339 GCA_964249105.1 uncultured Bryobacteraceae bacterium | reverse complement strand
GGGACTTCCCGCGCAGGTCAGCGATCGTCCGCCTCGGTTCGGGCCGATGTTTCGCCATTTGTACGCGGCAAAAACGGAAGCATCAAAATTTTGCGCCCGCAGGGAAGATAAGGCGAGAAAAAGAATGAGAAGGCATTTGCCGTTCATCTTGTGTCAATGTCTCCTGTTCTCGAAAGCACCGGCGGCTTGGCCGTGCCGAGGAAAAGCCAATGAAATCAAAGAGACTGGTAATGGGGCGGATGACATGTCGCGCAATTGCGGGCGCTTGTTTGTCTCCTCAGCGCGGCCAGCTCGGGTTTCTGCTCGGATTTCTAGATCATTGTACGAAACGCGCGGATGGTAGGATCGAGTCAACTTCGAACTCCCGCTCTGAGCAAGGAACCTTTCTTGAATCGATCCGTACGCTACCTCGTTATCGTTTTTCTCCTCATCCAGTTCCCCTTCATCGCTACTGCCCGCCAAACTGAGCCGAAACAAATGGCCGTTCACGCCGGCAGGCTTCTCGACGTCCAAACCGGTAAGGTTGTTCCTGACGCTTATATCATCATCACGGGCGACCGTATCACCTCGATAAGTTCCAGCGTGCCTCCGCATATCTCACTTGTTGACCTCGCCGGATACACGGTCGTTCCCGGCCTGATCGACTGCCACGCCCATATTCTTTCCGATCCCAACACGCAGTCTTCCGCTGTTTACCTGCTGCGGTCCGGACCGCAAGCCACCGTGCGCGGCGTCCACAATCTTCAACTCTGGCTGAACCATGGTTTCACCGCTGTCCGCGATGCCGGGGAAAGCGATCCTTCTTATCCGCAGTTGGCCCTTCGCGACGGCGTGGCCCAAAACCTGATTACCGGACCGCGCATCGTCTCCGCCGGAAGCTTTCTCTCGGTAACTGGTGGCCATGGGGATGCCGACGTGCTCTCTCCGGATAAACCCGCTCTCCCTCAGCCCGGTCTAGCGGATACGGTTGATGATATTAACCGCGCCGTTCGCCGTGATATCAAATTTGGGGCCGACTGGATCAAACTGATGGCCACGGGCGGCGTCATGGATCCGATCAGCGACTATCAGGTCCAGGAACTCAGTGAAGAACAGATAGCCCGCGCGGTCGAAATAGCGCACCGGGCCCGACGAAAAGTGATGGCGCACGCGGAAGGAACTCTCGGCATCAAAGCCGCTGTCCGCGCCGGCGTCGATTCTATCGAGCATGGCACTCTGCTCGATGAGGAAGGGGCACGCCTGATGCGGGATCGCGGCACTTGGCTGGTGCCCACTCTTTACTGTTTCCAGCATGACTTGCAGACGGGCCTCTCCAAGGGCCGGGATCCCCGCTCCATGGCGAAGGGCATTGCCATTGTGAAGGAACAAGGGCCCGCCTTTCACCGAGCTTTGCAGTATCGACTCAAGATTGCTTATGGTGTGGACGACGATGACGTAGATGCCTCGGTCTCAAAAGAGTTCTCGGCTTTGGTGCGCGGCGGCATGACGCCGCTGGAAGCTTTACAAGCGGCTACCATCAACGGCGCTCGCCTGCTGGAACTCGACAAGGACATGGGTACGGTCGAACCTGGTAAATTCGCCGACTTGGTGGCCGTGCCGGGGAACCCGCTCCAGGACATCACGGCCATGGAGCACGTAGCTTGGGTCATGAAAGCGGGGATCGTCGTGAAGGCGCTCACCAGGTAACGCGCTGGCGGCATCGCGGTCTCAGCCGATTTCGATACTGGTAAAGAACTGATTGCCGAAAGAGAGTTCAGCTACCCCTCGCGTTCAAGACTCGTGTCCGCGAAGTTCCAGAACGTAGTAGCGGCTTGGCACCTGTCCTGGGTTGCGGGATTTGTGTTTCTGGTTTGATCCGAAGTAGATCACAGCACCAGTTTGGGCTAATTCTGTTTTGCCTTCTACATAGGTTTCTAGAGTCCCTTCCAGCACAATGATGATCTCTTCATGCAAGTGCTGATGAGGAGGATGCGCCTCGACGCCAGGCCCCAGTACAGTTTCATGCATTTCCAGTTGAAATCCCGAATGGTCTGCTCCCAAGAAAATGCGGCTCCCCTTCTTTTTCTGGCCAGCTAAATCAGTACTCTGATCCGGGTAATACACCTTTGTGCTCAGATTTTCCGGTGAGGGCTGCCCAGCTTGGGCGGACAAAAAAGGAAGTAAGCAGCTCAGTTCTCGACGAGACAGACTCAACATGATCTGCTACACTACCACGTTTTGCCTCCGTGAGATCCGAATCTGCCCAGCATGTAATGAACATTTCATCGTTCTTCACTCATACCGCCGCGCTGCTACTCGCCTGCGTACCTGTGTTGCCGGCGCAATCGGCTGCTGACTGGACCTTGCAATCTTCCGACGGTTCCGTCGCTATTCACATCAGCCAACACGACCAGCTTGCTTACGCTGTTTCCTTTCAGGGCCGTCCCGTCGTCATCGACTCTGCGCTCAGCCTTGAATTTAAGAACGAACCGGCCTTAGACGGCAGAAATCTCCGCTTCACCCGTGCCGCGCAACGCGATTCGGACACCACTTGGAAACCCATTCTCAGCAAAAACACTCCTGTCCGCGATCACTACCGCGAACTCCAACTGGAATTCACTTCCGATAGCAAAGCAGCGCCGAAGCTCAATCTCCTCTTCCGCGCTTATAACGACGGAGTTGCCTTCCGTTACAGCCTGCCGGAATCCGCTACGGGCAACGATCTCGTTCTCACGCGCGAGGGAACTGAATTTCATTTCGCCAACGACCCAACCCTCTGGGCCGCCACTTACGAAAAATTCAGCCATCCTTACGAACACGAGTATCCCCGCGCCAAGCTCACCAGCCTTTACTCCTCGCAAATCATCGGCCTGCCTTTGCTCGTCCAGACCGAACCCAATACTTACTTTGCCATCGCCGAAGCAGACCTGACTGACTGGGCCGGCCTTTACCTCAGGACCGGGCACGCCCAATCCGGCACGCTTCTCACTGCTCAACTGGCGCCCCGGCTCGACGGCAACGGACTCGTCAAATTCCGCGCGCCCCACAGCTCTCCCTGGCGCGTTTTGATGATCGGCGCAAGGCCGGGGGATCTGATCGAATCCGACATCATCACAAACCTGAACCCGCCCTCCGCCATCGCCGACACCTCCTGGATTCATCCCGGCAAAATGGCCTGGGATCACTGGTGGAGCGGCGATGTCAAAATGGACAATGAAACCGAAAAGCGCTTTATTCAATTCGCCGGCGATATGGGCTTCCCCTACCAGCTCGTCGATTGGCAATGGTATGGCCCCTTCAACAAACCGGAAGCGGATATCACCCGGCCCGCGCCTCAACTCAACTTTCCCGAACTCCTCCAATTTGCTAAATCCCGCAACGTCCGCCTCTGGCTCTGGCTCCACTCGGGCGATGTGAATCGCGCCCTACAGGTCGGCACCCTGGACGAAGCCTTTACCGTTTACCAACACTGGGGCATTGCAGGCGTCAAAATTGACTTCATGGAGCGCGATGACCAGGACATGGTCAACTGGTACGAAACCGTCATCAAACTCGCCGCCAAACATCATTTAATGGTTGATTATCATGGAGCGTTCAAGCCCACCGGCCTTCGCCGCACCTGGCCGAATCTGCTCACCTGCGAAGGCGTCCTCGGCAACGAATACAACAAGTTCAGCGGCCGCGTTACTCCCGAGCACAAACTAACCCTGCCCTTCACCCGCATGCTCACCGGCCCGATGGACTACACGCCGGGCGGCTTTCTCAACCGCAGCCCCGCCGAATGGAAACAGACCACTCCCACCGAAGTCATGGGCAGCCGGGCGCAGGAACTCGCTCTTCTTGTCGTCTATGAAAGTCCGTTGCTGTGCATCGCGGACGATCCCGATCATTACCGCAATCAACCCGGTCTTGATTTCCTCCGCGTTGTGCCGACCGTTTGGGATGAAACCAAAGCTCTCGACGGAGCCGTGGGCAAGCACATTGTCGTGGCCCGCCGTAGCGGTTCGGACTGGTACATCGGAGGCATGACCGCGGATGATGCCTACACGCTGCAACTGCCGCTCAGCTTTCTCGGGAACGGAACCTACACCGCCCGCCTTTTCGCCGATCCCGCCGATCCCAAAGCTGGCTACGAGCAACTACAGGACATCCAGCAAACGGTAACTTCCCAAAGCACCCTCACCCTACGCATGCGGCCCGCAGGAGGCGTAGCCGTTTATCTCAAGCACGAGTAACCGAGAGCCGAATCAACTACTCTGTTGAAGCCAAGGAAGAGCGTCCCTTGCCGCGCTCTGTTTCCGGCAAGGTAAAGCAGAATGTTGAACCATGCCCCGGCTCCGAGTCCACCCAGATCGTCCCGCCTTCGGACTCCACAATCCGCTTGCAGATTGCCAGCCCCAGGCCAGTACCCGAGATTTCCGGGCCGTGCAGCCGCCGCAGGGGTGCAAAGACCTTCTCCACATAACAGTGTTCAATTCCCAAACCATTGTCCTTGACGCGGATCAGCCAGCCGCTTCCTTCGCGTTCCGCCGCAATCTGAATCTGCGGACGGACGCCGGTACGCCGGTACTTGACGGCGTTACTGATCAGATTCTGGAAAAGCTGCAATAAGCGCGCCGGATGGCCGGAAATGACCGGTAGCGCGCCATAATCGATTTCCGCTCCGCTTTCCGCCAGCGCTGGGCCAAGATGCGCCGCCACTTCGTCCAGCAGCGCTCGTAAGGAGACCTGTTCCACCTGTTCTTGCTTGGTATCCGCCGTTGCATACTGCAACAGTGAAGTCACAAGCTGTCCGAGCTTACTGCTGCTTTCAACCATCGTCTTTAATAAGTCTTGTTCCGCGCCGTCGAGGGTCAATCGTTGTGACCGGCGAAGCAATTCGGCGGAGGTAGCCATGCCGCGCAGCGGAGCTTGAATATCGTGAGCTACTTCGTAGGCAAAGGAGGATAAAGCCGTATTCGCCTGTTCCAGTTCCTGCTGAATGCGCTTCATGGCCGAGACGTCATTATTGACCTCGATCACATGCATTAAATTCTGCGTCTGGTCGTAATGGAGAACCCAGTGGCTCGCGACATGGATTTGGTGTCCGTCTTTCGTGATGTGCGTCAGTTCGCCTTGCCAGTCTCCGCGCTGCAGCAGATGCGCATGAATATCGTCAAGCGGTTCCGGAAATCCGGTTTGGAGCAAATCGTATGTCTTGCGCCCGTAGGCTTCCTCCATGGTCCAGCCGTATAACGCCACTGCTCCCTGCGTCCACCTCACGATGGTTCCGTCCAGTTCGCTGATAATTGTGTGGGTCAGATCGAGGGCATGAACAAGCTCCGACATCTGCGACAGCAGCCGTTGCTGATTCTCTTCCGCCAGTTTGCGCTCCGTAACGTCGCGCATGACTTTCGAAAAGCCAATCACCTCTCCCATTTCGTCCACAATGGGCGTGACCACGCCATCCACGAAGAGCAGCGTCCCGTTCCTTCGCATATGCCAGCGCTCATCGGAAGCGCGGCCGGTTTCCCGCGCTTGCGAGATCTCCGTTTGCGGAATGCCGGCCTCACGGTCTTCAGGAGTAAAGAGAACGCTAAAGGGCTGGCCCAGAAATTGTTCTTCGTTATAGCCGAGGATACGTTCGACTCCGGAATTCCAGCTCGTGATCACGCTGTCGAGATCGATTCGAAAAATAGCGTAATTGGGAAGGTCTTTAACTAAATTGCGATAAAGACTGGCTTCATGCGAATCGCCTAAAGTTCGGAACGGCATTGCGTTTTCTTGTGAATGGAATGAAAATCGTGAACAACAATGCTCACACAATCAATATCCGGTTATATAGGAGAATTAATAATGACGTGTTGGAATCAGGGAAGTCAGGACAGTGCTCATTTAGAGCGACTTAACAATCGTTTCACTCCTAGTACTACCGGGACTTGACAAAATCAATATAGCTCATTTCAAGCCCGGCAGCAAGCAAGAATTACATTTTGAGTAATATTTACAAATTTGATGTTAATGTAAGGCGAGATTACAAATGAAGCAAAATAACTGGACGGTGGGAGTATCGCCCCGGATGCTCAGT
Organism: uncultured Bryobacteraceae bacterium; assembly: GCA_964249105.1. GTDB lineage: Bacteria > Acidobacteriota > Terriglobia > Bryobacterales > Bryobacteraceae > Bog-105. Next base: position 1,293 of record CAXUBB010000054.1, on the reverse strand, counting down.
ATTCTGCGGTTGATTACCGCTTTCCTTTTTATGGAGCATGGCGGGCAGAAACTGTTCAACTATCCTCCCTCGGCGCACCCCATGTCCCACCTGCCGCCTTTGATGCTTGTCGCCGGCGTGCTGGAGTTTTTCGGCGGTCTCCTTCTTTTACTAGGAATATTCACGCGGCCCGTGGCTTTCATCCTGGCGGGCGAGATGGCGGTAGCCTACTTTATGGGGCATGCCCCGCACGGCTTCTGGCCCCTGCGCAATATGGGTGAGCTGGCCGTGCTTTACTGTTTTATCTTTTTGTATCTGGCAACAGTCGGAGGCGGTCCCTGGAGCCTGGAGCAATTATGGCAGCGGAATCGTTAGCGCTCTGCCTCTGATTCGGGCCTGAAGAGCAGTAAGCTAGCGGCAGTTGAGCGTGGGGCAAACGATTGGCCGCAATCTAGTCTTGCTCATTGATGCCCACGCCTCAAATTAGCGCTCAACGCTGCCGTTAAAGTGTTTTTTCTGTGGTGGGTTGTGATTCTGTAGTGGGTGGTGGTTCTTTTATTTCGAACACGACAGTTGACACAGCACAGTAGATGCCCGCCCCGCCTCGGCCGCACACATCCGTGCGCCCGTCGCCATTCACATCTCCGAGCCGTAGCGAATTGTAGTAGGCCGGCTGGTTCCAACCGTTCATATCGGAATAAGCACCATTGGCGAGAACTGCCGGGCCGAACCCATTTCCATTGCTCAGCGAACAGTAGATGCCCGCCCCGCCTCGGCCGCACACGTCCGCGCGCCCGTCGCCGTTGATGTCTCCAAGCATGATCGTGTTGCCGTACTGGAGCTGATTCCATCCGTTGGCATCACTGTAGTCCGCTTGCCAGAGTCTCTGGGCATGTGCATGGGTTACCATCAGCCCGGTAATTAAAACAACAGGGGCGAAGCTCTTTGTAATGTGACGGATTCGGGCATTCGCACGCGAAGATCTCACCGCAAGAAGATTCGAAACTAGTTTCCCAAATAACACTTTCATCGTCGTTCTCCTTCGTTCACTAACAATATGGTTGGCCAATTTACACGCAACCGGGTGCGCCAGGAAAGGCACCTTTGAAGGCGTTAAGCTTTCTAGAAATGAGGCGATACTTACGTTAGGAGCGACCTTTGAATTGCAGTCAGCAGATTCCTCCTAACCAAGCCGCACTTAATGAGACCTCCTCAAATCTGCTTGCTGTAAAGGCATGAGAGTGATCCCCTAACTTCAATAAGGTTTACCCGAATTGCTGCGTCTAGTCTGGTCAAAACTGCTCACTTTAGGCA
>CAXUBB010000053.1:16627-16853 GCA_964249105.1 uncultured Bryobacteraceae bacterium | reverse complement strand
AATACGAATCGTGGCAATCTGGCCCGCATCGCGCAAACCGGTAAAGGTCCAGGATTTACCCGCGTCGGTTGAGCGGTACAGGCCGTGGCCAATCGATACATTGCTGCGGATCTTCGATGATCCCGTGCCTGCATAAACAAGATTCGGATCGGACAGCGAGACATCAACGGCTCCCATCGAAGCCACGGAAAAGAAACCATCGGAAGTGTTCGTCCAGGAGTGTCCG
>CAXUBB010000053.1:0-16617 GCA_964249105.1 uncultured Bryobacteraceae bacterium | reverse complement strand
GTCCGGCATCGGTGGTCTTCCAAACGCCGCCGCCGGTCGATCCCATGTAAAACGTTTGAGGCTGTGAGGGCACGCCCGTTACTGCTGTAACGCGCCCTCCGCGATCCGGCCCGATCATCCGGTAGCGCAGGCCCGACCAGAGGGCGGGATTATACGGCTGCTGTCCGAATGCCGCGCCGCAGGCAAGCAGAAACAGTGCTGCAACTCTGCCTGAGTTCAATCGAAACCTCCTCTTTTCCATTTGCGATCAGAACGTGATGTGCGCCGTGATTTGCCCGGTGCGGGAGTTGCTGCTATAGAACAAATCAAAACGGCCAAAATACGGATTGCCCGCGATCAAATCATTGCGGCTGCCTATATAGCCGTTGGATGCCACGTCATTCAGATATCCGCCCGTGAACTGCGGATGATTCAGGATATTGAAAAACTGGGCGCTGAAGCTGAGCTTAACGCGTTCGGTGATATTGAAGTTCTTGCTTAGGGCAGCGTCTATATTATTGGTCGGTTTCAGCGGAAGAGTGTTGCGCCCGACGTTGGCAATCGTGCCGCTGGCCGCCAGAATGTAGCGGGCATTGGGATTCTTGGCGACGTAAGCCACCGTTGTCGCGGCGCCGGCGCTCACCGCGCCCGTGTTCGTTACTGGAGTTACTCCGCTGCTTAAGTTGGCAAGCCCGGCGGTATTAACAATGGCGCGGTCGCCGGCAGAGTCGCCGTTCAGATTGGTATCGACTCCATTCTGCACGGTCGCATACTCCGGGCTTTCATAAGTGTAGGTTCCCGAAGCGGTCCAGTTACCAAGCAAGTTCTTGAGAAACCAATTGCTGTTGGCAAACGGCTTCCAGTCGTAAACAGGCGTGAACGTAAAACGATGCCGGTGGTCAAGGGCGGATGATGCCCTGTCAGCGGCCAAATCTTGAAAATCCTGCGCCCGGCGCGGCGTTAAGTACGTTGAAAAATTCGTGGCCGTGGAGTCATCAATCAAGTGACTCCACGTGTAAGCGGCAATGTAACTGAAGTTATTGGAAAAATGCTTCGTCATCTGCACCGCTAAGCCGTTGTAATTCGAGTAGCCTTGCGGAGCATACGCGACAATGTTTGTCTGTGACCCGTAAGCCGCAAGGTCGTTGTAAGGCAAGTCAGCGGTGCCGCCCGGCACGATGTACGACTGAACTTGCGCCAGCGTTTTCGTTAAAGAAGCCAATGTCGCCGCTGAGGGCGCGTTGATGAAAGTCGGTATGTAGTTGCTTGCATTCACTCTGGACTGAACATTCAAGCGGGTTTGATTCCACAGATGCACCCCTTTGGTCCCTGTGTACCGGACTTCCAGCGTGTAATCCTTCGCAAACACCCGCTGCACGCCAAACGTGTAAGTTAACCCGTAAGGCCGGTTCTTCCCGAACGTGTAGCTTCCCAAAACACCCAACTGCCCCATCTGCGTATTGGGCAGTGGAACCGCCGCGCCCGGCAATCCGCCGCCTGCCAGAAATCCAGGCGTAGGGTTATCCAAGTTCACATCGTTCGTCTGTTGAAAATAAGGAGGAGCGGCGTTGGACGTCAAATTCGCATAGGTCAGATCGAAGGCACGGCTGAATCCGCCGCGAATGGACCAAACTCCGTTGCCGCCGGGAGAGTAAGCAAAGCCAATCCGGGGCGACCAGTCATTCGGGCTGAACTTCGGCTCAGCCACGTTGAGCAGCCCTGGAACGCTTGCCAGAGCGCTGTATTTCTGGTACCGGGAAGCAACCGGCATCGTCACATACTCATATCGCACGCCCAGGTTCAAGGTCAGATTTGGCAGTACCCGGTAATCATCGTTGAAAAACGCCTCATGCTGAAGAAAACCCGCCGGATAACTGGTCGGTCCCGCGCTGCGCTCGCCAAGAGTCGTGGGGGATAAATCACTGAGATACTGCTGCAAAGTGGGATAGTCGTAATCGCCGCGGACGCGCTGGATGAAGTAATTCGTCAGGATTACGTCCACGAAGTTATAGCCAAACTTCAAATTGTGCTTTCCCAGAATCTTGCTCATGTTATCTGAAGCTTGAAACACGTTCTGAACGGAGCCGGACGGCCCGCCAGGCCCAATATTCAAGCTGTTCAACTCATCAATCGTGATATTCGGAAACGCATCCAGGCCAGGGTAGGTAAAATTCGGAACTCCTAGCGCATTAAAGTTGCGGCTGAAGGAGGTCCGAAACTCATTCTGCAAGGTCGGGCTGAAATTGTGAAACTCCGAGACCGAGTACAAGTAATTGTTATTCGGCGAGGTCACGTCAAAGATAGGCAGCTGAGCGCTCGTATCAATAGAGGATCGCTTATTGTAAACCCACCGCCCTCGCACCTGATCCTTGTCGCTGATGTTGTAGTCAAGCGCGACCACCGCGTCATAGTTGTTTTGATAATTGGGCGAAACAACCGAAATCGAGCCAGTGGGAATCGAGACACCCCCAACTGTAATAGGGTTACCGTTTGCCGTGGGCGCGACGGGAACAAACTTTTCAAAGATGCCGAGGTTGGTTTTGCTCAACCCGGAAATGCTGTTCAGCGCGGAGATGCCCGCCGCCGTGGGAGCCTGCAGCGCTGACGCAGGCGGAGAAACCCGTCCAATCGGGTTGTATTCAAAATTGCCGAAATAGAAGAACTTGTTCTTAAGAATCGGACCGCCAATGGTGGCCCCCAAGCGATTATTGTCAAAACGCGGGTTGGAGGTGAAGCCCTGAACCGCCAAGGTCGAATCCACCGCGTTGAGATTGCGATTTTGGAAGTATTCATAAACCGAGCCGTGCAGTTGGTTCGTGCCGGTCTTCACAATCGCATTGAACACGCCGCCCGAGCCGCCGCCGAATTCCGGGCTGAACTGATTCTGCAGCAGGGAAACCTCGGCGATGGAATCGTTGGAAGTGTAAACGAGCGGCCCGGTGTTGTACCGATCATTATTAGGAACTCCATCCAGGCTAAAGAAATTGTCTTCGGGGCGTTGTCCCGCGATGGCCGGGCCGGTGCCTTGCCCCACGCCGCCTTGCGAGGAGACGCCCGCCCCTACCAAGCTCAGATTCCAGATGCCCGTGCCGCGTGACGCCGTGGGAATATTCATCACCTGCGTCGCGGCAAACGTCGTTTGCACCTGCGCCGTTGTGGTGTCAATGGTCGCGCCCGCAGCGCTTACTTCAATGGTCGTGCTGGCCTTGCCCACTTCCACCGTCAGATTAGCGGTCACAACAGTACTTAAGGCCACTGAGACATGCTGTAGCGACGCCGTGGAAAAACCAGTGGCGGTAGCCGTGATAGTGTAATTGCCCACCGGCAGATTAGTAAGCCGGTACGTGCCTTCGGCGTTTGTCTGGGCCGTGGTTTTTACGCCGGTCGCCTCGTTCACCGCTGAAATCGCAGCCCCTTGCACGCTGGCTCCGGTCGAATCAAGAACGGTCCCCGTCACGTCGCCGCTTACCGCTTGCGTCCAACCGGGATGGACGCGAAGCGCAAGAAAGAAAACAGCCAGGACAAACCACTTATTCCGGTAAATTGACCTCATTAAAAATACCCTCGATAGCTTGAAATAATACCAGAAAAATCGGCTTCATTCGCGGAAGCTCAATGAATGCTGGTAACAGAACGCACGCTGGAAAGATGCTCGGACAGTGAGCGCGGCTTAGGATCAGAGAATAGCACGCCGTAAATGGGGTGTGCTGCATTAGGACAGGTAATCAGCGTGAAGGGAGGGCAGGCGCTTCATTGTCCGTCAACGAAAAACTGAAAATTTTTTGAGACACGGCTTCCGCCAGCTTTTGGTGAGCTTCGGCGTTGAGATGAATTCCATCCCGGTCATCGGTCGTGAGAAGAGGAGCCGCGTCAAGAAATTCGCAATTGAGTTCGCGCGCCGTGCGGTCGATCCAAGCGCTTAGGCGCTCGCTTTTTTCAGCGGCCCCGGTGAAGATCTCCGCCATTTCGGTGAGCTTTCCAATGCGCGGCGGAGCAATCAGCAGAACACGCGGCGCGTTTCCGTCCCATTCCGTGGCGGCGGCGCGCGTAATCTTAACGAGGCTGGCAAGCCCGCGAGCGATATCTTGCGGCGACGCGGAAAACTTGACTTTCAGATCGTTCGTGCCCAGGGCGATAATCAGCAAATCAAAAGGGCGATGCGATTCGATGCACGGAAGCAGATATTCCTTGCCGTTACGGCCTGGCATCAGCGGATCTTCCCAAACCGTGGTTCGTCCGTTCAGCCCTTCTTCAATCACTGTATAAGCCGGGCCGAGAAGCGATTGCAGAACGCCGGGCCAACGAACAGAAGGGCCGTAACGCAGAGCGGTTCCCGGTTCATAACCCCACGTGTTTGAATCGCCAAAGCACAAAATTCGGATTCCCATGTTTGTTCCTGCTCTAGCCGGTCTTTATGGCTTGCTCACCTTAACGACGAAATAGGTAATCTGCTTTCCGGCGTCCAAGAAAAATCGATGCGGCATTCCCGCAGGAATGTGAATGATCCATCCCGCCGACAGATTCCTTTTAACGCCATCCTTGCTGGAGCTTCCCTACATGCGCCGGGCCGGTAGACAAAACCGGGGGCATCAGCGGCCATAAGCGGCCGGACAGGCGAAGCAATTAAGAAGGAAACAGCTAGAATTTTCACCGGTGACACAGCATATCATTTCGATCTGAAGGCTTGATAAGACCGTCGAGCGAGCTTGGCCGTTTGATCGGTAGCAGGTCTCTCGGTGGTGGCAGCGATTCTCTAGCTCCGCATCGATGCGGCTAAACAGCTTCCTGTCTCCTGAACAGGAGTTGAAGGATCGGGCTTCCGCTATTGGGGGAGCGAGTATGCTTGGTAGATGGTCGTGTTACTGCGCGGACTCGCCCGGACCAGGGAATCCGCATCTCCATCCGTATTTTGCTGCCAAAGTAACGATTTCGTTAGCGTACACCAGGAGAAGAGACAAACAGTGAACCATACGCTCTAAACAGGAGCCGTGTAATTCCCCCTTGAGGAAACTGCTCTGCTAATCGCGTTCATCCAAACCAGTGACGCGAGGAACGGAAGCACACTCGTTAAGACGAACAGGCGTTGCCAGCCGCCTGAAAACAGGAAAGTGGGGGCGAATGGATTATAAAGTAAAACGGTAGCCGCGAATAAAACAGCAAAGACGTAATGTCGCGTATGAAGTCCTTGCATCATTACCGCGATGGCGCCTAAAGCCACTGCGAATCTCACAATTACATGATAGGGAGAGAGTTGCGGGAGAAAGAAAGCGGTAGCTAGTAGCACCGCAATACACAACCACTTCACCGCTTTCATCCGCGTCACTGCCCTCTGCCCTTCTTGAAGGCGATTCTTTTCCTTCCAGGCGCGCCAGACTTCTTGGTTCAGCGGCTTCGAACCCTCTTGGGGAAATCCATGTATTTCATCCGAATGGTGCATAGGGCAACACTTTCTTTGCTGAGTTCTAGCCTCATAGCGCTAAACCTGCCCCCGATTCCGTGAGCTATCCCGGAATTCTGAAATCCCTGTATCCGGCGGCGATCTTCTCTGAGATCACATCCGGAGGGGGATAAAGGAGTTGAGCCGTTAAAGGGAAAAAGCCCGACTGACGCCATCTTAATTTACTTAACTGTGTCACGAGTCGCCCCGTTCGAGCTACCTCGCCGAGATAGTTTCCCTGCAGGCCATAAATTTCATCGCCTTGGAAGCGGCCAATCTGCTTCCCCTCGCAGGAAAAGAGAGCATCCTCCTCTCGATAGGCAAGAGCTTGGCCCGCACACGTCCAGAACCAATCGATGTCGGACGACACAGTCGAATCCGCTGACATGCTATCTCAGGTCTTCGGAGGCCGAGATTGGAATGTGCGTATTACTCTTTTGATTCTCGCCCAGAAGATGCAACTGCCGCAGGAGTCGGATCTGGCTTCTGCGAAGGCGTCGTTTCCTCATGGTTTTGTTTGCTCGGGCTTGATCTCCAGTGCGCAATGACAAAGAAACTCCAGATTTGCTCAGGGTACCCAGGGCAGAATGCGACAAGCTCCGGGATAAGTATGGAGAGAGAATTCGAAGCGCCGAACTTACGAGCGACGACCAAACGGCCCGTGCGAGATTGCTTGAGCCATCATCAGTATACGCGAAATCACATACAATGGATAGCTCCTCGCATAATTTGATCTATACTAGTAGTGTCTGAGCATTCCCGCCCACTCTTCAGACCCTCTGAGCTAAGTCAGATCTTCTGGACGTTATTTCTTAGAAAACAATAAATCAGGAGGTCGTGATGCGTTCTGCCGGATTATATCGGGTTCATGCTCTCTCCCTCGAAGGGAACCTGATACCGTATTCGCTGAACATAGGCGCCGAACCGTACGATCTTGGTTGGCAATCTATCGCCGGCTTCACTCGATCAGGCCAGAGCGCTGCGAAAGGCTGTTTGGTTAAGGTCTGGTGAAAAGACGACATGAACGCACCGAGATGGGAGAAATGATGGAGCTCAATCATGATTTTTGGAGTTGGAGCGGCCGCTATATAGGGTATCGTCTGTCTGACGGCCTGTTCGGCTGTGATGGGCGGCAGGTTGGCTACTTTGCGGAAGGCGATGAAGTCTATGGATGCAATGGCGGCTACCTGGGAGAGACCCGAAGCGGCAACCGCCTTATTACGAATCTCAGCAAGAAAACCTGGACCCGAGGAGGGTTGGTCCCTCGCTCTCTGAAAAGTTCGCCAGGTCATCGTGACGTGAATGCGAAAGAAATGTTAGCTGGACATGAAGACTTCCCCGCTCGGTTGAATTAAGATCCAGTATCATGGCGGTTTGCTTCCGGATCTTGCCGATCCTGGAACACCCAAACAAAGAAGGATAACGATGCATTTTACTTACGAAGGCTTCACGCATGAGCAGGGCAGAAGGTGCTTCAACTTTCGAGGGGTTGAGGAGTACCATCCGGTCCGCGTCTTCTCCATCGAACTCGATCTGCCGTTGTTTGCTCAAAATCAAATTTCCGTGCAGGAAGGACCGATGTTTTGCCTTCAACTGCTGACAACAGCGCTTCGGGCCGGGCCGAGCTTTCTGGAAAAGCTTCAGCACTATCGCGTTCTCGCCGAGGATTTGCGCCCGCTGCTGCTGGAACGGGAGCGGCGGGCTGCCGAGAAGGCCCTAAAAAAAACTCTTCACAGACCGTTTCGTAAACCTCCTTCCACGTCCCACATCAGTTGGACTAAAAAAGCCGAGGAGTGCTAGAGGGACGCCCTCTGGCGAAGGCGCTCCGCGTTCTTTCACAGTCGTTTCCATCAGGATATCGGAAACACAACTGGCGTTTTCGCGGGATGATCGCTATAATAGGAATGTCTTTGCCCGCATCCGTATTCACCTTCGAGTGCCTTCTGGCCGCCTTTTCTCTTCTTAATCCAATCCATTAAGCCGATTCAGCGCAGTCTGACAAAGAACATTTACTATTACAAGGATCAATCTCATGACTAACATTTTTGTCGGAAATCTGAGCTATCAAACCACGCAGGAAGACCTGCAGGCGGCCTTCGCAACTTATGGAAGCGTCGAGCGCGTCAACATGATTACAGATCGCGACACGGGCCAGCCCCGTGGTTTTGCGTTTGTGGAAATGACCGACCCGCAAGGCGCGCAGACGGCGATTGCGCAACTGAATGGAGCCGAACTTCGTGGCCGCGCCATGAACGTCAACGAAGCACGCCCGAAACCAGCCGGTGGCGGTGGCGGCGGCTTTGGCGGGGGACGCAACGGTTCCGGCAACGGCGGGAGCCGCCGGCGGGAACCACGTTGGTAAGCACGCCGATTTACCAGTTTGAACCGTCTCAAAGACACGCATCAAGGCGCCGCCGGACCGGGACTTCGCAAGAGTCCCGGACGGCGGCTTTTTATCTCTTAAGGAGTCTGTCATATGCCAGGTCGCGGACCACAAACATTTCAGAAACGTCAAAAGGAGCAGCAGCGAAAGGAGCGTCGCGAGGAAAAACTCGCCCGGCGGCAGCAACGCAAAGCGGAGCAGCCATCAGCAGCTTCTGATTCGCAAAATAGCGCCGCAACAACTCGGTAAAGGCTGCGCAAGGCAGGCAAGGCTAACTTGTCTTATTTCCGGCAAGGTAAACAGCCCTGATGGTTCGAGTGTTCTTGATGTTGTCTAAAGGATTTTTATCAAGAACGATAGAATCAGCCTATTTAGTTGCCTGGATAGTGCCAAGATCTGCCGCATGCAGAAACTCAGCGGAGCTTCGGGTCGCCGCCGTAATGATCTGCATGGGGCTTAGCCCTGCTTCCATCATGAGTTCCATATGGATGTAAAACGGCCGTGAAACGCTCCAACCCGCCAGGGCCGTCATCCTGGTCGCGTAGACTTCCCATAATACGCGCCTTCTGCTTTTGTCGAGCATTGGGGAACGCCGTGACCCCCTTACCGGAAAGAGAACTCTGGGGAGAAATCTCACTCATCAGGTGACTGCGGATGGAGGCGCTTTGGTTGTGCATCCCGAGCCGTTGAACAGCTTCATGGCTCCTCCTCTTTTCCGAAGAATTCTTCCAGTAATCCGACATTGACCATTCTCGCCGTTACTTATCGCACGGCGGATGCTTTCATCGATCACTATTTGAAACAGCCTAAAATGCTGCTGTAACTTTCCGGTCGGTTCCGGTAAATACAATGCAGAGATGACCGACGAAGCACTACTCCGGCTCGCGCGTGAAGGGCGCGAGGAAGCTTTTGTCGAACTCTATGGGCGTTATCGCGATCCGCTGTTCCGGTTCGCTTACCGCATGACGTCTTCCGTGGATGCAGCGGAAGATCTGGTGCATGATTGCTTTTTGAGCCTGTGGCGGCGCTCGGACGGCTTTCGCCCTGAGCGTGGCTCGTTGCGGATGTTTCTCTACGGCACGGTGCGAAATTTGGCCTTCAAACGGCTGCGCGCGAAGGATCGGGAAGAGCTTGCCGATGACGTTCCGGACTATGCCGTCCAGGCCGTTCAATTTGAAATGATCGCCGCTGGCGAAACGGCTGCCGCGGTGCAGCAAGCAGTAGAAAGCTTACCGCCGCTCTACCGCGAAGTTCTCGTGCTGGCTGATTACGAAGACCTCGGAATGGCGGAAATCGCCGGCATCGTCAACGCGGATATTGGAACCGTAAAAGTGCGCTTGCACCGCGCTCGAATGCAGGTGAAAAGGCAACTAACAGCGTGCTTGGCCCACCCTGCTGGAAAGGCCGAAAGCAATGGATAACGAAGATTTAAAACGTGTTCTAGAAGCGTGGAAAACGCCATCCGCCGGGCCTGCACTCGACCGCTTGGTGCGCGAGTCCTGGAGGCGATCACTGCCCCGGAGATGGCATCCGCCGTTACGCGTAATGGCGGCGGCAGTGCTGGCTCTGATTGCCGTCTGTGCCGTTGCTGTGATTGTTATCGAGCGCTCCCGATCAGCGCGTCCTCCCTCCATCACCCGCGTTGTGACGGATGGAGACCTCTCCGGTTTCGTTCCAATGCGGGAAATTCACGTAATTGTTGAAAGGAGAAAGGTAGTTCAATGAAAATTCCTTTACTGCTTGCGCTTCTGCCGGCTCTGGCATGGACGGAACCGGATTTCAACCTTGGAACGGCAAGCGTTTCGAATGATCAGATGCATGTGGTGTTTACCGCGCATTCGAGCGGATCGGCAAAGCCGGGCGCTATGGGCAGCGGCGTGTCGTTTGGCCAAAGCAAGCGGATTTACCGGGAGTTCACCAATGGCAAGCGTCTCATCTTTGGATACGGCGTTGATATTGTCCAATATGCCGACTGGTTCAAGGTCACGGTCGTGCCGCTGGGACAGGACTATTTGGCGAAAGTTGCCCAGACGCGCTCCTTCGACCGTGAACATCCGCCCACCTTGGACGCGCCGCGCCAATTGCCCAATCTTTATAACGGAGACAAGGCAAGCATCGAAATACTAAAAAACCCTGAAACGGGGGAGGTCATTACCGATACGATTGAGATTTCTCTCCCGGCACCGTCCTCTGAGCAGCCCGCACCCACTACCGGCCTGGGCTTTACGAATCTGGCTGTCACGATTGATGGCGCGACGGTCGCGTCCGATTCCGGAGGCGTTTGGGGTGACGGCGTTCTCATGGCCTGCGTACCAGGGCATGGTTTCTATTATTTTTCCCGGCAGCCCGTATCCGGGTACAACTTCCAGAAACTGGGCTCCGTAAACGGCAGGCAATTAATCTTCACGCTGGATAAGACGCATTACGAGTTTGTGTCGCAGAAAGACATACTCGGCGGAGCTAAAAGTGGCGAGGTCTGGATTTACCACGACATGCGGCCTCCCACGGCTGACTGGATTCAAGCGACGAACGATGCCGCCATCCGGACTGCTGCGGCCGGCTCGATGGACTCGTATTTTCTGAAAAAGTAACGCCTATCCGCGTTCATTCTCCCAGCCCTTCACAGGGTGCCTCACTAGTTGGTGTATAGGAGCCCGGTAAAAATACAAGCTGCTACATTGCCTGATAGCATTTGCAAATGGGAAGCATCTTCTGTTTGAAAGAACACAATTATGGCAATGTCTTCTAATAAGCAATTTGCGGTTGTAACCGGAGCGTCGAGCGGTATCGGTTATGAACTTGCCAAGCAATTTGCTCAACATGGCTTCGATCTTCTGATCGTGTCGGAGGGCGATGGAATCCATACCGCCGCCCGTGAGATTGAGAGTTTGGGAGCGCAAGTCCAAGCCGTGCAAGCCAATCTTGCCGAGCACGAGGGCATGCATCAACTTCAATCCGCTATTCAGTCGAGTGGCCGCCCGGTTGATGCGATCGCCCTCAATGCGGGAGTGGGCGTCAGCGGCAGGTTTGTTGAAACAGATCTTGCGGCGGAACTGAACATGGTGAAGTTGAACGTCGTCTCGACGCTCCACCTTGCCAAGTTCATCGTAAAAGAAATGGTGGCTCGCGGCAGCGGACGGATTCTGTTTACCGCTTCCATTGCAGGCACCATGCCTACCCCTTATGAAACGGTGTACGGGGCGACGAAAGCGTTTGTGCGCTCCATGTCTCAAAGCCTTCGTGAAGAGTTAAAAGATACAGGCGTCTCGGTGACAGCGCTGATGCCGGGAGCCACGGAAACCAATTTTTTCCATCGTGCGGGCGCTGATGACACCAAGCTGGGCGCCAGCGAAAAAGACGATGCTGCCGAGGTAGCGAAAGAAGGTTTTGAAGCTTTAATGGCTGGTAAGGATCACGTAGTCGCGGGATCGTTCAAAAATAAACTGCAAGCCGCCGCAGGTTATGCTTTGCCCGATCCGCTGGTGGCATCCATGCATGCGAGCCAGTCCGAACCCGGCTCCGCTAACAAAAAGTAATCTTTTATCTTTTCCATAAAAGCAGCGTTGATTTCATGGCCGGGCTGAAGGAGTTCAGCCTGAATCCTTTCATTTGTATTGACATCAATATAAATGTGGCGTTCTTTCACTGAGTAAACAGCGGAAGGAAAGCTCGCGAAAGGGAGAACCATACAGATGCAGATAGGCATTGACAGCTTTGTGGAAATGACGCCCGATCCCACCACGGGTTTCACTATCAGCCCCGCCGAACGTGTGCGCGATCTGCTTGAGGAGATCGAACTTGCCGATCAGGTCGGTCTCGACGTCTTTGGTATCGGCGAACATCACCGCAGCGAGTACATCGCCTCCGCGCCCGCTGTGCTTTTGGCCGCCGCCGCCGCGCGAACCAAGCATATCCGTCTGACGAGCGCCGTTACGGTGCTCAGTTCCGATGATCCGGTGCGCGTTTTCCAGGACTTTGCGACGCTGGACCTTGTTTCCCAGGGCCGGGCCGAGATAGTCGTGGGTCGCGGTTCCTTCATTGAGTCCTATCCGCTCTTCGGACTGGACCTCAACGACTACGACTCGCTCTTCGCCGAGAAGCTAGACCTTCTTCTCAACATCCGGGAGAATACACATGTGCATTGGTCCGGCCAACATCGCGCCGCGCTGACCGGGCAAGGCGTCTACCCACGGCCCTTGCAGAACCCGCTGCCGATTTGGATTGGCGCTGGCGGCACGCCCAAATCCTTTGCTCGCGCCGGTGCGCTTGGACTGCCTTTGATGGTCGCCATTATCGGCGGTGAACCGCACCGCTTCCGTTCGCTCATCGAGCTTTATCGGGAAGCAGGCCGCCGTGCGGGTCATGATCCGGCGCAACTCACCGTAGGCGTTCACTCGCTCGGCTTTCTTGCGGACACCACCGCGCAGGCTGCCGATGATCTTTATCCGGCCTATGCGCACACCTTTACCCAGATTGGCAAGGAGCGCGGCTGGTCGCCCATCACGCGGGCGCAGTTTGATGGGACGCGCAGCGCCACGGGCGCGCTGCTTGTCGGAGATCCTGAGGCGGTGGCGGAAAAAATTTTATACGAGAACGAAGCGCTCGGCGGCCTCTCCCGCGTAACGATTCAACTCACTTCCGGCACGCTTCCGCATTCGAAAGTGATGCATGCGATCGAACTTCTGGGGACTCGCGTCGCGCCGCTGGTGAAAAAGGAAGTTGTTCCATTGTTAGTGGAAGCATAATTCAGGCAGCGCGTCAGTCGCTGACGGGTACGGGGAGATAATTGTAGGAAGCGTGGCTGTATAGTTCTTAACCGCCGGCAATCGCTCCCACAATCAGAAAAGGCTCCGCTCCCGTCGCGACGGGAGTAGGAAGCGGAGCATCCAGCGAATCGTGAGATAAATCCTGCTCACAGGCGAAAAATCTTACAAACGGACGGCGCTGCCCTGTGGAGTAATCCCGAAGGGTCCCACGCAGCATCGGATAACATTCCTCGATCGCATCAAGGACCGAGCGCTGAGTGGCTTGGCCTGTTATCTCTATTGCTACTTCTCCAGGAACGCGGGCCAGCGTTCGCAGATGCGCCGGAAGCACAACTCGAATCACGGCAGCGTTTGCACCTCGACGGAAAGCACGGCTGGAAGATCGCGCACAATGGGAGACCAAGTGTCCCCGGCATTCGCCGATGCGTACACCTGCCCGCCCGTGGTGCCGAAGTAGACGCCGCACGAATGGAGCGAATCGACGGCCATGGCGTCGCGCAGCACGTTCACATAACAGTTGCTTTGTGGCAGGCCCTCCGTGAGTGCTTCCCACTCGTTTCCGCCCGTGCGGCTGCGGTACACGCGCAATTTCCCTTCAGGCGGATAGTGCTCCGAGTCGCTCTTAATCGGGACAACGTAGACCGTCTCCGGCTCGTGCGCGTGAACGTCGATGGCGAACCCGAAATCAGTCGGCAGATTCCCGCTGACCTCGTGCCAAGACTCGCCGGCATCGTTGCTGCGCATCACATCCCAGTGCTTTTGCATGAACAAGACATCCGGGCGTGATCGGTGCATCGCAATGCGGTGAACGCAATGGCCCACTTCGGCGGCCGGGTCAGGCATGAAGTCGGATTTCAGCCCGCGGTTCACCGGCCGCCAGGTCATGCCGCCGTCATCACTCCGGAACGCGCCCGCCGCCGAGATGGCGACAAAGATCCGCGCGGCATTGCTCCGGTCAAGAAGAATGGTATGCAGGCACATGCCGCCCGCTCCCGGTTGCCAGTGAGGACCTGAGCCATGGCCGCGCAGTCCGGGAAGCTCTTTCCAGGTCTGTCCGCCGTCGCTGGAGCGGAACAGGGCGGCATCTTCCGCTCCGGCGTACACGGTATCCGGATCGGTCAGCGAGGGTTCGAGATGCCAGACACGCTTGAACTCCCAGGGGTGGGGCGTGCCGTCGTACCATTGATGAGTGCCGGCGTCGCCCGCGTAAGCGAATTTGTTGCCCACCGGCTCCCAAGTCTTGCCACCGTCATTGGAGCGCTGAATTAACTGCCCGAACCAGCCGCTGGATTGCGACGCATAGATCCGATTCGGGTCAACGGGCGAACCCTTCACATGATAGATTTCCCAACCGCCAAAATGAGGGCCGCTGACTTCCCAGTGTTCGCGCTTGCCGTCCGAAGTAAGAATGAAAGCGCCCTTCCGCGTACCCACCAAAACCCGCACTCCGCTCATCAACTACGCCTGCGCCTTTTCCGAAGTCTCACCCTCGCAGTTAAC
Source organism: uncultured Bryobacteraceae bacterium (assembly GCA_964249105.1). Lineage (GTDB taxonomy): Bacteria > Acidobacteriota > Terriglobia > Bryobacterales > Bryobacteraceae > Bog-105. The sequence continues at coordinate 2,552 of CAXUBB010000053.1, read as the reverse complement.
CATCCACGGTATGCCGAACTGATCGGTCAGCATGCCGAAACGGACAGCCCAGAAGGTCGGCTGAATCGGCATGTTTACTTTTCCGTTCTCGGCTAAGGCATGGAATATGCGCTCCGCTTCCGCCTGATCATTGATCCCGATCGACACGGAAAAACCTTCGGGCTGGTGGTAGCTCTCGGAACCGATATCCGATCCCATCAGGACCGTATCGCCTGCCACGAGACGGGCGTGCATGATTTTGTCGCGCCAGTCCAGCGGCACGTGTTTCTCCATCGGCGACCCCGCATGGGGTATCATGGCTTCGATTTTGCCGCCGAAGCAGCGCTCATAGAACTGAAATGCTGCTTCGCACTGGCCATTAAAGTGGAGATATGGGTTGAGTTGCATAATTGTGCTCCTTAAGATAAAGTTTTGCCCTGTTCCGCAAGGCGAGCGCGCATGTGCTCTTCCTGCCTTTGGAGTTTGGGCGTGAACTCAGGACCGAAATCCGAAGCCTCGAATACTTGGCGAACCTCGACCTCGGTTCCTCCATCAAACGGAGCGCGCTTGAGCCATTCAATCGCCTCCTCTTTGGACTTCATTTGCCAGAGCCAGAAACCGGCGATCAGTTCCTTTGTTTCGGTGAAGGGACCATCAGTCACAATGCATTTTTCGCCCGAGAACTTCACGCGTGCCCCCTTTGAGCTTGGCTGCAGTCCCTCGGCCGCGAGCATTACCCCCGCGTTTATCAGCTCTTTGTTGTACTTTCCCATGGCGGCGAGAATTTTTTCATTGGGAAGGACGCCCGCCTCTGAATCCTTACTGGCTTTTACTAAAACCATAAATCGCATTGTTGTTTCTCCTTACCCTATCGAGTCGAATGGACCATCGCGGAATCGACAGGTTTAGCAATTTTGTCCGGTAGTCCCTTGATCTCAAGAATCGGGCGAATCTCCACGGTGCCCACACGTGCTCCTGGAATCTGCCCGGCAACGCTGATGGCCTCGTCCAGGTCCTTGGCGTCAATGAGAAAGTAGCCGCCGAGTTGTTCACGGGTCTCCGCGAACGGACCATCCGTAACGATCTGCTTGCCGTCGCGCACCCGGACGCTGGTGGCCGTGGACGTAGACTGAAGCGGAGAAGCGCCTAGATACTGGCCGTTCGACTGAAGTTGATGCGCGAGGCGGGCCGATTCCTTGTAGCAACATTCCCGCTCGGCTTCACTCCATATCTGCTCATCGGAGTAGATCAGTAACATGTATTTCAATCTGCTTACCTCCACTGTTGAATCGAACGGCAGACAACCCAATTGACATTAGGATAAGAAAATATTTTACATCTGCTTATTTTCGCCTTTTCTACGCATTCAGGTTATAATTGAGCGGCAAACCATCAAACCAAGACCGGACGGGGGAATATGGAAGCCAGCATTTGTACAAATGTTGAAGCTGTTGAATCTGTTTATCGCTCCGATTGGGGTCGTATCGTTGCCACGCTGATTAGGATTTTCGGCGACTTCGATTTGGCTGAAGAATCGGCGCAGGAAGCCTTTGCCGCCGCCGTGGCTCAATGGCGCGTTTCAGGCGTCCCGGAGTTCCCGCGAGCATGGCTTGTTCAAACAGCCCGGCACAAGGCTATTGATCGCCTCCGACGCCGGGAACGGTTCGAGGAGAAACTGGAGTCGCACGCGGTCGATATCCTGCTCCGCGCAACCGAGGAGCCGGATTATGACATGGAAGAAATTCCCGATGATCGGTTGCGGCTGATTTTCACCTGTTGCCATCCTGCGCTTGCTTTGGAGGCGCAGGTAGCCCTGACTCTTCGGACTTTATGCGGGCTGGAAACGGATGAGATTGCGCGAGCGTTTCTTGTTTCCGAGGCAACCATGGCGCAAAGGCTGGTGCGCGCAAAACGTAAGATTCGAGATGCCGGCATTCCGTATGTTGTGCCTCAGATGAACGAAATGCCGGAGCGGCTCGATGCCGTGCTGACGGTAATTTACCTGGTCTTCAACGAAGGTTATGCGGCTACTCGGAGCGGTTCGCTGGTGCGAGCCGGTTTCTGTGCCGAAGCCATCCGTCTGGGTCGCCTGACCAGAATGCTGATGGAGCCGCGTCCCCCGGCGGAGGCGACTGCCCTTCTCGCCCTCATGCTGCTTCAGGACGCGCGGCGCAAGGCCCGCCTGAATGAAAAGGGCGACATTGTCGTCCTTCAGGAACAGGATCGCCGCCTCTGGGATCGACAGCAGATTGCCGAGGCGCAGCCGCTTGTTATGGAAGCTTTTCACGGCGGACCCGGTCCGCTTGCGCTGCAAGCAGCTATTGCCGCTCTGCATTGCCAGGCGGAGCGCGCCGAAGACACGGACTGGCCTCAGATCGTCGGTCTTTATAACTTCCTCCAACGCCTGCAACCCTCGCCTGTCGTATCGCTGAATCGAGCTGTGGCAATTGCCATGGTGGCAGGCCCTCGTCCGGCTCTAGCCATCGTCGATGCGCTGGCGGAAGCTGGCGATCTCAACGGTTATCACCTGCTGCACGCCACCCGCGCTGATCTGCTACGGCGTATTGGCTTCT
>CAXUBB010000052.1:15930-16994 GCA_964249105.1 uncultured Bryobacteraceae bacterium | reverse complement strand
GGACTCAGTAGCGCGTTTGCGCGCGCAAGATTTAGATACAGTGTTTCTGGCTGCCCCTACCAGCACCGACCGGCGGTTACGGCTGGTGGCGGAACATTCGTCCGGATTTGTATATCTGGTATCGCGAACGGGCGTGACCGGGGAACAGGCTTCCCTTTCGGATGCGGCCCATTCCCTGGTACGTCGCATGCGGAAGCTGACGGATTTACCATTGGCAGTCGGTTTTGGGATCAGCACACCCCAGCACGTCGCGGAAGTAGCGGAGATCGCCGACGGTGTTGTGGTGGGCAGCGCCATTGTGAAATTTATTGAAAGCCATGCGGGAGATCCCGCTCTGCCGCAACAACTTCAGCAGTTCGTTCAAGAACTCAGTGCGCCGCTTCACCCTGCATGAATAAGCACACTCCCGAGAATCTGCTGCGTTGCCGCGAAGTCATCGATGACATTGACATTCAACTGCTTCGATTATTAAACCAGCGCACAAGCGTTGTGGAAGAGATTGGCCGTATCAAACAGGCTCTGCGTTTAGCGGTTTACGAGCCGAAACGGGAGGAACAGGTATTTGCGAATGTTCTCGGCCATAATGCCGGGCCACTGCCGCCGGAGGCGGTGAAGAGGATCTTTGAACGGATTATTGACGAAATGAGAACGGTACAAAAACTGAAGATTTTAGAGGAGGGCCGTTAGCGGACATGCTGGTTGTCATGGGGGAAGGCGCTTCGGAAGCTCAGACGGAAGCGGTGATTAATCGCCTGGTGGAGATGGGTTTCACGGTACACCGTTCGACGGGCGTGCGCCATACGGTGCTCGGAGGCGTGGGGCCGATGGACGACTTCGATCCTGCCGTTCTAGAAGTGCTCGAAGGGGTCAAGGAGTGCCATCGCATTGTTTCGCCTTATAAGCTGGCGAGCCGGCATTGGAAACCGGCGGGCACTGTCATCAAAATCGGCAACGTGGAGATCTCCGTTTACCAAGTATATTAAATAAATAATACTTGCAGCGTGGAAAGCAAGGAGCAGATCGAGTCGGTGGCCGAAAGCGTAGCAGCGGCAGGCGCTCAGGTC
>CAXUBB010000052.1:9908-15920 GCA_964249105.1 uncultured Bryobacteraceae bacterium | reverse complement strand
CGGCCCACAGGTTATTTCAATGGGCGGCCCTTGCAGCGTCGAGAGCAAAGAGCAGATTGAGTCGGTGGCGACGAGCGTGGCGGCAGCGGGCGCTCAGGTGATTCGCGGCGGAGCCTTTAAGCCTCGTTCCTCGCCTTATAGTTTTCAGGGCATGGGCGAAGAAGGTCTGCAAATCATGCGGGCCGCAGCGGACCGGCACCGCTTGCTAGTGGTAAGCGAGGTCATGGATCACTTGCAGATTCCGCTGCTGCTCCAGTATTCCGATATTTTGCAGGTGGGTGCCCGTAATATGCAGAATTTCAACCTGCTGCGCGAGTTGGGAAAAACGCGCAAGCCGATACTACTAAAGCGCGGCATTGCGGCCACCATTGAGGAGCTTTTGCTCTCTGCCGAGTACATCATGTCAGGCGGCAACTATGAAGTCATGCTATGCGAGCGGGGTATCCGTACTTTCGAGACCAGCACCCGGAATACGATGGACATTTCCGCCATACCGGTCTTGAAACGGCTGACGCATTTGCCGGTTGTTGCCGATCCGTCGCACGGCACGGGAAAACGCGATTATGTTCTGCCGATGGCGCGTGCCGCCGTCGCGGCGGGAGCCGATGGGCTGATCGTCGAGGTGCATCCCGATCCTGATCGCGCCGTAAGCGATGGAGCGCAAACGCTGCGGCCCGAGCAGTTCGCCGAAATGATGGGTCAAGTACGAGCCATTGCCGGCGCTATTGGGCGAGCCGCCTGAGATGCCCGCCCCGCGTTCGATCAATACCGTCGCGATTGTTGGTCTGGGACTCATCGGCGGCTCATTTGGCCTGGCCTTGCGGAAAGCCGGATTTGCCGGCGAGATCCTCGGCCTGTGCTCTCCGCCCTATGCCGAGAAAGCATTGCAAATGGGAGCGATATCCCGCGTGTCCGGCAGCTTGGGGGAAGTCGCCGAACAAGCCGATCTGATTTATCTGGCGCATAAAGTTGACTCAATTATCGAACTCCTGGACGTCCTGGGGCCGATAGCCCGCCGGGGATGCTTAATCACGGATTCAGGAAGCACAAAAGCGGTCATTACCGCCAAAGCTGCGGAGTCCGTGAAATTTGCCGATTTTGTCGGCGGTCATCCCATGGCAGGCAAGGAGAAACGAGGCATTGAAAATGCAGAGGCCGATCTGTTCCGGGGAAGGCCTTATGTTTTGACCGACTCGGAAAGCATGTCTCCCCTTCTTAATGAATTTAAGTCCTGGTTAACGTGGATGGGTGCGCATCTTGTCAGCATGCAACCGGCCGAACACGATTGTGCCGTGGCCTTCACCTCTCATCTTCCTCAACTCTTGTCCACCACCCTGGCCTGTACGCTGGAAACGCATCACCAGCAAGCGTTTACGAAAGTATTCGGGCCGGGCTTGCTCGATATGACGCGACGGGCTTTGAGCGCCTCGGATCTATGGATGAGCATTTTAGAAACGAACAAAGATGAAGTTCTGAAGGCGGTTGATGCATTCAGTCAGACTCTGGAGCAGCTTCGCAAGGAACTACTCTCGAACAAACTGGACGAGGTATTTGCCTCTGCTTCCGCCTATGCTAAGCAGTTTCGCCTTTGAAGCTGTATTGTGAAATACAGAAACCACCCCAGGACTCACAAAACTATAAAATTTCTTTTGAATTTAAGTGTTAAACTCCATATAATCTGGAGAAACAGGCAAATTGTGACCTCTCTTGCTCCAGAAGTTAAAAACTCTTTATTACAAGCGCCCGAAGTGATTCATTTACGAGATCTTCGCCGCTCCACCATTCTCTTTTCGCAGAACCAGCCGACAGATTCGCTTTATGTATTAGAAGAAGGGCTGGTAAAGCTGACGCGCACGAATGAAGTGGGTAGCCGTATTATCCTCAGCATTCGTGGTCCTGGAGACCTGATTGGTGAGGAAGTCCTGGCAGAGCCGCAGCAGGGCTTCTATACGGAAGCCGAAGTTCTCACGAATGCAGTGGCGTCCCAAGTTCCTCGGGAAGCGCTCAGAAAGGCTCTGCATGAAGACAACTTGGCTCTTCCGTTAATTAATTACATCCTGCAGCGCCGCAACGCCCTGGCCGTAAAAATAGAACTGCTTTGCTTGAATGACGTGGAGCATCGCGTCCTGCACTATCTAGCGGAGCTTTCTTCTTTGGTGAAGCCGGGCGAAGGCGAAAGCGGGTACCAGATCCCCATTACGCAGTTGGAACTAGCTGACTTAGTGGGCGCCACCCGTGAGACCACTTCGACCACGCTCAATCAACTGGAACGGCGCGGACTGATCAAACTCTCCCGGCGCATGCTGATTGTGCCGTCTCCCGACAAGTTGCAATCGGTTGCGAGAGAGCGGGTCAAACTGGATGGCATGGTGAAAAGACCACCGCAAGAGTCGGTTTCTTCGAGCCTGAACCAGCAGTAAGAGAACCTAGAAAATCAGACCTAAGTTTGTGGGCTAGTTTACTTTTGATACTAGTCCTAAGATTCCTCTTGTCAGCCCTGTAACATATTGATTCCAATCTTTTTTGCTTGATTGATGGCGGGAGGTTTTGCTACACTGCAATGCAGAATTTCGATGTTAGCTGGTAGTTTTCCTGCGAGCCCTGCTGAATTTTTGGGGGGCTGCGCCTCCTGTCTTTCATAAGGGTGAAACGGGCATTCACCTCGCATCAAGTAACAGGAGATAGTAGTGAGAGAAAAAGGTACAGTAAAGTGGTTTAACGCCGCCAAGGGCTATGGATTTATTCAACGCTCGAACGGCGATGATGTGTTCGTACACTTTTCATCGATTCAAATGAATGGTTACCGAACGCTGGAAGAGGGTGCGGAGGTGGAGTTCGAGGTGAAGCGCGGGCCTAAGGGCTTGCAAGCCGAGAACGTGAATCGTCCGTAGGTATCAAAACCAGCTAAATAAATCAGGCCGCCGCTGCTTACCAGGCACGGCGGCCTTTCTGTTTTTTCTAGACTTTTCTCAACACACAAAATCGGCGTTTGGCGTCCACTTTGCTTATGCATTACCGCAAATTAGGAACAACGGAAGCGCAGTTGAGCGAGATCGGATTTGGAGCTTGGGGTATCGGAGGAAAGCAGTGGCAAGGAGGTCGGGACGATCAATCGATCCAAGCCCTGAACCGCGCTTTCGATCTCGGCGTGAATTTCGTGGATACGGCGCTCGCCTATGGCGATGGCCATAGCGAAAAGCTGGTGGGGCAGGTTGTGAACAAAAGCTTTCACCGGATCTATGTAGGGACTAAAATTCCGCCAAAGAATCGGATCTGGCCGGCATCTCCTTCAACTCCCATCTCCGAAGTTTTCCCCTATAACTACATTGTTCAATGCACCGAAGAGAGCCTGCGGAACCTTGGGGTGGAGCAGATCTACTTGCAGCAGTTTCATGTCTGGACGGATGCCTGGACCGGCACGGAGGAGTGGCAACGCGCTATCGAAGACTTGCGGCGCAGCGGAAAGGTTCGGTTCTTCGGGGTTTCGGTCTCGGAGCATGACCCGGACTCGGCGCTGGAAGTCGTCAAAACCGGCCTGATTAATGCGGTGCAGGTCATCTACAACGTTTTTGACCAGACGCCGGAACGCAACCTGTTCCCGCTCTGCGAAAAGCAGAAAGTCGGCGTGCTGGCCCGTGTGCCGCTGGACGAGGGCGGCTTAACGGGCGCGATCAACGAGAACACAAAATTCGAACCGGGCGAGTTTCGCGATTCCTATTTCCGGGGCGACCGCAAACGGGAGGTCCGGGAGCACGTGGAAGCGATCCAGAAAGATCTGGAGGCCATTGGAACACCCGGCTCGCTGGCGGGTATCGCCATTCGCTTCTGCCTTTCGAACAAAGCGGTAACAACGGTAATTCCAGGCATGCGGCGGATAGCAACAGTGGAAGATAATTGCCGCGCTGCTTCGGCAGGCATGCTGGATGAACAAACATTGGCGGTGCTGAAGCGGCACGCCTGGGATCGCAACTTTTACCAATAGGTGATGACCGGAGCCATGCGCATTGCGATTCTGTCCGATATTCACGATCACCTGTGGAACCTGGCGGCTGCCTTGGAGACGGCCCAGGGTGCGGACGCTCTGATCTGCTGCGGCGATTTATGCTCGCCATTTGTCATTGATGTGCTGGCCCGGTTTACGGAAGAGATTCATCTTGTTTTCGGGAACAATGATGCCGATCTGTACCGGATTACGGCCAAGGCGTCGAAGCTGCCGCAGTTCCATTTACACGGCGAGTTTTTTGAGCGTGAGTTCGACGGCAGGCGTTTTGCGGTGAACCATTTCGACTATATCGCCAAGCCGCTGGCGGCCTCAGGAAAGTATCATGTGGTCTGTTTTGGGCATAACCATGAATATGAGATTGGGCGGGATGGCAATTGCTTGCTGATCAATCCCGGCCCCATTATGGGCGCTAAGTTTTCCAGCGGGAAGTGGGAAGATGTTCCGCCCACCTTCGTGATCTACAATTCATTGGCGGACTCCGTCGAAACGTTTGAAAGGAATGCTCAAACGTTTACCAGACGCGACAAGCCTTAGGGGGCATCATAGGCTGGCCGGCTTTGCAGCCGAATGCCTGGCCGAACTCCAGCAGATCGGTCACTACGCCGTTGATCCGGTACTCGCCGGGAGAGTGCGGATCGACTGTAGCGCGTAACCGCTTCTGCTCCACCCGATCATCCTCGCAGGCCCACTGCGCCATGCCGACAAAAAAGCGCTGATCCGGCGTCAAATCATCCACCGGTTTGAGATCCTGTCCCGCCGTGGCATGTTTCCAGGCGAAATAGGCGAGCAGGGTTCCGCCGATATCAGCGACGTCCTCGCCGGAAGTTAATTTGCTATTGATGTGAATGTCATCGACGATGACATATTGGGCGTATTGATTTCTGACGCAATCCACGCGCTCCTCAAAAGCCTTGGCATCGGCGGGAGTCCACCAGTCGCGCAAGTTGCCCTGGGCATCAAACTTCCGCCCTTGGTCGTCGAAGCCGTGCGTTAATTCGTGGCCGATGGTTGCTCCGGTATTGCCGTAGTTGGGAGCGGCGTCCATTTTCGGATCGAAAAGGGGCGGCTCTAATACTCCTGCCGGAAAGTTGATCGTGTTTGTCGAGGAGGAATAATAAGCATTGACGGTGGGCGGCGTCATGCCCCACTCTTTACGGTCCACCGGCTTTCCGATTTTATCGAGATTGCGGTTCGATTCGTACTCAGAAGCGTGTACGACATCACCCAGGAAATTGTCCGGCGCGATCCCGACAGAGCTATAGTCACGCCATTGATCGGGATACCCAACTTTGTTGAGAATGCCGTGCAGCTTGTCGAGCGCTTGCTGCTTGGTGGCATCGCTCATCCATTGTAGATCCTTGATGTCCCGCTCCATCTCCGCTTCAATCTGCTGAGTTACTTTGACGGCATCCGCCTTGGTTTGCGATGAAAACGTTTTCGCCACAAAAACCTGGCCGAGCGCTTCTCCCAGTTGACGATCTACCAGCCGAGTACATTTTTTCCAGCGCGCCGGCATTTCCTTAACGCCTTGCAAATAGCCGCTGTAGAAGTCGAAATCTGCCCTCACAAAATTGGACGACAGATAGGGAGCTTCTGAGTTTACAAACCGCCAACGAAGATACGCCCGCCATGCCGGAAGCTTCTGTGCGGTCAGTTGTCCATTGACTCCCTCGAAAAACTTGGGTTCGGTGACGTTTACCTGCTGAAAATCAGGAGCGCCCAATCTCCCGAAGTAAGCGTCCCAATCGAATTGTGGGGTCATTCGCTGCAGTTCTTCACGGGACATCTTGTGCTTTAAGTTATAAGGATTCCGCCGTTCGACCCAGGTCAGTGAAGATTGAGCGAGGGCTGTTTCAATGGCCATGACCGCTCCGGCATCGGTTTGAGCATCCGGCGCGGATTCGCCGATCATTTGCAGCATGCGTCGGATGTGCTGCACGTATCTCTGGCGAATTTCCTGTGATTTGGCGTCCGTTTTTGTGTAATAGTCGCGGTCAGGCAAGCCTAGG
>CAXUBB010000052.1:5839-9898 GCA_964249105.1 uncultured Bryobacteraceae bacterium | reverse complement strand
CCTGCGAAGAGTTGTCAAAATCCGGGCTGGAGCTAAAGCCGAATAATGCGCCGCGATCCATTCCCGTTTTATGCTGTTCGGCGATGTAGCCCGCCATATCGTCGGTGGAATTCAGCGCGGCGATTTTCGATAGAAACGGCTCCAGCGGCTTTGCTCCGGCCCGTTCCACGGCGGATTCATCCATGCAGGCGTGGAAGAAGTCTCCAATCTTTTGCTCATTGGGCGTGCGCGAGGCTTTCGGGTCTGCCGCCTGCTGGAGTATGCTCCACAAGAGGCGATTATTTTCGTCCGTCAGCTTGGCATAAACGCTCCAGCCTGCCTGATCGGCGGGAATGGGATTCAGCTTATTCCAGTTGCCGCACGAGAACTTGTAGAAATCAACGCAGGGATCGGCGGAACGATCCATGAACTTCGTTTCCAGGCTGGGCGTGTAGGGGAGGCTGGTTAGAGGCGTTTCCTGACCGAAGGCGAAACAGGCGGATACACCGGCAAGAATGTACCAGGAAAGCAGGCGCATGTCTTTGATTGTAGGCGGAAGAAAATGCTTAGTCTTCGGAAAGATCGACCGCTTCGTCCAGTTCGGCAAAGAGATCGCCAATGGGAAGCCGAATATCGGGGTTTATCGTGCTGAGGATGTCGGTTGCTTCCCGTCTGCCTTCATTCGTGAATGACCAGGCACGGCGCTCTTCAGGGTCAATCAGCCAAACATGACGGACACCGAAGGCAAGATACTCATCGATCTTAGACTCTACCCGGCTCACCCGATCCTCTGGCGATAGAATTTCGATACAGAGAAAGGGCGGTTCACGCAAGATCCTTCCTTTCAGCTTTCCCACTGTCACTAGAAGATCCGGGATGCGGAAGCGCGTCGGTTTGATCTGCACCCGTGTCTCCGTGGCAATCTGGATGCCGAATTCCCTACGGCGCTGTATGAACCAACCTGCGATGAGCGCTTGTAAGCTGCCATGATCTGTCTCAGCCATATTGCGCTTTACGAGTTCGCCGTCCAGGTATTCGCAGTCAGGTTCATAGATCGTGTGGAGATACTCTTCCAGCGAGACTTGGGTCGCGACCGGCATGTTTGTAGTTTACTCTTTCTAAGCCAAAGTGTCAGAGCTGCGCTTTCAACCAAGATAAATACTTTTCAGATCCCGCGACGATATCCAGCGCGATGATTTCCGGCGTATCGTAGCTGTGAAGTTCGGTGATGCGGTCGCGCAGTTTGGGGAAGTGCGGCTCCGCCGACTTAATCAGCAATAGCCACTCCTCCGCGCTCTCGACTTTTCCTTCCCAACGGTAGATACTACAAATTGAGGGGAAAATGTTTGCGCAAGCGGCGAGCCGTTCTTCCACTAGAGTGGTAGCGATCCGCTTGGCTTCCACAGCATTTGCACAGGTACAGCACACAATAAAGGCATCTTTCATGAAACATTCCCGAAATTCTATAGACCTATGATCCGAAATAAGTTTATAAACATATTTAAGGGGAAAATTTAGTTGTTACGAAGTGTTCTTCGGCCAATAGCTGCGGTCGCCGCTCTGGTAGGGCTGGCCGCGTACGCGACGATTATGTTGCGAGGACCCCAAGGATTGAGCGCTCTCGCGGAAAAACGCCGCCAGATCCAGGTGCTCGAAGAAGAAAACGCCAATCTGTTGCGTGATATCGAAGCCAAGAAGCAGCGCATCGAGCGGCTTAAGAACGATCCGAAGACCCAGGAAGTCGAGGTTGAAAAACGGCTTGGACGAATCCACTCCGGTGATACGCAATTCAAGATCTCGGAACCGCCTGTTTCACCTGCTACCAAGGACTGGCACTAGGAACCGCCTTTTGCCTGCTGCGTGACAGGGCTCTGCGCATTGCTTCCGCTACTGCTTCGATTGTTTCCTCATCCGCCAGCAGAACGCGATGAGGAAGCCAGAAACTATCACGGACCCGCGCTTCCGCGACCGGGCATTCCATAACACGGCAGCCTTTTCCTGAGTAGAGCGGGTTCCGGTAAAGAGTGTGCGGGTAAAAGGGCGTGCAAGGCACTCCCGCCGAAGTGAGGGAGGCCGTGAACTCGTCACGGTCGATTCCTCCCGCCAAGCGGCCTATCAGCAGGTACCAGGAGTTTGCCGTCACGGCGGCGGGCTGCTCCTGCCAGATGATCTCTGCCGCGTCGGATAGCAGGTTCTTGAGCAGATTGACATTGACGGTGCGGCGGGCGATTTGACCCGGCAGGCGCTCAAACTGCGCCAATAAAACGGCGGCCTGAAAAGCCGTCAAACGGAAGTTTGTGCCGAGCCGGGCATGTTCGTAGAAGCTCCTGCCCGCCATACGGCCACAATTGGCGACGGAGCGGGCAGCCTCCGCAAACTCGTCATCGGAGCTGACCAGCATCCCGCCTTCGCCCGCGCAGAGCACCTTGCCGTTTTGAAAGCTGAACGATCCGGCCATACCGAAGCTTCCGGCCCGCCTGCCGTTCCATTCCGAGCCGTGCGCGTGCGCGGCATCTTCAATCAGATGAAGATGATGTTCGCGGCAGATGTCGGCCAACGCCTCGATATCGCACATGGTCCCGCCGAAGTGAACCGTGATAACAGCCTTTGTGCGGGACGTAATGGCTTCCCGCACGCGTCGGGAATCGAGATTGAAGCTGTTCTCGTCGAGATCGACAAAAACGGGGATCGCTCCCACACGGGATATAGCGGTTGCCGTGGAAATGAATGAAATAGCGGGAACGATGACTTCATCCCCGGCGGTAATGCCCAAAACTTCGGAGGCGAGTTCGAGCGTAACCGTGCCATTGAAGGCGCTGATGCCGTAGGCTGCGTGCTGGTAAGCAGCGAAGCTTCGCTCGAATTCAGCCACAAACGGATGGAAACCGCCCCACTGTGGGCTTTCGAGCACGGCGCGCAGCAGGTCGGCCTCGCTCTCGTCCGCCTGCGGCCAAGGAGGAATGTGCATGAAACAGGAAGCTGTTTTCAGTGTAGACCGGTCTTTCACATGCAAGAATGAGGGGGGATGACCGTCTACGAAGAGCGCAGGGAAGAACTGGAACGATATGAATTCATGATGGGCCCGGAACGCGGCCGGTTAGCCGTTACCCTGGATTGCATCACGGACGCCCTGGTGCTGGTGGGACAGCACGGAGTTTACTGCCAAAGCGCGCGCCAGATCGGGAAACCGGCGATGGATATTCAGATCATTACGAAAAGCTTGACGGATGCAAAAGAACTCATCAGCAGCGTACTGGAAAAGCTCAAGGGACAGAAAACAGAGGACGCGTTATAGCGGCTCTCACGAGCAGCACCCCGGATTGCAGCAGCCGGCGGGTTTGCCGGCGCGAATGAAAGCGCTCATGAATTTGCCTTCGACTTGCGGGGCAATAGCGTCCACATCGATTCCTTGACTCGAAAGGAATGCCCTGGCATCCTCAATGTCATAGATCCTCGTCGGCTCGATTTCGATGGCGGCAAAGCCCGCCGCGATCAACTTGGCGCGGTACTCTTCCTCTTCCAGCGCCCCGGCGATACAGCCGACCCAGAGCAGCATGCTTTGGCGTACCGAGTCCGGCGCCTCGCCGCGTGTGACCACATCCGAAACGGCGAAGCGGCCGCCCGGCTTCAAGACCCGGAACGCCTCGCGCAACACCTGATCTTTATCGCCCGACAGGTTAATCACGCAGTTGGAAATAATCACGTCCACGCTGTTGTCCGGTAACGGGATGTGCTCAATCTCGCCTTTGAGAAACTCGACATTTTCCACCCCGGCCCGGCGCTGGTTCTCACGCGCCAGGGAGAGCATATCCTCTGTCATGTCGAGGCCGTAAGCCTTGCCGGTAGGACCGACCCGGCGGGCGGAAAGCAGAACATCGATTCCGCCGCCTGAGCCAAGATCAAGGACCGTTTCACCGGAGTTCAGCCGGGCCAGCATGGTGGGATTGCCGCAGCCGAGCGAAGCTTTCAGCGCATTTTCGGGAATCTGCCCCGCCTGCGTTTCATCGTACAGATTCGAGGTGATGGGATCACAGCAGCTTTCGAGCGCCGAGCTGGCCCCGCAGCAGCCGTTGCTTGCTC
>CAXUBB010000052.1:0-5829 GCA_964249105.1 uncultured Bryobacteraceae bacterium | reverse complement strand
CTGCACAATGGCCTGCGGTTCTATCGCTTTGTTTCTGGTGCAGCACTCGGCATAGAGGAAGCCGAGCAACTCCTGTAGTGCGTCGGCGTTGGCCGAATACCAGAGGAAGGTGCTTTCCCGGCGCGCCCTCACGAGGTCTTCATTTTTAAGCTTGTCGAGATGATGCGAGAGCGTGGAGGCAGGAATATCCAGTTCCGCGCCCACGTCCCCGGCAATCATACCTTGCGGATGGGCCGCCAATAATAAGCGCATAATCCGAAGCCGCGGCTCCGTGCCCATTGCGGAAAACATGTCCGCATAGCGAGCTACATCCGGTTCATTCTTTACTCGTGCCATCTTGCCTATAACAAATATATTTCTATAATTGCAGAAATATGAAAAATGTCAAGCAGCTTAATCTGCTTTGAGCGGGGCGCCGGTGATCCTTACATTTCTGAAATCGCCCGTTTCATCGAAAGAGCCGATGCCTACTTTTCCGCCATTTAAGCTCAAATCCACGGCGTGCAGCGCCGGTACTGGATTGTCGTCCACGGTCACATCGACAGTTCCCGTCTTGCCGTCATGAACTAACTTCACGCGATACCACCGGCCACTCGCGGCAAAGGCGGCGGGTCCGGCTTCCGAACTGATTCGTACCCGCTCGCCGCCGTACACATGGAAAATACCGTTGTGCACGGGCTGCTTGGCGGCGGTGTCAGTGGAAAGGTGCGCGTAGTCAAAGTGAGCCGGATCACGATAGGCGAACACAATGATGCAGGAGCGCTTTAGGGGACGGATATCCGCCTCTACCGTGACCTGGCTGTAGGCAGGCGTATCGGTCAGCGCAAACTGGAACGGGCGTCTGGGACCGGGCAACGGTTCACGTCCGGTTTGCAGACGCAGAATCGGAACGCCCCCTTCTGTTTCGATCTTCCAGTCAGCAGGATCGAAAACAGTCCATTGATGATTGAAAATTTGCAGCGTGCCGGTTGCACCTAGAACACAGGCAGTCGCGAGAACAATCCTAACGGCTTTCAACATATGTCAGGTATACAATCGTCCCATGCTGACCGAAGCGAAAACGTACGGGTTAGCCGTTCTGTTGACCTTTTTGACCAGCATCCTTGCTCACTCGCAAGGAAGCGAATCAAAACGCCCCTGGAAGGGATACTCGATCCTGGGCAACGGCCATCTCACTGCTGTGTATTCGGATGATAACCGCATCTCCGCGCTGACACATGCAAAAGGAATACAGCACTTCTACTTCGGAGATTATACAGCGGACTACGTCGCTTCGACCTCCTTCGAATTGCCGAACCGAACCGGAGCGGCTACAGTTGGCATGAAGAACTTCTTCACGGCACAAACGCGAACGCCCCGGATGAACGGGTCCTCCGAAATGGTTCTCTGCTTTGTGCATCCCGATGACGCTGCTGTGCTTTCGGTCAGCGTGCAGGAATCAAACGGCGACACGCCGTATCAATTTACGGCGCTTTTGAGGAAAGAAATCAAAACGGATCGGAACATTACCCTGACTTCTCTTGCTTCGCAAGGCAACCTCGCGCTCGCCTCCTGGTCCAACGGCACGGCACTTGCGGTTATGCCTATGTCTGCGAACGCCCAGGTCACGGTAAACGAATCGTCCCTTACGGTCGCGGGACGGCTGAGCGGCGCTGACGGAACGGCCCAAGTGCTGCTGATTCCAGGAGCGTCAAAGGCCGAAGCTCTTTCGAAAGCCCGGTCATTTCGGCAAAAGAAAAACATCGAGAGCGAGGCACGAGAATTTTGGGAGTCCTGGATAAACTCGGGAAAGGTTCCATCTTTCAAGGGTAAAGATAGTAAAACAGCCGAGTACTTGGAAGCCTATAAGCGCAACCTTTACTGCGTCAAAGCCGCCAACTTGCACGGCCAGATTCCGGCGGACATTACCGGGCAATTCGTGACGAACGGCATGCCGCAGCTATACCCGCGTGATGCCATGATGTGCGCGCGGGCTTTCCTGGCGACGGGCCACGCCGCAGAAGCCCAACAGGTCATCGACTTCTGGGCGCGGCGCGAGATTCCGATGAAGTCTCCGGGCGAATGGTACGCGCGGTATGACGCCCACGCCAAAGCCGTAGATGCTGGCAGCGGAGCGCGCTATGACGAACCGGAATGGGATGCGAACGGCTATTACATTTACCTGGTGAATCAATATCATGAGCAAACCGGGATTTGGCTGGCGGATAAGAGCCTTCTTTATGAGCTGGCGGATTTCCTGGTCAACCACCTTGATCGGAACGGGTTGCTTTACGAAGGCGGCATCGTGGAATGGACCGGCTATCTGCCTGCGACTAATATGATCTGCGCAGCCGCTTTGAATACTGCGGCAACTATGGCAGAGGGTTTCGGCGACGCCGCGAAAGCCGCTAACTTTAAGGATGCATCCCGCAGGATCTCGGAGGCGATGCCTCAGATGTTCGATGAAACACGGCAGACTTATGCGGATGTGCGTTTCGCGGAGAGTAAGGGCGCGAATAACCGAAGCCTGACGGAAAGGTCCGGCAAAAAGACCTACTTGTGGGATACGACCGCAAATGTTGGCGTCATCTGGGGCTACCCGGACCACCGCGCGATGCAATTGTCGAACGCCTTTTACGCCAAGAACACGGTAGGGCTGGATGGTGGAATGCGCTACTTCGATTCGAGCGACAAGGGTTTGGCCGAGTATGGGCACGGATTTTTCTTTTTCACAACCGCAGTTGCGGCGGAGTATCAGTTTCTTCACGGCAATACCGCCGCCGGGAAGGGTCCGCAATGCCAATTCGTACGGGCTCATGCCGGAACACATCAACCCTGACGGCTCCGATTGCAGCCCGGCCTCGCCGCTCTCCTGGTGCAGCGCCGAGTTTGCGGTGACACTGCTCTTGTGGAGCCGGCTTTAGAGATTCTGTAGAAACGGATTCTGCTCTCTTTCCCGACCAATGCTGGTGTTCGGGCCATGTCCGGGTATCACGATGGTATTCTCCGGCAAGTCGAGAAGACGGGTCTTGATGGAAGAAAGGAGCTGCCGCGTGTTTCCGCCGGGCAGATCGGTGCGGCCAATCGAATCGCGGAACAGGGTATCGCCCGCAATCAGTTTCCCTTCTGAGGGGATCAACAAGCACAAACTGCCTTGCGTATGGCCGGGTGTATGGATCACCTGAAACTCCGCTTCGCTCAAATGCAGCACGGTTCCGTCTCGGGCCGTTACGTCCACCTCGGTACGCGGGGTCGGCTTCATGCCCAGCCAGGCCGCTTGCACGTCCAGCATGTCCAGCAGTTGGCGGTCGTTCTCATTCAGATAAACCGGAGCGCCGGTTAAAGCGCGCAGCTTGTGAGCACCCGCAATGTGATCGATATGGGCGTGCGTGATAACGATTGCCTTTACCTTTAGCGCGTGGCGGTCCAGAATCTCAGTGATCTTCTCGATCTCATCGCCCGGATCAATCACGATGGCTTCGTGCGCTCCCTCGTCGCCGAAGATGGAGCAATTGCATTGCAGCGGGCCAACGGGCAGAATCTCGTGAATCATGCGTCGCTCTTTATCCTACTTGCAGGAGAGTCCCATACTGTTCCGGCAGCCGCGCCGGACGCATCTCGCGATTGACCCAGATATGCCGCGTGCCCGCTTGCGCCAGCAGTTTGTGATCCTCGGCGGAGTGAATATCATAGGCAAACTCGACGGTGCGGGTATTGGCGTTCACGATTGCAGTGTAGACGATAATTTCCTGGTCATAGCGCGCCGGGAAGAGATAGCGGCACTTTACATCAATCACGGCCAGAAACAACCCCTCCTTTTGTTCCAGGTCTTTGTAGTTGATACCGCGCGACCGGACCAACTCAACGCGGCCCATCTCCATCCATATCAGATAGTTTGAGTGGTAAACTACTCCCATCTGATCCGTTTCGGCATAGCGCACGCGAAGGCGCGTTTGGTGCCTCTCAAGGGTTTCCGTCTCCTGCGGCAAAGCAATTCCTTTCGTTCGCATCATAGCTTTTGCTGTTTTGGGAAATTGGATCGACGCTTGTTAGCATTTGGACATGCGGGTGAGGGTGTTGTTCTTTGGGGTGCTCAAAGATATTGTCGGGCGCGCGGAGGAGTCCCTGGAGGTTCAACCCGACTCCACGCTGGCGACTGTGTTTGAGCACTATTCTCAGCGCTTCGAAACCTTGCGTGGTAAGCGTCCGTCAATTTTATTTGCGAGAAACCACGAGTTCGCGTCGCCGGAAACAGCCTTGACCGACAACGACGAGATTGCCTTTTTGCCGCCTGTCAGCGGAGGTTCCCAGGATCATATATTTGCGATCACCCGCGAGGCAATCGATGTCCGGGAACTGGCGCGAAAGATCCAGCGGCCCGAAGATGGCGCGGTGATTACGTTTGAAGGCGTGGTTCGTAACAATACGAAAGGCCGTGAGACGGCGTACCTCGATTATGAGTGTTATGAGCCGATGGCGCTGGCCGGCATGACGCGGATCGGGCGGGAAGTGGCGAGGCAGTTCGCCATTGGGCGGATCGGTATTGTCCACCGTTTGGGGAGGCTGCAAATTGGCGAGGCGAGCGTCGCAGTTGTTGCCGGCGCCCCGCATCGCCGGCCTGCATTTGAAGCCGCTCTGGAGGCAATTGACCGCCTCAAGCGCGAGGTGCCGATTTGGAAGAAGGAATTTTTTGCGGATGGAGCGGTTTGGGTGGATGGTGAGTGGGATGAAGCCCTACTTTCGAACGTGTCGAAGCACCTTGGGTAGGACGGCACTCCTTCTGACGGCTGTTTGTGTCTGGGCGCAGTTTAAACCGGCTAATCCCACGCAGCCGCCCCCGTCACAGGAGCCTCCGATCTTTTCCGTTAAGGTCAACCTAGTCCGTTTGCTAGTTTCCGTGCGCGACGCGGCGGGGGCGGTTCTTACCAATCTCAACAAAGAAGATTTTCAGGTCAGCGATGGCGGCGTCCGGCAGGAAGTGGCTGTCTTTGAGCGCAATACTTCCCTGCCCTTGTCGGTTGCCATTATGGTTGACACGAGCGGCAGCACGCAGATTGACCTCCGTTACGAGACGCAATCCGTGCAGCGCTTCCTCCGCGCCTTGCTCAACTCCGGCAACCCTGATGATGCCTTCGAGCTGTTCAGTTTCAATTGGCGCACCAACATGGAACTGGATTTCAGCCGTAACCAAAGCCGGGCCGAACACGCCCTGAGATCCCTGCGCGGCGAAGGAGGAACGTCACTGTACGATGCCGTTTTCCTGGCAAGTGATACGCTGACAAACCGCGAAGGACGGCACGTGATGGTTATCGTGACGGACGGCGGCGACACAACCAGCTATAAGAAATATGGCGATGCGCTGGCGGCGGCGCAGCGTTCGGATGTCGTGTTGTACCCGGTGGTGGTGGTTCCGATTGAGGCCGACGCGGGCCGCAACCTGGGCGGCGAGCACGCGCTGGCGACGCTAGCTTCTTCCACCGGAGGCCGCATCTTCAATCCGCAAGGCATGAGTCAATTGGATACCGCGTTCGCGGATATTTTGCATGAGCTACGCACGCAGTATCTGATCGGCTATTATCCGCGCGATGTCCGCGAACAGCCTCGGCTTTTCCATAACGTCAAGGTGGAGGCGCGCGACCCAAGCTTGAAAGTCAACGCCCGGACCGGCTACTACGAGCCTTGAGCACGCTCTTTTCAGTCGGGTGTGGTGAAGTGAAACTATGGAGAGTTTCCTTGATGCGGCCATTGAAATTGCCCGCGAAGCAGGACAAGTGCTGCTTGCTCATCGCGGCGTTGATTTCGAGCTGAAGGGCGATTATGATCTGGTCACGGCTGCCGACCGCGCCAGCG
>CAXUBB010000051.1:2029-17009 GCA_964249105.1 uncultured Bryobacteraceae bacterium | reverse complement strand
TAGTGCATTTTACCGCCATCCTAGAACACTCTGAGATGCTGCGTTAGCAACTTGTTCTGTTACGCCTCATTCTATTTTCATCTTTCTTGCGCTCCGTGCCAGAGGCGGAGAATCTCAATTACATCTTGCGTCACCCGGTACACAGCGACATAAGGTAGGGGTGATAAGACCAGCTCGCGGGTACCCACTTCACGCCCGGATCGGCCACGATGCGGGAACACAACAAGCTGCTCGATGCGCTGAAAAACGTCATTAGCCGTTTTCAACGCCGCTTCTTGGCTGTTCTCAGCGATGTAGAGAATGATGTTTTCCAGATTGGAAGAGGCTTCCGGCGTCTATCGGATGCGCATTAACAGCGAATCAGCCGCGCTATGCGGGCCTTTACTTCGTCATGCTCGATCAACTCGCCACGGTCGGCCTGTTCGATTCCCCGGCGCACCCCGGCGCGAAATTCTGCGTCTTGCTCGACTAGTCGCAAGGCAGCTTCTTTAACTAGTTCCTCTGTGTCCTTTCCGGCGTAACCGGCGATTTGAGAAAGCTGTGCTTCTTGTTCTTGCGTGAAATGAACTTGCATGGTTTTCATCAGCGTAAAGATGAGTGGGTAGACTGTCAGTCCAGTGTTCAACCCTTTCCTTGCTACGCTCCTCCTGTGACTCTGCTTCGTTGCGGGCAAAGCGCCAAGCTTCAACTCTCTTATGCAACTTTATTCCTGGCGCTTTCTCGATCACAATTGCATACACCTTACGAACCAACCTCCGCCAGCGCCGGCTCGGTTTCTTCGGCGGCGCTGAAATACACGCAATCGGGATGTTGGAACACCAGGGCCGAGACGCTTGCTTCCGGCTCCATCATGAAGCCTTCCGTTAACTGTACACCGATGTCCTCGGGCTTCAAAAGCTTCCAGAGCTTGGCCTGATCCTCCAGGTTTGGGCAGGCCGGATAACCGAAACTGTAGCGCTTGCCGCGATAGCGCGAGGTAAAGCGCTCTTTCATGGTCAGCGTGGGAGAATCAGGGAAACCCCAGTCTTCGCGGATACGCCGGTGCAGCCATTCGGCGCAGGCTTCCGCCGTTTCAATGCCGAGCGCCTGCAGGGCATGCGCCTTGAAAAACTCTCCCCGCTTTTTCGCTGCTTCCGAGTGCTGCAAGATGCCCTCGCCTGACGTGACGACAAATAGCGCGATATGATCGCGGTGCCCGTCCTGCCCATCAAGCACGTAGTCGCTTAAACAAAGGCCATCGGACTTGGCCTGGCGGCCAAAATGAAAGCTTTCCACCGGCGAATCGACTCCCGGCTGAAAGAGATGAATCGTGTTCCCGTCCCGCTCGGCTTCGTAAAACCGCCAAACGGCGCGAATCTTCATAAATTTCAGGGCTTCCTGCTTCACTTCTTCCACGGCATGAAACAATTCCAGCGCCTTCGGATCGCGCTCCGCCAAACGAGCCTCGAAGTTGCCCTTAAAGCCGAGATGCCGCCCATAGAGCATGAAGGGATTGATATAGCTCCAAACTTCCGGCAAGTTGGGCACGGAACGCACTTTGCGGTCCAGATAGGGAGCGGGTTGAATCGGCAGGTCCGTACGAACTTTGGGACTGCGATGCTCGCCGGAAGGCACGATCACCGACTCGCTTTCCGTTACCGGGGAGGGCGCATCACGGAAAATGTGTTGCCCTAGAACCTGTTCGCGCAGTTCCGGGTCCATGATCTCATTCATTAAACGCAAGCCGGTCATTGCATCCTTGGCATAGAAAGTAGGCGCGGAATAGTTCGGCCCGATCTTCGTTTTCGTGAACCTTTCGGATAATGCCGCTCCGCCCACGAGCAACGGCACGTTAATACCCGCATCTTTCAGATCGCCCGCGGTAGTCACCATCTGCTGAGCGCTCTTCACTAACAAACCGGATAATCCGATCGCGTCGGGTTTATGCTCCTGAAAGGCGCGGATCAGATCTTCTGGAGGAACTTTAATGCCGAGATTCACGACCTCGTAACCGTTATTGCTCAAAATGATCTCAACCAGGTTTTTGCCGATGTCATGCACATCGCCCTTTACGGTTGCCAGAACGATCTTGCCGCGCGCCGACGCCTCCGATTTTTCCATGAACTGCTCCAGATGGTTGACGGCGGCTTTCATGGATTCCGCCGATTGAAGCACCTCAGCCACAATCAACTCGTTATTGTTGAACAGCCGTCCGACCTCGGACATTCCCGCCATCAGCGGCCCGTTCACAATATCAAGCGGCGCGGCGCCTTCCCTCAGCTTCAAATCCAGATCCGGGATCAGCCCGTCTTTTGTGCCTTCAATGATGTAGTTCGCCAGGCGCTCGTTAAGCGGCAAGTCGGCGGCCTTTTTCTTTTCTCTTTTAGCCGAGCCGCGAAAGTGATCGGTAATCGCCGCGATATGGAACTGGTTAACGGCAATTTTCTGGTCACGGAATTGCTCACGCCAATCCTCGGGTACCGTTTCCAATAAGGCGGAATCCTTATGATTTGCGGGTACATTGACAGGAGGACGGTTGAACAGGAGAGCTTCCGCCAGACGACGCTCTTCTTCAGGAATACCGGCGAAACGCTCCAGCTTTTCTGCATTGACAATAGCGAGATCCAGGCCGGCCTTGGTGCAGTAATAGAGGAAGACGGAGTTGACGACCTCGCGGGCATTGGCGGGCAGACCGAAGGAGATATTCGAGATCCCCAGGATGGTTTTGACATAGGGGATCTTCTCTTTGATGAGACGGATTGACTCAATTGTCTCGACCGCGCCGCCGATATAGTTCTCGTCGCCCGTGGCGCAGGGAAAGACTAGCGGATCGATGATGATGTCCTCGGGCGCAATTCCGTATTTTGTTGTCAGCAGGTGAACGGATCGTTCCGCCACCGCCAGTTTGCGCTCGCGGGTAAAGGCTTGCGCCTGCAGAGGATCTTCATCGATGCAGCCCACTACCAGCGCCGCGCCATATTGCCGGGCCAACGGACAGATAAGCTCGAATTTTTCTTCTCCGTCTTCCAGATTGACGGAATTAATAATGCCTTTACCCTGGCAGTACGTTAATGAGAGTTCGACCGAGCGCCCATCCGTGGTATCGATCATGATCGGCGCTTTGATCTTGCGAATCAGCTTCTCATAGAACGGCGGAATATCGTTCAACTCGTCCCGGTCGCTCGATTGCAGGCAAACATCAATGATGTGCGCGCCGTTGCGCACCTGCCGGCGGGCAATCTCGGTCGCTTCCTCCCATTTTTCTTCCGTCACCATGTTCTTGAACAAGCGGGAGCCAATCACATTGGTGCGCTCGCCGACAATCAGCGGGCGATTGCTGTCTTCCGCTTCCACGACATCAATACCGGAAAAATAAGTGCGATGATTTGATGTTTTGAGAGCGCGAGGCTTTTTGTTTTCCGCCATTTGCGCGATGGCGCGAATATGATCGGGACGAGTTCCGCAGCAGCCGCCCACCATGTTGAGCCAGCCATGATCCACAAATTTCTCCAGTTGAGCAGCGAGAGTGGCGGGAGTTTCGAAGTATTGGCCCGTATCGCTATCCGGAAGCCCGGCATTGGGATAACAGGAGATGCGCGTCGCAGCCAACTCATGCAGGGAGCGGACATGGTCCGTCATAAACTCAGGACCCGTCGCGCAATTCAGGCCGATGGAAAGCAGATGCGCGTGCGAGAGGGAGGCGTAGAGCGCATCGGCGGTTTGACCCGCCAGCATGGTACCCGTGGATTCGATGGTGCCTGAGACCATCGTAGGGATAGGGTACTGTAACTCCTTACCAAGGCGATCAATCGCCAACAGGCCCGCTTTGATGTTGCGAGTATCCTGACAGGTTTCAAGCAGCAGAATATCAGCGCCGCCGTCCACCAGCGCTTTCGCCTGTTCGTAATAGTTGGCGACCAGTTCCGGGAAGGTGACGCCGCCCGTCACGCTGATTGCCTTGGTGGTCGGCCCCATGGAACCAGCCACAAAACGCGGCCGCCCCGCCTTTGAGCACTCCTCGGCTGCTTGCCGTGCAATCCGCGCCGCGACAAAGTTCAATTCGTACGACTTGTCTTGCAAGCCGTACTCGCTCAGAACAATTTTTGTGCTGCCAAAGCTATTGGTCTCAACAATGTCAGCGCCCACTTCGTAATAAGCGCGATGGATGTCAAGGATCACGTCGGGGCGCGTGAGAACCAGATTTTCGTTACAGCCCTCCAGCGCCGGACCGCCAAAATCATCAGCCGTTAAATGACGCTGCTGCAACATCGTGCCCATGGCGCCGTCGAGCACAAGGATACGAGTAGAGAGAGCGTCTTCGAGGGCTTGACGGCGCACCCGCCGCACCTCGTTATCTTGAATTTCCATGGAGATAGCGAACTGCCCCCATTTTAGCGGGATCTGGGGCATAGGACAGGTAGTTTTTAAGTACCATCCCCGACAGGCGGTAACTACTTCAGCGGTTTCGCGTCCGTATTCTGCTTTATTTCGGTGATTTCTTTTGATCCTCTGGTTGATCGGGTGGACCCACTGGGCCGCTACTCCCATTGGGGTCCGGTTTCTTTGATTGGTTCTCCGGTCCGACAGGGCCGCTAATGGCGCGATTTGTTTTAGGCATGGTTTCCTCCTACATGGACTAGTTACGCGCAAACTTATTGCAATTTTCCTTCCAATTCACCTGCCCTGCTGCATTCGAAACAACACCACATCCCGGCCCAGGCTTGCTCGAAGGCAAGCCAATCGGCTTCCATCCGGAGACCATTCGAAGTTTAGGATTGTTTGATCGTCAAAATCCGTTAGCTGGCGGGCCTCGGAATCATCCAGCGGCATGGTCCATACGTTAGAAACGCCTTTGGAATCAGTGCGCAAACCAGTAAGCAGATTTCCGCGAGGCAGCCATTTCAAAGGCATCTGCGCATGGGGCAGCAAACGCGGTGTTCCCATCCCGTCCATGTCAATGAGCGCGGCAGCCGTATTGAGCTTGATGGGATCATGCAGCAGGCCGGCCATGGACTTGCCGTCGGGCGAGATACTGACGTTCTCGGCCAGGTACGAACCAATTTGCATGCTCGGACCGCCCTTAATAGGCACTTTACGCAGGTAAGGATTATTAGCGCTCCAGGATGTGTATACAACCCACTGGCCATCCGGGGTGACAGCGGGAAACTGATCGATAGCGGTTCCGAAAGTTAATTGTGAAAGCTGTTCACTTTGAAGATCAAGTCGCCAGATATGGAATTGTCCGGAACGGTTGGAGGTAAATACGACGAATCGCCCGCCGGGGACGGCTACGGCGCTTTGGCCAACAAAGCGCTCATTCGTGAGACTGGACAGAGCTTGCGTCAAAATATGATAAGTCCAAAAGTTCGGATATCCGCTTCGTTTGGAGTTAATGATGATGTGCTGCTCGTCGGTCCAGCTCAAATTTGGGTGTTGCTGTTCCGGTTCCGCGGGGCCGCTGGTGCCGCGCCGAAAGTCGTTCACTCCCGAAACCCAAATGCGGGCTCTTGCTTCAATACGAACGGCAGCCAGGGATTTATGGTCAGCCGTAACGCTGGCGCTTCGATATCCAAACAACTCTTTTGTGACGTCGTGAATCGCGCCGCTAGCGGCATCAATTTGCCGCAATTGAGCCCGATCATCGCTTTCCGTGTTGGTTGATGCGGAAACAACAATCGCTTTCGCGTTTTCCGTCCAAACGGGTTGTCCGATCAGCCGCCAATCAAGGAGCGGCCACCGGGTTTCATGGCCTGCCATGTAGATCAGGACAAGCCTGATTTGTCCTTTGGCATCGGGCAAGCTATCAACCAAAAAAGCGGCAATTCGATCGCCTTGGGGGGACCAAGCCAAGCGTCGCAAAAGGCGTTCGTGGACGGAGGAAAAAAGTTTTCGAATGATGGCGCCGTCGCGAGAAGCGATATAAAGATTACTCTCGGTTTGATCGCGGCCCTCCACCTGGCGGCGCTGAAAGCGCACAAAGGCGAACTGCCGGCCATTAGGCGAGAAAGAGACCGGGCCATCAATGTCAATCAGTACAGGGTGATTGGAACGAGAACCAAGGAGCGGAACAACGTATAACTTTCTGTAAAACGACTCATCTTCCTCTACCTCGAAAAGGGATTGGTCATCGGGTGAGAAGGTCAAACCAATATAATTAATCTTTCTTGCCGGTATCCGCACCTCCCCTTCACTGGGAGAGTCAGATTGTTTCAAGTACAGGGTTTGCTCCCCGCCCACATCACCGGCGGCATAGGCGAGGTAATTACCGTTGTGAGAAATAGCGGCAACCTGTACTCGCCCATCGAATGTAAGTTGACGAACGACCTCAAGGCGCGTCAATTTCGGCGAGAAGCGATCACGGCCATAAAAAAACCACCAGGTCATTCCAAGAGCAACGAAACTAGCCAGGAGCGTTCCTGCCCAAACCAAGGGTTTGCGTCCTTGGGGGCGTAACGGCGCAGGTAACGGATAGACGCTGCTTTGGAGATGGGAGGACTGCCGGATGGCTTGCAAATCCGCCAGCATCTCGCGGGCAGTCTGATAGCGCTTGCCGGGATCTTTGACAAGCGCTCTTTGAATCACATCGGACAAGCCCGCGGGCAAGCCGGAAATTTCCGCTATCGGCGGGGCCGGTTTATCCAGAATATTGACAATGACATGGTTTTCCGTGTCTCCGTCAAAGGGCCGATGGTGAGCGACCGCTTCGTAAAGAATAACGCCAAGGCTCCAGAGATCTGTCCGGTGATCAACAGGATCGCCGCGCGCCTGCTCGGGGGACATGTAGTCCACAGTGCCGATAACGGAGCCCAGGCGCGTGATGGCATCGGTCCAGGTGCTTTCAGAAGATGGAGAGCGGCGGGTCTGTTTCGCCAGCCCGAAATCAATCACTTTTACATATCCGTCGTGCCGGATCATGATATTACCCGGCTTCAGGTCGCGATGGATCACTCCGGCGGTGTGGGCGGCAGCCAGCGCCGACAAAACCTGGCTCACAATGTCAATGGCCGTCACGGGATCAACGGCATGACGTTCGAAAGCGTTTCGTAAGGTCGCGCCGTCGACATACTCGCTGGCGATGTAGTGTTCCCCTTCCAGTTGCCCGACATCGTAAATGGTCAGGATATTCGGATGGTTCAGGCGGGATGCGGTTTGCGCTTCGCTTTCCAGCCGCCGGAGCATCTCTTCATCAGCCGTCAGGTCGGGCGGGAGAAATTTCAAAGCAACGTGGCGGCCTAAACGAGTTTGAAGCGCCAGATAAACACGTCCCATGCCTCCCGCGCCCAGATGCTTCACAAGGCGGTAAGGGCCGAGATGGCGGCCCGTTTGCAAAGCATTGTCCGCGACGGACGACGGGCGACTGTTTCGAAGGCGGGCGGAAGGACGCGCTTCAGCGCCTCTGCTTAAGCGCAGCAGAGTTTTTGTAATCGCATCGCGCAGGCCAGGCATCTCGTCTCTGAAAACGCCTCACAACCGAGGGCGTTCTCTGATTGTCGCTCAAAACGAAGTAACGAGTGTTAGATCAGACCTTCACGTGAAGGCTATTGTGAATTGCGTATAAAGCGAGTTCCAAGCGATCCGACACGCCTAGTTTGTCGAATACGTTATGCAGATGATTCTTCACCGTTTGCTCGGTGATGAACATTTTTTCGGCAATCTCTTTATTTTTATAGCCTTGCGCGATGAGAACGATGATTTCGCGCTCCCGTTGGCTGAGCTGCGCCCGCTCGCGCGAGGACTTGTTAGTATTACCGCTGCCGCTATTGGGAATATGAGCGGCGGGAAAATCCTTGGGAGAGGCAAAGTGCCGGATTACGGCGGCAGTTGTATTGGAATCCAGCCAAATTTCACCGGCCTGCACGCGCTGAATACTTTTCTCAATCAGTGAGGTGGGATTTTCTTTTAACAGAATGCCGGAGCAGCCCAGTTTCATCGCCTCCACAAAATCGTCCTTATTTTCGGCGGAGGCAAACATAATGACCTTAGTATGCAGAACGCGGTCCCGGATATTGCGTAAAACCGTCAGCCCGTCCACACGCGGAAGCTTGAAATCCAGCAGGATGACATCCGGCTCCAGATGCACCGCCTTTTCAACGATTTCAATACCGTCCGCGGCCTCTCCAACAACTTGAATACTAGAGTACTGGCTTAGAACGCAGCGTAAACCTTCCAGCACTACGGGCTGGCCATCGGCAATCAAAACGCGGATCGGTTGTATTGACATCAATTTTCCTTATCAGGGTGGGAAACCAGTACCTTCGTACCTCAATCACTAAAGCCTAAACTATTGTTTGGATTATAGTGCGAACCTTGTATCTTTCCCTAATCACAAATTTAGGTATAAACCTTAAGCTCACCTAAAGTACTATTCGGCATAAAACAAAAGTTTCTTCACTTCTTTTTCAAATTTCCTGCAAAAACTTAGCAAATTATTTCGGGCGAGCCTCCGCCTACAATAACTGCATGGCCAAAATGTCGATTCGAAATCTCGACCTAAAGGATAAGACAGTCTTTATCAGAGTTGATTTCAACGTTCCCCTGGGGCCAGGCGGCAAAGAGATCACGAGCGACAAGCGGATCAGAGCTTCCTTACCTACTATTCAGTATGCAATCGAACATTGCGCTGCCGTTATTCTAGGAAGCCACCTAGGCAGACCTAAGGGTAAGCCGCATCCTGAAATGAGCCTGGCTCCAGTGGCGGGCCGGTTAAGGGAACTCCTAGGCAAACCCGTGAATATCGCGCCCGATTGCGTTGGACCGGAAGTAACGGCCATGAAGCCGAAGCCCGGAGAAGTGCTGCTTTTGGAAAATCTCCGCTTCCACCCCGAAGAAGAAGCAAACGATCCTGAATTTTCGAAGCGGTTGGCTTCATTGGCGGATTTGTATGTCAATGACGCGTTCGGCACCGCCCACCGCGCTCATGCCTCAACGGTGGGCATGGTGTCGTATCTGCCCTTGGCTGCTGCCGGATTTCTGATGGACGGAGAGATCGAGTGGCTCACCAAGGTCACGGATCATCCCGAGCGGCCCTGCGTGGCGCTGCTCGGAGGAGCCAAAGTCTCGGACAAAATCGAGGTGATCGAAAACTTGCTGAAAGTGGTCGATCATTTGCTAATTGGCGGAGCCATGGCGTATACCTTTTTGAGAGCTAAGGGGGAAACAACCGGCAAGTCCTTAGTGGAAGAGGACAAAATCGAGCTGGCGGGTCAACTCCTGAAGGATTCCGGAGATAAGATTCTACTGCCTACCGATCACGTCGTTGTCCGGGAGATCAAAGCGGGCGCCGATCATGAAGTAGTGGAGCAGATCAGCACCGATCAGATTGGCGTGGATATCGGGCCGGAAACCGTCAAGCGGTACTCGCAACTGATTTCGGAGGCGAAAACGGTTATCTGGAACGGTCCTATGGGCATTTTTGAGATGCCGCCCTTTGACACGGGGACATTTGCGCTGGCCCATGCCGTGGCGGAATCAAACGCAGTCTCGGTGGTCGGCGGCGGCGACTCGGAAAAGGCGATTAAAGCCGCCGGGCTTGCTGACCGGATTTCGCACGTCTCCACAGGCGGCGGCGCATCATTAGAGTTTCTGGCTGGTCTCGAACTGCCGGGTGTGGCAGCATTAAGCGATAAGCCGGCCGTCACTGCTGCCCGCTAAACATTTTCACTGGCATGGGCGACTATTCCGGCGCTCTGACTTTGGTCTCCGCTCACTTCTTGAAGAAATTGCAGCAGGAGCTGAATCGTGATTTCGGGTTGATCGGTCATCAGGATATGGCCTGCATTGGGAACCAGCACGAAGCGGGCGCTTGGGATGCGCGACGCGACAATTCGGCCATTCTGGGGAGGCAACACATGATCTTCCTCTCCATGAACGACCAGAGTCGGCACCTTGATCGAAGGCAAGCGGCTGTACGAACTCCACAGCAGGATACCCGCTAATTGGCTCAATACGCCTTTATAGGTCCAGTTGCACTGACAGCGTATCCCGATGTCTTCTTCGATCCATTCGTGGGGGGTGTCAGCGGCATAAAGCATTTGGCGCATGGCCCACTCACGCTCCTGACGGCTGGCGCGGAACCAGGAAAGCTGATTCGGGCCTTTTCTGAAATTCGGCCATTTGCCGAATAGTCCGCTATAGCTGGTGCAGCCCAGCATCAGGCTCCGTACCCGTCCGGGAGAACGCAGCGCCAACTCCTGCGCCACCATCCCGCCCATTGAAGCGCCCACCACATGAGCAGCCGTGACGCCCGCGGCATCCAGAACTGCTTCGGCATCATTGGCTAAAGTCCGTATCGTGTAAGGTCCCCTCGGCACATCGCTCTTGCCGATGCCGCGATTGTCGAAGATGATCGTGCGATACGAGTTTGCCAGATGAGGCACTACCCGGAACCACATCTCGGAGGTAAAGCTAAGGCCCATAATAAGGAGAACAGACGGGCCGGAGCCATGCTCTTCCCAGTACAGCCTAGCGCCTCGGTTCGTCACATAAGGCATATCTATTTCTTTAGATGCAGGCCGGATCGCATAAAACCAATGACAGGTATATTGCTAATTTTACGAGCCGCTTGAAAACTCGATATCATAGAGTCTTTGAAACATATCGGCAAGGAAGTGTTTGTTGCTTAAGCTGAAGCGCGTTGAAATTCAAGGCTTTAAATCGTTTTATGATCGCACGGAGATGAAATTCCACGGCAGCGGCATCGCCGCCGTGGTGGGTCCGAACGGCTGCGGGAAATCCAACTTGAGCGACGCCATTAGCTGGGTACTCGGTGAACAATCGGCAAAGAGCCTCCGAGGCGCCCGCATGGAGGATGTCATCTTCGCGGGCACTCGTGAGAAAAAAGCGCTGGGCATGGCATCGGTCACCATGACGCTGATACCGGATGAAGCGGTGATTGCCATTGCTCCCGCGCCCGAAAAGGAAGAAGCTTCAGAGCAGACAGGATCTCTTGACGCCGAAGCCGGAAACCAAGAGCCGGAATCCAAGCCGGTCAAAGCCGATGTTATTAAGGCGGCGGAACGCGTGGGCGAGATCACCATTACGCGGCGGCTCTACCGCTCCGGCGATAGCGAGTATCTGATTAACGGAAAGCTCGCACGCCTCCGCGACATACAGGATCTTTTTCTCGGAACCGGACTAGGACCGGAAAGCTACGCCATTATCGAGCAAGGCCGCATCGGTCAGATTCTCAGCAACAGGCCGCAGGACCGCCGGAACGTCATTGAGGAAGCGGCGGGCATCACCAAATTCAAAACCCGCAAACGGCTGGCGGAAGCAAAGCTGGAAAGCGCCAAGGGAAACCTGTCACGCGTCTTCGACATTCTGGAAGAGGTTAACCGGCAGGTTAACTCTCTCAAACGCCAGGCCGCCAAAACGAAACGCTTCTCTGAATTGAAGGAAGAAGGCGCCACGATCCTGCGGCAACTTTTATCAGCCCGCTTTCGCCTGCTCCAAAGCCAGTTAGGGCAACTGACAGCCGACCTTCGGACCATCACCGAAGAACTGGAAAGCGCACAAAGGGCGATTGCGGAGCGCGAGACCGATCAAACGGGCGTGCTGGAATCTTCCTATGCAACGGAACAGGCGCTCACGGCTGAGCGCAAAAGGCTGGCCGACCTGCATCTGGAGTTGGAGCGCGCCCGCGGAAAGGTCGACTACCAGACCAGACAGATTGAGAGTATTGAAAAACGCGTCGGTTCGGGCGAGGGGGAAGCGCATGTTCTGGAACAACAAGCTGCGGAGCGCTCGCGTGAACTGGAGGTTTTGGCAGCGGACCTGGCGTCCCTGGAGAATGAAGGCGCGAGCGCACGGGCAGAACTGCACGCCAAAGCGGCGGAACGCGCCGAAGCTCAGGACGAATTGACGGAAGCGGAACGCGAGCTGGAAGCGGCGCGTCAGGCTGTGCTCAAACTGCTGGGCGAATCGGCGGGAATTAAGAACCGGATGACGCAGATAGAGGCGCAGTTGGCATCAGCGGACCGGGAGGAAATGCGGGCCAAAAACGAAGAGCAGGGAGCGGAAAACGATCTCACGCGGATCACAGGCGCCAAAGCCCAAGTATCGGAGCGGCTGCAACGGCAACAATCCGAACTGACCGCCCTCACCGATCAGCGCACGAGCGTGGAGGAAGAGTTAGGGCGGAACCGCTTGGCGCTGAACGAAGCCCGCCGGACCCTCGACGGGTTGCGCGGCGAGTATTCACGCGTCAAAGCACGCCGGGACTCGCTCGAAGAAGCCATCCAACACCACAGCTACACCACCGAAACCGTTAAGCGACTGTTCACGGCAGCCGAGAAGGGGAAGTCACAGAATTTCCAGCCCATCGGCGTGCTGGCCGACTTCCTGGAAGTAGATCCTCAATTAGAGAAAGCCGTCGAAGAGTTTTTGCACGACGAACTGGAGTACGTTGTTGTAAAGGACTGGGCGGATGCAGAGCGCGGCCTCGAACTGATCCGCAGCGATCTTCAGGGCCGGGCCACGTTTCTGATCGAGGGCAACACAGGGAACGGAATAACCCGCGATCTGCCGCAACCCAATACGGAAGACGGAACATTGGGGCGTTTAACGGATGTCCTGCGGCTGACGAACGGTTTGGGAAATATGCCGCTTGAGATGCTGCACCGTATTGCGGACACCTATGTGGTGGATGATCGCCGGCGCGCCCGCGAACTGGCCCAACAGTTTCCACATTGCTGGTTTCTCACTCGCGATGGCTCGCATTATCATGGACGCGCCCTCAGCGGCGGAAAAAAAACGAGCGCTGGCCCACTGGCGCTGAAGCGTGAGTTGCGAGAAGTCTCGCAGGGAGAAAAAGCGAAACGAAATGAACTGGAAGACTCCCAAAAGGGCGTTGCGGATCTGGAGAGCGCCATCGCCAGCCTAGCGGGACAGCAGGAATCCTTACGGAGCAGGCAGCAGGCGCAGGAGAAAGAGATGTTGGCGCTCGATCACCAAAACCGGGCGCTTGATGAGGAGCGAAGTCGGGCGCAGTCGCGCCTTTCCCATGCCCGGCAGGAACTCGGGCGTTTGGCGCAGGATCGTATCCGGCTTCAGCAGGTGCTCGCGCATGACAGTGAAAGCCTGCACCGGTTAGAGCAGGCGCGGACGGAGAGAGAAGGCAGTCTCGAAACAGCACGCGAGGATTTAAGTGATCTGCGGGCGGGCGTAGCGCAAGCAGGCGAGGAGCATGCAACGCTGCGCGCCCATTTAGCCGGTATCGAGGAGCGTCAGCGCTCGGCGGGAGCGCACAAAACTCGCCTGGAAGCGCAAGTGCGGGAATTGATCCATCGAAGAACCCACCTGCTCGGCGAAACGGCGCGGTTGACAGCGGAACGGACACACCTCCTCCAAAGCAATACTGAATTGGCGCATCGGCTTTCCGAACTCACTACGGAGATTGAAGGAAGCGACACGCAAGCGAAGCAACTGGCGGAACGGGAAGGGACCCTGCGTAGCCGCCTGGCGGCAATCGAGGAAGAGTTAAAAAGATTTCGGGGGCAGGCGCACGCGGCGCAGGAGCGGCGGTCGGAGCTGCAAGTCACGATCGCGCGCGCGGAATCCGATCTGCAACATCTGGACGAAACGAGCCGAAAGGAGTTGAACAAGCCTCTTCACGAGCTATCGGACATTGCGGAAACGCTGGCGGATGAATATATGCTGCCGCAGTTGGAAAGCAAGTATGCCGAAGTGCGGCGCAAAATCGAAGCTCTCGGCCCAGTGAATCCACAGGCGCTCGAAGAGTTCGAAGAAGCGCAGGAGCGCCAGGAATTCCTGACGGCTCAACGCCAGGATCTGCTCGATTCCATCCGCGACACGGAGAAAGCCATCAGCGATATTGACGTTGAGTCGCAAAGGAGGTTTGGCGAGGCATTCAGCGCCATAAATGCAAACTTCCGGGAAATGTTCAAAACGCTCTTTGGCGGCGGCACCGGTGAAATGCGCCTGACCGACGAGACAAATCTGGCCGAATCGGGCGTCGATATTGTCGCCTCGCCTCCCGGCAAGAAGCTGCAAAGTGTTCTGCTGCTGTCGGGCGGCGAAAAATCCCTGACGGCCATGGCTCTGCTGATGGCTATTTTCCAGTACACGCCCAGTCCCTTCTGCATTCTGGACGAAGTGGACGCGCCGCTCGACGAACCCAATATCGAGCGGCTGACCAAGCTTTTGCGGGCCATGGCCGAGCAGACGCAATTCATCGTCATTACGCATTCCCAAAGAACCATGGAAGCGGCCCAGTCCTTATACGGCGTGACCATGCAGGAACCGGGCATTTCCAAACTGGTCTCCGTGAAATTTAAGGAGGCAGACCAGGCACAACGAGCGCGCGAAACGGTAGCGGAACCGAATCGGGAAAACGAACCGGAGTTAGTACAGCACTAGAGCTTCCGGCAAACCGAAGACAGTTACTTCCAGAATTGGTGGATGAGCATCAGATTATGACTCTCCTGATCAAATTGGCTGTAATAAAGAAAACGCCCGTCCGGGGAGAGAGACATCCTAAAGCGCACGGGTTTCTCGAAGGTTCGCAGAGAAGCGATTGTATCGGAACAGTTTGTGTATTGAAGCGTATTGGTTTCAGGAGAAGCGCCGGAGAAGAAATACACTCCGTCTGAAACAGGCGCAAATTGCCGATTAATGATGGACGGAACGATCAGTTTTTCTGCCCCGGTATTCAACTCCAACCTCCATAACGCTGAAATGGTTTTGTTGTTCCGGGTGTAGAGCAGATACCGGCCATCCGGCGAAAAGCGCGAAGCAAATCCGCCGTGGCGAGTTACCTGTTCCGGTGATTCACCCGTTGAGAGAATCTTCCAGATCTCCATCTGACCAGAGCGGTCAGATGAGAAGTAGATCCACTTGCCGTCCGGAAACCAGGTAGGAACCACATTACGGGAGCGACCGGAGGTCACCTTCACCAACGGACCGCCCTCGGCGGACATCACGTAGATCATCGGCTCACCCTCGGCGCGCGAGTCGAAGGCAATCTCACGTCCATCGGGCGACC
>CAXUBB010000051.1:0-1929 GCA_964249105.1 uncultured Bryobacteraceae bacterium | reverse complement strand
CGGGCGACCCTGTCAACGGATTATTCAATGATGTCAACTGCTTCTGATCCTGGCCGTCAATATCGCTGATCCAGATCTCTCCGTATCCGCTTTGATTGGAGCAAAACGCGAGTCTTCTACCGTCCGGCGACACGCTGGGAGTATTTTCCTGCCGCGTGGAGCCGACGACGCGCTCGACCGCGCCAACGGTCCGTGTTCCGTCCCCTCTCTTTTCTAAGCTTGCTCGCCAGATATTAATAACCGTCGTATCACGGACATAGACAAACTCCCCCGTTGCCGAGATGGCCGGCGTGTGCGCATTATCGCTTAAGCTATTCAGCAGCAGAGGCCGCTTCGATTGATCAATCGGCGTTATCCAAAGTTGATACAAGCCGCCGCGATTTGATTCAAAGACAAGCTGTCGGCTGTCGGGCATCCAGGCCGGGGCGCCCACATAGACCCGCTCAAATCCAGGAAAGCGAAGCGGGCGCAATCGGAGTGGGGTCGTACCCAATGGCTCAAATGGAACGAGATAGAGAGTGGAAACTCCCCGGCCCATATCTCGGACGAAGGCGACAAACCGGCCATCCGGCGACACTGGAGGATATGTGTCGCCTAGGCCCGGCTCAGGGTCAGTCAGACGCTTCGCATCTCCGGTTTGCGGATCGATCAGAAACAAGCCTCGATCCTCGTCAGAGTTGATACCGGCGGTAACCAGCAGCCACCGTCCGTCCGACGACCAACTGATCACACGACTAGCGGGCAAGGCAACAGTGTGGAGCTTTCTGATGATGCGTTCCTTGCCTCCCAGGGTGGGCACGATGGCAAGCGTTCCGCCCACCACTTCACTTCCGCGGCAGAATGCAATCCACCTTCCGTCCGGAGAAAAGGCCGGAGAGTAGTCAATGGCCGAATCCGTCGTCATCCGCCGGAGTTTTTGAGTTCCGATTACTTTGACATAAATGTCATAGTTGTCCTGCTTTTCTCCGTTCCAGACAAAGGCAATCTGTTGCCCATCCGGGGAAAAGCTAGGAGCGTATTGCTGCCCCAAGTAACTGGTAAAAGGAACTACGTCGAAGCGCGACGAGGCGCCGGGCGTTTGTCCTATTCTTGTTCGCAAAAACGCCCAAGAAATAAACAGGAGCGCCAGGAGAATGGCGCCGCCAAATAGCCAGAGACGGCGAAATTTAGGCGCTGCGGGTAAGTTTGTAGCAGGAGACTCAACGGAGGAAAGCTGGCCGAAGTCATAGGCCCTCATAGGGGAGGGATTGTCCGGCGAAGGCACGGAGCCTGGAGCAACCCGAAATTCCTGCGGCAACTGTTCCACGGGAGCAATAAATCGATAGCCCTTTCTGGACAGGGTTTCGATGTAACGGGGTGC
The DNA here is from genome assembly GCA_964249105.1 of uncultured Bryobacteraceae bacterium. GTDB lineage: Bacteria > Acidobacteriota > Terriglobia > Bryobacterales > Bryobacteraceae > Bog-105. The sequence continues at coordinate 569 of CAXUBB010000051.1, read as the reverse complement.
GCTGGCAGTATCGGAGAGCGCGGCTCGAAGCTGACGGATGCATCGGTTCAACCCGGCGTCAAATTCCACGGTTGTGCTTGCTCCCCATAAGCGGTGCTGGAGTTCTTCCCGAGTCACAATCTGACCGGACTGCGCCAGCAGGAGAGAGAGAGTACCTGCGCTGGTTGGGGGCCAAGTGCAGTGGTGTTCCAGCTTTACTGAGCTCAGCAGAGGAGGGAGAAAAAGTGAAAATCCCGAATCGGAAAACCGTACTACCCTGTTCCAAGCACCTTTTATATTGTCCGTTCCGGCGCGCAGAAGAATGCTTAAGCACTTTTATTTGGTCTCATTTACAAACGCATAAGTAAAAAGTAGACAGAAATCATGGATCTCCAACCCGTATCTGTAGCAAGCTGACTTCAGTCAGGAGAAATTATGATATACACCTTGAAGTTTCTTTGCGCCGCCACAATACTGTTGTCAGCAGAACCCGCCTTTTCGGCCAGCTTTCCCACGACTTTTGTCCCTTTCACCTCGATTGCCAGCGAGACCACCAGTTCCAATGGAGATTTGCTGATTCTGGGGTACAC
>CAXUBB010000050.1:5237-17134 GCA_964249105.1 uncultured Bryobacteraceae bacterium | reverse complement strand
GTGGGGGAAAGACGAATGGCTCACTGCTCCAGACGTGATTTATTGAAGACCGGACTCGCGGCGGGCGCGCTGGTCGGTGCCGGAAGTCTGCCGGTAAAAGCGGCGCGCGCGACGGCGACCGACTGGGTGACGCTCGGAAAATCCGATGTAAAGGTAACGCGGCTTGCCTTCGGCACCGGCAGCTTTAGCGGGAAAGTCCAGCGCGATTTGGGACAGGACCAGTTTACAAAGCTGGTGCATTACGCCTATGACCAGGGCATTCGTTTCTTCGAGACTGCTGAGTCCTACAGTGACATGCATAGGATGCTCGGCGTGGCGCTGCGTGGCATTCCGCGCGACAGTTACCGGCTGATGTCGAAAGTGACGACGCGGGAAGGCGTCAACCCTCAGGAGAAGTTCGACGAGCTGCGCAAACTCGCCAACACCGAATACTTCGATATCATGCTGCTGCACTGGCAGCACACTGCCTCCTGGCCCACCGACAGCCAGAGGTGGCAGGACGGGATTCTGGAAGCCCAGTCGAAAAAGATTATTGTAGGGCGCGGCGCATCGGTACATGGCCTCCCGGCATTGCGCCAGGTTCCGGACAATAAGTTTCTGGAAGTAGCAATGATTCGGATGAACCATAAAGGCACCGCCATGGACGCAGAGGACTACAACACGCATGGACCGGGCGATGTGAGCGAAGTTGTCACGCATGTTCAGCAGGTCCGCCGGCAAGGCATGGGCGTGATCAGCATGAAACTGGTGGGCGAGGGCGCGTTTAACCGCGAGGACCGCCAGAAGGCGATGCGGTTCGCCTTCCAGCACGCGGGAGTCCAGTGCGTCACGGTGGGTTATAAGAACACAGGCGAGATCGACGAAGCGATTGGGAACTTAAATCTGGCGCTTGCTTAACAGGGCCTGCCATTACTTGCCCCCGCAACCCGCATAGCGGAAGAAACGTCTACATCATCGCAGTCGATGATGAAGCGTGCATTTTTTAATCAGTTGACTCTTCCTTTGCTTGCTTTTGCAGGGTTTTGTCTCTTATTGAGCGCCCCCGGAAAGGGTCTTTGCGCGGCGGAGGTCCCGCAGCGAATACACAATGAAATTAAGAGCAGTGAAACCTTTCGCCTGACCGGCAATACCAGGCCGATGCTCGCCTTGGCGCAGGATGAAGGCGAGGTCAGCAGCGCGCAGGTTCTGCCGCGCCTGAGCATACACTTCGCTATGAGTTCCCAACAGCGGGAGGATTTGGACCAGCTTCTCCGGCAGCAGCAGGCGCGGGGCGCCGCGCAGTTTCACAAGTTTCTGACGCCGGAAGAGTATGGCGCGCGCTTTGGACTGAATTCCGCCGATATTGCCAAGGTGACGGCATGGCTGGAGAGTGAGGGATTTTCCGACATCCAGATAGCGCGGAGCCGCACCTTTGTTCGCTTTACCGGTACCGCTGGGCAGGTGCAAACGGCCTTTCACACGACCATTCACCGCTATACGCTGAATGGCGAAAGTCACTACGCTAATGCCGGCGATCCTTTGTTGCCGAAGGCGCTGGAGGGAACGGTCGAGAGCGTACGCGGCCTGCATAACTTTCGCATGCGGCCGCAGGAAGTACGGAAACTTCGCCCGCATTTCACGTCAAATATCACCGGAAATCACTTCCTGGTGCCGGATGATTTTGCCGCCATCTATAACATCCAACCGCTGTATCAGTCCGGTCTGGATGGAACGGGCGTGAAGATCGCCGTGGTTGGACAAAGCGATATCCAATTGAGCGACATTCGGGCGTTCCGCACGGCAGCCGGGTTGCCGCAAAACGATCCCACGATTGTGCTGACAGGCCCGGACCCTGGCATCCTGTCGAGTTCCGGTGACGAGTCCGAATCGGATCTGGATGTGGAATGGGCGGGCGCGATTGCGAGAAACGCCACCGTCGTTTTTGTCACTTCCACCGACGTCGATACCTCGATTACCTATGCCATCGACAACAACGTCGCTCCCGTGCTTTCGGTCTCGTATGGTTTGTGCGAATCGGAGATCGGCTCGGCGGAGAGCAACACGGAAGCTTCGCAGTACCAGCAAGCTAACGCGCAGGGAATGACGGTGGTGACTGCTGCGGGTGACGCGGGCGCGGCGGATTGCGACACGGGATATCCGGCCCGGCATGGACTGGCGGTGGATGTGCCGTCGAGTCTTCCTTATGTGACGGGCATCGGCGGAACCACTTTTAATGAGGGATCGGGAACCTATTGGAACACTACGAATAATAGTTACGGAGGCTCGGCTGTCTCGTATATTCCCGAGGTCGCCTGGAATGATTCGAGCGCCGCGAATGGGTTGTCATCCGGCGGGGGCGGCGCAAGCATCTTTAATGCGAAACCGGCGTGGCAGACGGGAACCGGCGTGCCGAACGACGGCGCGCGGGACGTGCCGGACCTGGCTTTCTCCGCCTCTCCGAACACCGATCCGTTTTTGATGTGCTCGGACGGCGACTGCGTGAACGGGTTCCGCAACACAAATACGGACCTGGACACCACCGGCGGAACTTCGTGCGGCGCGCCCACCTTTGCCGGCATTGTGGCCCTGATGGTGCAAGCCTTGGGCGCGCAAGGCAACATCAATCCGAATTTGTACTCGCTGGCCGCCGTTTCGACGAACGCTTTTCATGACATTACCTCCGGCAACAACACCGTGGCGTGCCGAATCGGAACAGCCAATTGCGCCAGCGGGACGATGGGCTACTCGGCGGGCGTCGGTTACGACCAAGCGACCGGTTTGGGTTCTGTCGATGCCTATCACCTGATCAGCGAATGGACGACCGGCACCGCAGCACCGGTGGGCGCTTCTCGCGGTCCTTTAAGCTTCGTCCCGCTCACGCCTTGTCGCGTGGTGGACACGCGAAATGCCACGGGCGCGTTTGGCGGCCCCGAATTGCCCGGCCTTTCCAAGCGCGAGTTCGACCTTCCGAACGGCGCCTGCAACATTCCAGCGACGGCGGTCGCCTATGCCTTAAACGTCACCGTGGTTCCGAGCGGCCCCCTAACTTACTTATCCATTTGGCCGAGCGGACAGGGGCGGCCCGTGGTGTCCACCCTTAATTCCGATGGACGCCTGAAAGCAAACTCGGCGATTGTGCCGGCGGGAACCAACGGCGGCGTGGACGTCTACGTGACGAATCCGACGCACCTGATCCTGGATATCAGCGGCTATTTCGTGCCGACCTCCAGTTCGTCCGGCTTGCAGTTCTTTCCGCTCACGCCTTGCCGGATTGCCGATACCAGGAGCGCAACGGGAAGCCTGGGCGGACCGTTTTTAACCGGTGGGCAGAGCCGGGATTTTCCCGTATTATCCAGCGGTTGCAATGTGCCGGTGAACGCGCAGGCATACTCGTTGAACTTTACCGTGGTTCCCCATGAGCCGCTGATCTACTTGGCCGCTTGGCCCACGGGACAGTCACCGCCTCCGACTTCGGTCTTAAACGCTTCCACTGGCAGCGTGACAGCGAATGCGGCCATCATTCCCGCCGGTGCGGGCGGCAGCGTCACAGCGTTTGGGAGCAGTGATACGGACCTCGTTATCGACATTAATGGCTACTTTGCGCCGACAGGGACGGGCGGGTTGAACTTCTACACGCTCACGCCATGCCGGGTGGTTGACACGAGAAATCCAGCCGGCTCAGCGCCGTTGAGCGGCACAACCACGGTTGATGTGACCACGAGCGGCTGCGGCAGTCCGGCGACCGCGCAGGCATATGCCCTCAACGCCACGGTCGTGCCTACAGGGCCGCTGCAATACCTGACGCTATGGCCGAACGGAGAAAATATTCCTGTCGCTTCGACCTTGAATGCGGACCCGAGCACGGTGACGTCCAACATGGCGATCCTACCGACGACGAATGGTTCGGTCAACGCTTACGTCGCGGGAACGACCTATTTGATTCTCGACCTCTCCGGCTACTTCGCGCCTTAGGAGCCCCGCCAGCGCCTCATGGAGTAGCATAAAACTCTATGGCGAACCAGTCACCGGACCGGCGCGCGGTCCTGGAGATGCTGGCAAAAGCGGCGATTGCCGGCCAGTTTCCAGGGTTTAGCCGCTGGGTTTTCGCGGCTGAACATCAGCATGCGACCGCTGCTTCCGCGTCGCCGAGGACCGCGCATTACCAGCCGCTCTTCTTTACTGCGGCTGATTACCAAACTATTGCTGTCTTAACGGAGATGATTATCCCCAAGGACGAAAGTCCGGGCGCGGGCGACGCGGGTGTCAGTGAGTTCATCGACTTTATGGCTGCCCACGGCGAGAAAGAGATCCAGAAACCTATGCGGGACGGTCTCGGTTGGTTGAATGCTAAAGCGCGCAAGACTTACGGCGCTCCGTTTGTGGACCTTTCACCGAATCAGCGAACAGAAATTTTGAAAAAGCTCGCATATGGGAAGCAGGCTGAACCGGAAGACGCAGCGGGACGAAAGTTCTTTCTGCTGATCCGGCGTTACACCGTAATGGGTTATTACACCAGCCGCATTGGGTTGGAAGAGTTGGACTACCCTGGGCTGAAGCTGTATTCGCAGTCGCCTGCTTGCCCGCATGCTGACGATCCCGAACACCGGCGCCTGCCGCCGCCGAGGTTTTAGATGCCGAAACAGATCTATGACGCGATCGTGATCGGCACCGGAGCGGGCGGCGGCATGGCGATCCATGCGCTTTGCCGGGCAGGCGCGAAGGTTTGCGCCCTAAATGGAAGTCGCCGCTTGAATCCGCGCCAGGATTTCCGCAATCATCGCATGTCCTATGACATGCCGTTTCGCGGGTTCGGCGATCCCAGGAAACGCTCCCAATGGATCGGGTACATGGACAACGAGTATTCGGAGGGAATCTGGGAGCACGACATTGCTTTCACAACCGCTCCCGGTACCGAGTGGACTTGGCGAAGATGCTTTGCGGTCGGCGGCAAAACGAACTTTTGGGGACGGTCCTCGGCGCGCTTCGCTGAGATCGATTTCCGGGCCGCGAGCCGTGACGGTTTTGACGTGGATTGGCCCATCACCTACGAGGAGATTGCACCCTACTATAGCCGGGTGGAGCGTATGATTGGCGTCGCAAGCACCAGGCAAAACCGGCCCAGCAATCCGGATGGCGAGTATTTGCCGCCCATGAACTTCCGTTGCATTGACCGGATTCTCGAATCCGGCGCGCGGGTCATCGGCATTCCCTATCTGCCGGACCGCATCGCGCAACTCACCGTTCCGCATGCCGGACATCCCTCGTGTCACTATTGCGCGAACTGCACTGAAGGCTGCGATGTGGGAGCCTTCTTTTCCACTCCGTGGTTTTTCCTGCCGGAAGCGGAAAAAAGCGGCAACCTCGATCTGCGCACGAACGCGCTGGCGAAAAATATCCTGACAGACGAAAACGGGCGTGCCGCGGGCGTTGCGTATATCGACCGGAGCACAAAACAGGAGGTGGAAGTCTACGGCAAGACCGTGGTGGTGGCCGCCTCCTGCATCGAATCGGCTCGTATCCTGTTGAATTCGAAATCGCGTCATTGGCCGACGGGCATGGCAAACTCAAGCGGCCAGGCTGGAAGAAACTTATGCGATCACTTGTACGGCACAATCGGGCGCGGGTATTTTCCGCAACTGCTCGGACAGCCCAGTTTTCCTGATAACGTGTCTGCCAGCACGGTGGCCTGGGTCCCCCGCTGGCAAAATCTGGCAAACCCGCGAGAAGAAAAGTTCATTCGCGGCTACTCGGTTTACCCGGACGGCGGCTGCGGCGGGTTTCCGCATTACTATGGCCAGATTGAAGGATTCGGGAGAGACTTTAAGCGCGAGATCAAGCGCCGCTATCCAACGCCCGTCAGCTTCTACATACAAGCGCCCACTCAACGAAGCGACTCCAACTACGTGGACATTGATCCTGCGGTCAAGGATATCTACGGCATTCCCGCCGCGCGCCTGCACTTCCAATGGGACGGGAACACGCTGCTTATGTGGGAACACGGCAAGCACGTTTGCGAGCAACTGCTGCGGGCCAGCGGCGCTGAGTACCTGGGGGCAGGGGAGATCGATATCCCCGGTACCAGCTTGCACGAAACCGGTACGCTGCGCATGGGAAACGACCCGAAAAATTTTGTGACAAACCGCTTCGGGCAAACGCATGACGTGCCGAACTTGTACATCTGCGATGCGAGCGTTTTCCCGAACTGCACGGATAAAACAACAACGCTTTCGATTCTGGCTTTCAGCCTACGCACCTCGGAGTATCTGCTGAAGAATCTGAGAAAAGCTTGAGGAAGGGCTGCATCAATCGGTGCGGGGGAGCAAATTCCTCCTGCTCTCCGCGTGACGAATAAAGCCTTCCGCCTGCGCATAGCCGCTCTCCAGGCCGCGGGTCCGCGTGATCTGCGATTGCAGGGAATAGTACCGCTCCGGCGATTGCGAAGCGTGCGCGAAACAAGCGGCGCGCTTGCGACTTTCGGTCTTGCTGATATCGACGTAATCCGTGGGAGCGAACATGAGCGTATCCTCGCCGTCCGAAACCTCGTAATAATAGAGGCCGAAACTTTTGCCCATGCGCAGCCATGCATCGTAAACCAGGGTCGAAATCGCGCGGTGATCGCGGTGATTATCAATCGGCCATTGCGCGAAAACCACGTCCGGATTTTCGGATGCGAGTAGCTGCCGAAAAGCGTCGTAAGTAGCGGAACTGACTACCGCCGCACCGTCGGTTTGATCGGCGAATTTCTGCCGCGCGCTCAAAATTTCACCGGCTCGCCGCGCTTCGGCGACGCGAAGGCTGCCGCAGGTCTCCTCTGATTGCTTTCCGCAACCCTTCTGCCCGCGATTCAGATAAAGCAGGGTTACCGCGTGGCCTTCGTCCCTATAGCGGCAAATCGTGCCGCCGCAGCCGTACTCAGGATCGCCGGGATGTCCGCCGGTGACCACGATATTCAAACTTTTCGACTGCGATTTGCTGTCGGCGGGAATGGCCGCCGCGCCGATCAACGCCGCGCTCGTTATGAAGCCGCGCCGGGAGAGAAAAGACATGCGCATCATTGTGGCACGCTGAAAGCTTGGAAAAGCCAAAAAGCCAGAGAGCCTTGGATGCAGTCAGTTTCTTTCTCGCTGATGTGGAAACGGGAGCCGGTCCGTTCATGGCCGGGTATTTCACCGCTGTGCGCCATTGGGACCCGGCGCAGAGCGGGATCATTCTGGCCGCCCAGAAAATCGCTTCGGTGCTTACTCAAATGACGGCTGGTTACCTGATTGATCAGACCACTCTCAAAAGGCAGCTAATGGCGGCGGCGGCGCTGGTCATCAGTTTCGGGTCCGTTTTCATTGTGTGGGCGCCCACCGTGTTCTGGCAGGCGCTCAATCAAGCGGCGGTCGGCGTCTCCACCGCGGTGGCCACCCCGTTGCTGGCTGCCCTCTCGTTGGGGTTAGTCGGTCGCGCGGCGTTGGCCCGACGCATCGGGAGAAATGGAGCCTTCACCCACGCCGGAAGCATGCTGACCGCGGCGGGCGCCGGATATCTAGGCTACCGGTCCGGTCAGCAGTGGATCTTTTATGCGTCCGCCTTGCTGGGTCTTGCGTGCATGGTTTCCGCGTTGCTCATTCGGGGAAGCGATATCAACCATCAAGCCGCTCGCGAAGCGCCCGAAGATCAAGAATCGAGCCACGCGGCGCTCATCAGCTTCGCGTCGTTGCTCCGCCATCGCGCCGTGCTTATTTTTGCTCTGACGGTGGTGTTGTTTCATGCCGCCAATTCGGCCTTGCTGCCGCTGGCGGGCGAGGAGCTATCCGTTTACTACCGGGAATCCGCGTCTCTGTACCTCCTGCTGTGCATCTTGTTGCCGCAAGTGATTATGATTCCGGTTTCGCTCCTGAGCGGGCGTGCCGCCGATCGGTTCGGACGAAAGCCTGTTTTGATCTGCGCTTTTGCCGCGTTGATCCTGCGCGGTACGCTCTTCGCGCTGGGCCGGAGTCCTTACTATGTAATAAGCGTGGAAGCGCTCGATGGGATTGGAACGGGAATCGCCGGTGTGGTTACCACCCTGGTGGTTGCGGATCTTGCGAAGGGAACCGGGCGGTTCAATGCGCTGGGAAGCGCGGTGCAGGCTTGCCTGGGCATCGGCGCTTTCCTGAGCAATTTGTTGGCGGGAATGATCGCCCGGCGACTTGGATTTCCGCCTGTGTTCGTCAGTTTGGCGGCAGTCGCTCTCGCTGGCCTGCTCTTATTTAGCGTCGCCATGCCGGAAACTTTAACCCGGCGGAATCACCTCACCCGGCACACGGACGCTGAGCATCCCCACGCTTCATGAGGGCCGCGCTGATTCAAATTTCTTAACGCCTCGAATAAGCATATTGATGAGCAGCGTCCCTTCGTTCGTGCCACAATCAAGAGTTTCCCCTTGCCCGTGACCGGAGATTCTCTTTTATGAATTGCAAACTAGCGCTGGCCGGACTGATTTCCGCCGCCGTGCTTTCCCCGCTTCTGGCGGAAGTCCCCTCCGCCATCGCAATCAAAGATGCCCACATCGTAACGGTTAGCGGAGCGGACCTGCCCAAAGGCACGGTTCTGTTGCGAAACGGTTTAATTCAGGACGTTGGCCCGAATCTCAGCATCCCCGCTGATGCCTGGGTGATTGATGGAACGGGCCTCACTGTTTATCCCGGATTTATGGATGGTCTCGGCACCTGGGGCATTCCCGGCGCTTCCCCTCCGGCGGGCGGCTCGGCAAGAACGGCGGGTGCCGGCCCGCAAGCTCCGCTGCCGCAAACCACCTCAACTCCCGCGTCTCGCATACGCGGTCCCGAAGATCGCCCTCAAGCCTACTCGGACCAGCGCGCAGCCGATCTCATCAGCCCTACCGATAGCCGTCTTGATGCCGCACGCGCCGCCGGGTTCACCAGTTCCGCCACTTTCCCGAATAAAGGTATTTTCGAAGGCTTGGGTGCGCTGATTGATTTGGCGGGCGAGCGCTCCGGCGACATGGTGGTGGCGCAGCCAATCGGCCAGCAGGTCGCCTTTCGCGTGGGCGGCGGGGGCATGGGACGCGCTTTCCCCAGCTCTCTCATGGGCAACATCTCCTATGTCCGCCAGCTTTATCTAGACCTGAATCAATATAAACAAGCCAAGCAGATCTACGCCGAGCATCCCGGCGGTACGAAACGTCCTGAATACGATCATCATCTCGAAGGTCTCTCCGAATCTCCGCGCTTGCTCCTGCCCGCTGATGAATGGCAGCAGATCGACCGTATGCTGAACTTCGGCGCGGAACTGAAAACTCCTTTTGTCCTTTACGGACTTCACGAAGCTTATAAACGCGTCGATCAAATCAAGGCCGCGAACGTGCCCGCGCTCATCAGTCTGAAATGGCCCGAAAAGCCCAGGGACGCGGACCCGAGCGATATCCCCAATTACCGCGAACTCATGATGCGTGACCAGGCGCCCGCTGTTCCCGGCCTGTTCGCCAAAGCAGGCGTTAAGTTTGCTTTTTACTCCGACGGCGTTGAAACCGCGCCCGACCTCAAGAAGGCCGTGAAGAAGGCGATCGATGCCGGTCTGGGACGCGCCGATGCGATTCGTGCCCTGACATTAAATGTGGCGGAAATCTACGGTGTGGCGGATCGTTTGGGAAGCATCGAGAAAGGCAAGATTGCCAATCTGACAATCACCAAAGGCGAAGCGTTTGACGATAAATCGACGGTTGAGTACCTCTTTATTGACGGCAAAGAGTTCCGTCCCTCAAAGGAAGCGCAACAGGGACCGCCCGGCGGAGCCGGAGCACGAAGGCCAACTCAAATCAATGCGAACAGAACAGAGGAAACGAACCAATGATGAGACGTCTGTCTTTACTCTTGCTTGCTGCGGCGCTAACGAACGCTGAAACGATTCTGATTCGTAACGCTACAGTTTTAACCGTAACGAAAGGAACGGTTCAGAACGGAAGCGTTCTCGTGGAGAACGGCAAAGTGGCTGCGGTCGGCAAGAACGTGAGCGCTCCCGCTGATGCCACGGTGGTGGACGCCACCGGCAAGTTTCTCATGCCCGGCATCATCGATTGCCACTCGCATACCGCTATCGAAGGCGGCGTGAATGAAGGGACCGTATCGGATTCCTCCATGGTGAACATCAAGGACGTGATTGATCCTGCCGACATCAATATCTACCGCGCTCTGGCGGGCGGCTTAACAGTCTCAAACGTTCTCCACGGCAGCGCCAACGCGATTGGCGGGCAGACAACCGTGATTAAGCTGCGCTGGGGTAAAACCGCTCAGGAGATGATGTTTGAAGGCGCAACGCCCGGCATCAAATTCGCGCTGGGCGAAAACCCAAAGCGGCAGGGTCAGCCCTCTCAAAACTTTTTTAGCCAGGGAACCCCGCAGGAGCGGCGCTATCCCGGCACCCGCATGGGAGTGGAGCAAGTCATCCGTGAAAGTTTCGCGGAGGCCAAAACCTATGGAGCGGACTGGAAAGAATACAACGCCCAGGTAGCGCGCGGCGAGCATCCCATTCCACCCCGAAAAGATCTTCGCCTGGAGCCGCTGGTCGAAGTGCTCGAAGGAAAACGCTATGTTCATGCTCATTGTTACCGCTCCGACGAGATCCTGATGCTGCTGCGCGCCGCCGACGAGATCGGTTTCAAAATCCGAACTCTCCAGCATGTGCTCGAAGGCTACAAGGTAGCCAAGGAGATTGCCGCGCACGGCGCCGGAGCCTCTACCTTTAGCGATTGGTGGTCCTATAAAATCGAAGCCTACGACGCCACTCCCTACAACGCCGCCATCATGGCCCGCAAAGGGGTTCTCGTCTCTCTTAATTCGGACTCTGACGAGTTGCAGCGCCATCTGAATCTGGAAGCCGCCAAAACCATGCGCTACGGAGGATTGAGCGAAACCGAGGCGCTTGCGATGGTGACCATCAACCCGGCTAAGCAACTCGGCGTGGATGATAAAGTCGGCTCCATCGAAGTCGGCAAGTCAGCGGACTTGGTGCTGTTTGACAAGCACCCGTTATCGAACGCCTCCAAACCCCTGAAAGTGTGGATCGACGGTCACGAATACTTCGACCGCGACAAGGATCTGGAACTGCGAGGCAAGTTCCAGGCTGAAAAAAAGAACCTGCTCGATAAAGAAAACGCGAAGGGCAAGGAGAAAGCCAACAGGCCCACTTAAAGTATGAAAACCGCCGCATTCTTAACCCTTTTCCTTTCCGCCATCTTCGGCATCTCGGCGGCGGATAACAATTCATTCCTCATCCGTAACGTCAACATCCACCCCATCACCGCGCCTGAAGTTCGCGGCGGTTCCGTCCTGGTCGTCAACGGCAAAATCGCCGACATTGGCCTGCATGTCGGGAGCCGGGGCGGGGCACGGGTGATCGATGGTCATGGTCTTGACCTTTACCCCGGCATGATTAACGCCGCTACCAATGTCGGCCTGTCGGAAATCTCATCCCTGCGCGACTCCGTGGATCTGGACGAAATCGGCCCCTTTAACCCGGAATTGAGAGCTGAAATTGCCTTTAATCCATCGAGTGAGCATATCGAGGTGACTCGCGCTTCCGGTATTACGACCGTTGTGAGTCTGCCCGGCAGCGGCGCGCGCGGGTTCCGTAACAGCGGCAGCGGAAACGTGATCACCGGACAGGGTGCCGTCATGCACCTCGAAGGCTGGACCTGGGAAGATATGGCCGTCAAGCCGAGCGCCGTGATGGACATGCTCTTTCCGCAGATTCAAGCCGTCCCGCGCCAGTTCGCCGCTCTCTTCGGAGGGCCGTCCCGGACTTTCGCGGAAGAAGAGCGCCTTTATAAGGAACAACTGCAACACACCAGCGAGTTTTTTGAGGATGCCCGCCGTTACGAAAAGGCCAAAGCTGCCCGAGGACCGGATTTCCGTCAGGACATCCGCCTCGAA